>NZ_JBISBS010000003.1:0-463434 GCF_044335505.1 Paracoccus jiaweipingae | reverse complement strand
GACTGGGACTGGGACTGGGACTGGGACTGGGACTGGGACTGGGACTGGGACTGGGACTGGGACTGGGACTGGGACTGGGACTGTTTTATTTTCAGGGTGTTTTTTGTTGCTAGGGTCGGCAGGATCGGCAGAAGTTCAGGCGCATGGGGAAGTGTGGCGGGGGGCGATGTGGGTTTGCGGGCGGATTTGTGGTGCCGGGGTAGAAGGCAGTGCTTTTTTACGGGTGATTCTGGGAGGTGTTGCGGGTGGTGTTGCGCGGGATGATAGGGATGTTGCGTTTCCAGGAATTTGAAAAATCAGGATTTTTTCGGGCAGCGTTCGCCCTGTGGGTTTTTTGTTGACTTTGCGAACGCCTTTAGGTAGAAATTATCCATGCTGGGAGAAATGGGCAAGCGGCCGGGTCGGTGACCTGAGGCCGCTTTTTTCATGACTCGCTCGTGCGGACAGGGACACGAGACAGGGCAAAAGATGACAGTGACATTCGAGCGGGGGGAGCAACCGCCCGAGGGGCCTTTCAGCCCCGGTGACGCGTTGGCCGAACTGGTCATCGCGCAGGATCTGTTTCGCGACACCGTCGCGGATCTGACGCAGGCGCGACAGCGGCTGAAGGATGGCGATGTCGACGAGTTGAAGGATGCCGTCAAGCTGGTGCGCGAATTGCGTGCGGCGACGCAGCTGGTGCTTGAGGAAAGGAAGAAACTTGACAAACTTCGCAAGGATGCAGCCGGAGGAGTCGGCGCAGGCGCCCTTGACCTCGGGGCTGCACGGGATGAAATCGGGCGCCGGCTGGCTTGCCTGCGCCGCGCCGGGGGAGGTGGATGACTTTCTGTCGGGGCTGAGCGAGAACGCGCTGGTCAGCCTGCCGTGGATTTTCGAATTCTGGGCATTGCCGCATCAATTGCCGCCCGAGGGTGACTGGAAAACCTGGGTGATCATGGGCGGGCGCGGGGCGGGCAAGACCCGCGCCGGGGCCGAGTGGGTGCGCGCGCAGGTCGAAGGGCCGGTTGCGGCAGCGCCGGGGCGGGCGCATCGGGTGGCGCTGATCGGGGAGACCTATGATCAGGTGCGCGATGTCATGGTGTTCGGTGAATCCGGCATTCTGGCCTGTTCGCCGCCGGACCGGCGACCGGTCTGGGAGGCGACGCGGCGGCGGCTGGTCTGGGCCAATGGGGCGACGGCACAGGTCTATTCGGCGCAGGAGCCTGAGGCGCTGCGCGGACCGCAATTCGACGCGGCCTGGGCGGATGAGCTGGCGAAGTGGAAAAAGGCGTCTGATGTCTGGGACATGCTGCAATTTGCCTTGCGGCTGGGCGATCACCCGCAGCAGGTGGTAACCACGACGCCGCGCAACGTCGGGGTGTTGAAGCAGCTTTTGGGCAACGCCAGCACTGTCACCACCCATGCGCCGACCGAGGCGAACCGGGCCTATCTGGCGGAGAGTTTCCTGTCGGAGGTCGCGGCGCGCTATGCCGGGACGCGGCTGGGGCGGCAGGAGCTGGACGGGGTGCTGCTGGACGATATCGAGGGGGCGTTGTGGACGACGGCCATGCTGGAGGCCAGCCGGGTGGATGCGGTGCCGCAGCTGGACCGCGTTGTGGTGGCGGTCGATCCGGCGGTCACGGCGGGGCGGGCCAGCGACGAATGCGGGATCGTGGTGGCCGGGGTGTCGATGAGCGGCGGGCCGGGGGACTGGCGGGCCTATGTGCTGGAGGATGCCTCGGTTCGGGGGGTGCCGACGGACTGGGCGCGCGCGGCGATTGCGGCGATGCAGCGTCACGGGGCCGAGCGGCTGGTGGCCGAGGTCAATCAGGGGGGCGATCTGATTGAGGCGGTGATCCGGCAGGTTGACCCGCTGGTGCCGTTCCGGGCTTTGCGGGCCGGGCGCGGCAAGGGGGTGCGGGCCGAGCCGGTGGCGGCGCTGTACGAGCAGGGCCGGGTGCGGCATCTGCGCGGCGGCGGGCTTGGGTCGCTGGAGGACCAGATGTGTCAGATGACGGTGCGCGGGTTCGAGGGGCGGGGCAGTCCCGACCGCGCGGATGCGCTGGTCTGGGCGATCCACGAGCTGATGATCGAGCCGGCGGCGCGCTGGTTGCGGCCGCAGATGCGCAGCCTGTGAGGGTTGTGGGTATTTGAGCAACGAAGAAGGGGGCTGCCGGTCGGGCGGCCCTTTTCCTTTGCGAGGCAAGGAGATTGGGATGGCGTTTCGGATGTTTGGGCGCGCGCCGGAGGTGGCGCAGCCGGTGATGGAGAAGAAGGCCAGTGCGACCGGGCGGATCGTGGCTTTGGCGGCGGGGGCGCTGGGGCGGCCGATCTGGTCGGCGCGGGACACGGGCAGTCTGACGCGCGGGGGGTTTGTGGCCAACCCGGTCGGGTTTCGCTGTGTTCGGCTGATCGCGGAGGCCGCGGCGGCGGTGCCTTTGGTGTTGCAGGATCGTGCGCAGCGTTTCGACCAGCATCCGGTGCTGGATCTGCTGCGCCGTCCGAACCCCGGTCAGGGCAGGGCCGAGTTGTTCGAGGCGTTGTTCGGTCAGATCATGCTGACCGGCAATGGGTATGTGGAAGCGGTGGGGGCGCGCGGGGACGGGCTGCCTGAGGAGCTGCATGTGTTGCGGTCTGACCGGATGAGCATCGTGCCCGGACCGGATGGCTGGCCGGTGGCCTTTGAATACAGCGTGGGCGGGCGCAGGCACCGGTTTGATATGACGGGCAGTCCCGACCCGATTTGCCACATCAAGAGCTTTCATCCCACGGATGACCATTACGGTTTGTCACCCATGCAGGCGGCGGCGGTGGCGGTCGATGTGCATAACAGTGCCAGTGCCTGGTCGAAGGCGTTGCTGGATAATGCCGCGCGGCCCTCGGGGGCGATTGTTTACAAGGGCGTCGATGGGCAGGGCAGCCTGAGCCCCGAGCAATATGACCGGCTGGTCGCCGAGATGGAGATGCACCATCAGGGCGCGCGCAATGCCGGGCGGCCGATGCTGCTGGAGGGCGGTCTGGACTGGAAGCAGATGGGGTTCAGCCCCTCGGATATGGAGTTTCACCAGACCAAGCAGGCCGCCGCGCGCGAGATTGCGCAGGCTTTCGGGGTGCCGCCGATGCTGATCGGGATTCAGGGGGATGCGACCTATGCCAATTATGCCGAGGCGCATCGGGCGTTCTATCGCCTGACGGTGTTGCCGCTGGTGGGGCGGGTGGCGGCCTCGGTCGCGTGGTGGATGTCAGAGCATCTGGGGGCGGAGGTCGATCTGCGCGCCGATGCCGAGCAGATCCCGGCCTTGGCAGAAGAGCGCGACCAGCTGTGGCGGCGCGTGGGCGAGGCGGGGTTCCTGAGCCAGGCCGAGAAGCGCGCGCTGCTGGGCCTGCCGGCGCAGACGGAGGTGTGAGGTCATGGATGGGGGGCGGTTCGGAGATGGTTTCGACCCCCATCACCACCGTTTCGAGGCGCAGGAGCGGGTGATGGCTTTGCAATTCGGCGCCGTGGACAAGCGGCTGGAGCGGATCGAGGCGCTGATCGAGGGTTTGGAAAAGCGCCTGTGGATGACCGTTTATGGGGTGGTGGCGGTGATCCTGACGCAGGCTGTGCAGGGCTTGCTGGACTATGCGCCCAAAGGAGGTTGAGGTGATTGAGGGATTGGAACGCAAATTCGCGGGCGGGCAGCCGAAGCTGACCTGCGATGCGGCGGATGGGGCGCTGGTGATCGAGGGCTATGCCAGCCTGTTCGGGCTGGCCGATCAGGGCGGCGATATTGTGCAGGCGGGGTCTTGCGCGGCCAGCCTGAAGCGGCTGGCGGCCAAGGGGGACCGGGTGCGGATGCTGTGGCAGCATGACCCGGCGCGGCCCATCGGGGTCTGGGACGAGATCCGCGAGGATGGCAAGGGGCTGTGGGTCAGGGGCCGGCTGCTGGACGAGGTCGCGCAGGCGCGCGAGGCGGCGGCGCTGATCCGGGCCGGGGCGATTGACGGGCTGTCGATCGGCTATCGCACCGTGCGGTCGGGGCGCGACGAGAAGGGGCGCCGGCTGTTGACCGAGATTGAGCTGTGGGAGGTGTCTTTGGTCACGTTCCCGATGCTGCCCGAGGCCAAGGTCGGGCGTAAGGCCGCCGACGAGATGCGCGCGCTGGCCGGGATTTTCAACGCAGCCACCGCTGCTTTGCGGGGCGCGTAACAGGGGTTCGGGACCGCGCGGGGGCGCGGTTCCGCACAACGGCCCAAGGGGCCATTTCACCGCGACGAGGAGACGAGGATGACCGAGGTGAAAACCACGGCCGGGCAGGGCATGTCCGGCGAACTGGAAGGGGCGATGTCGGGGTTCGTCAATGAACTCAAGTCGTTCCGCGACGATATTCAGAAACAGCTTCACAAACAGGAAGAGCGTATGACCATGCTGGATCGCAAAACTGCCGCGCGGGGCCGCAGCCCCCTGTCCACCGCAGCCGAGGTCGAGGCCCCGCATCAGAAGGCGTTCAACGCCTATCTGCGCAGCGGCAATGACGAGGCGCTGCGTGGTCTGGTGGTCGAGGAAAAGGGTCTGACGGTGGCCTCGGACGGTGGTTTCCTGGCGGCGCCGCAGGTGGCCGAGACGGTGCAGAGCGCGCTGCATAACGCGGCCTCGCTGCGGCAGCTGGCGACGGTGGTGCAGATCGAATCCTCGGCCTATGAAGTGCTGGTCGAGACCGGCGACGCCGCCGCGGGCTGGAGCAATGAGGGCACCGCCACCGAGACCGCCGCGCCCAAGGTCGAGCGCATCAGCATTCCGTTGCAGGAACTGTCGGCCATGCCCAAGGCCAGCCAGCGTCTGCTGGATGATGCGGCTTTCGACATTGACGCCTGGCTGTCCGAGCGCATTGCCGAGCGTTTTGCGCGCGCCGAGGCCGATGCTTTTATCAACGGCAGCGGCATGAACCAGCCGCGCGGTCTGATGCGCCATATTCACAAGGCCGAAGGTCAGCAGGCCGCCAATGAGATTGGCCAGATCAAGGCGGCCACCACGCTGGAAAACGGCAATACCGGCGTGCTGGATGCGCTGGTTGACACCATTTATGCGCTGGATGCGGAATATCGTGCCAATGGCGCCTTCCTGATGAATTCGCGCACCGCTGCCCTGCTGCGCAAGCTGAAGGATGCTGACGGCCGCTTTATCTGGAGCGATTCGCTGTCGGCGGGGCAGCCGTCGATGCTGATGGGCTATCCGGTGGTGATCTGTGAGGCGATGCCCGACAAGGGCGGGCTGAACAACCCCATCGCCTTTGGCGATTTCCGCCGCGCCTATACCATTGCGGAACGTCCCGATCTGCGCGTGCTGCGCGACCCGTTCAGTGCCAAGCCGCATGTGCTGTTTTATGCCACCAAGCGCGTCGGTGGCGGCGTGACCGACGCCCGTGCCGTCAAGTTCCTGAGCTTCGCCTGATCGGCAGGTGAAGGCGGGGTCGCGCGTGGTGTGCCGGCATGACCGGCTTTGCAACTGTCCGCGCGTGCTTTTGCCGGCGCGTGGGCGCGGCCCCAACCTGCCCCGGCCGGGGTGGGCAGACAGGCGGAACGGGAGATTTCGGAAATGATGCTTATCGAGGAAACGGCGCCCGACCAGGCGGCGCTGCCCGTGGCCGCGTTGCGCGATCATCTGCGGCTGGGATCGGGCTTTGAGATGGTCGCGGATGCGGCCGAGGCGCGCGCGCTGGCCGGCTTTCTGCGCGCGGCCATTGCCACCATCGAGGCGCGCACGGGCAAGGTGCTGTTGCACCGGCGTTTTGCCATGCGGCTGGATGACTGGCGCGACCGGCTGGGGCAGGCATTGCCGCTGGCCCCGGTTCTGGCCGTCGAGGAGGTGCAGATCGAGGATGGCGAGGGCGGCGTGGTCACGGTGCCGGACACCGAGTGGCGTCTGGTGGCGGATGCGCAGCGCCCGGTGCTGGCGCCGGTTGGGGTGATCCTGCCATCGGTGCCACGTCGGGGCGCGGTGGTGGTGCGGTTCACCGCCGGGTTCGGGGACAGCTGGGATCAGGTGCCTGCCGATCTGGCGCAGGCGGTGCTGATGCTGGCGGCGCGCTATTACGAGGATCGCAGCTTTGAGGGCTCGGCTGCGGCGATGCCGTTCGGGGTCAGCGCGCTGATCGAGAAATGGCGCGCGGTGCGGACACTGGCCGGACGGGGGCGGGCATGAGTGCGCCGCGGCTGAATGTGCCACTGGTGCTGGAACAGCCGCAGCGCCAGCCCGATGGCATGGGCGGGTTCCGTGTCAGATGGGCGGCGCTGGGCACGGTCTGGGCGGCGATGCGGGCGCGTGGCGGGCGCGAGGTTTCGGGGCCGGTCGGGCGTGAAAGCGCGCAGCATTGGGAGATTACCCTGCGGGCCGCAATGCCGGGCGATCCGCGTCGTCCGGCGCCGGGGCAGCGGCTGCGCATGGCGGGCCGGGTGTTCCGGGTTCTGGCGGTCGCGGAATCGGGACCGGCGGGGCGGTTGCTGGTGTGTCAGGCGACGGAAGAGGTGCAGACATGAGCTATGCGGCGGGGGCGGCTTTGCAGGCCGCGGTTTATGCGGTGTTGCGCGATGACGCGGCGCTGGGGGCGCTGGTGGGTGATGCGATTTACGATGCCATGCCCGTCGAGGCACCGGCGGATGTGTTCGTGGCGCTTGGCCCCGAGGAGGTGCGCGATGCCGGCGATTGCACGGGGCGGGGCAGCCGCCACGATTTCGTGGTGTCGGTCTTGTCGGGCAGTGCCACCGATAGCGGTTTTGCCGGGGTCAAGGCGGCGGCGGGCGCGGTCTGTTCGGCGCTGGAGGCCGGGGCTGGCAGTGGTGTGCTGGACCCCGGTGGTGGCGCGGTTCTGGTCGGGCTGTGGTTTCAGCGGGCGCGGGCGCGGCGGGTGCGCAACGGGGCGGCGCGGCGGGTCGATCTGACCTTTCGGGCGCGTCTGGATCTGGAGTGAAGGAGACGGAAAATGACAGTGCAGAACGGGCGTGATCTGTTGATCAAGATGGATATGACCGGCGAGGGTCAGTTCCAGACCATTGCGGGGCTGCGGGCCTCGCGCCTGGGGTTCAATGCTGAAACGGTGGATGTGACCAGCCTGGACAGTGAAGGCGGCTGGCGCGAATTGCTGGCCGGTGCGGGGGTGCGTTCGGCCAGTATCAGCGGGTCGGGGTGTTTCGCGATGCCGCCACCGATGGGCGCGCGCGGCAGATCTTTTTCGATGGCGAGGTGCCGCGCTTTCAGGTGGTGATCCCGGATTTCGGCATCGTCGAGGGCGCGTTCCAGATTACCGCGCTGGAATATGCCGGCAGCTATAACGGCGAGGCGACCTATGAGATGAGCATGGCCTCGGCCGGGGCGCTGAGCTTTGTGGAGCTGTGATGGGCAATCCGTGGCGGGGTGAGGTTCAGCTGGTGCTGGATGGTCAGCCGCATCAGGCGCGGCTGACGCTGGGGGCGCTGGCCGAGCTGGAGGCGGATCTGGGTGTGGACAGCATGGTGGCGCTGGTCGAGCGGTTCGAGGCGGGCCGCTTTTCCAGCCGCGATGTGCTGGCGGTGCTGGCGGCGGGGCTGCGCGGGGGCGGCTGGCGCGGCGCGGCGGGCGATCTGTTGCAGGTCGAGATCGCTGGCGGTCCGATGGGTGCGGCACGGGCAGCGGCACAGCTTTTGGTGCGCGCCTTCCAGATTGCCGGGCCATGAGCGGGCTGGACTGGCCCGGCCTGATGCGGGCCGGGATGCAGCGGCTGGGGCTGGCGCCTGATGTGTTTTGGGCGCTGACCCCGGCGGAATTGGCGCTGATGCTGGGGATCGGGCCGGGCGATGCGGGAATGACCCGCGACCGGCTGGCGGCGCTGGCGGCGCGGTTTCCCGACAAGGAATGACGAAAGGGGGGTCCGATGGCGGATCAGGACGGGCTGGAGGCGCTGGACGCGTTGGATGGCAGCGGGCGCATGGCGGCGGAGTTTGGGGACGAGCTGGCGCGGCTGCGCGAGGCGATGAGTTTTACCACGCGCGAGGTGGGGACGCTGGCCTCGGGGATCGAGGGCGGCTTGCGGCGGGCCTTCAGCGGGCTGGTGATGGACGGCATGAAGCTGAGCGATGCGCTGAAGGGTGTGGCGCGCAGCATGTTGGACACGGTTTTTGCCGCCGCGATGAAGCCGGTGCAGCAGGCGGTGGCAGGCGGCATGGCGCAGGCGGTCGGCGGTCTGGTCGCGGGGGCGATGCCGTTTGCGCAGGGCGGCGCCTTTGTGCAGGGGCGGGTGATGCCGTTTGCGCGCGGGGGCGTGGTCAGCCAGCCGACCTATTTCCCGATGCGCGGCGCCACCGGCCTGATGGGCGAGGCCGGACCCGAGGCCATCATGCCGTTGCGGCGCGGGCCGGACGGGCGGCTGGGGGTGGCCTCGGCCACGGGCGGGGGGCGACCGGTCAGCGTGACGGTCAATGTGAGCACGCCCGATGTCGAGGGTTTCCGCCGCAGCCAAAGCCAGATCGCCGCGCAGCTGGGGCGGGCGCTGGCGCGTGGCAATCGCAACAGTTGAGGAGCCGGTCATGGGATTTCACGAGATACGTTTTCCTGCCAACCTGTCCTTTGGCAGTGTCGGCGGTCCCGAGCGGCGCACCGAGATCGTGGCGCTGACCAACGGGTTCGAGCAGCGCAACACCCCGTGGGCGCATTCGCGGCGGCGTTATGATGCCGGTCTGGGGTTGAGGTCACTGGACGATGTGGCGGCGCTGATTGCGTTTTTCGAGGCGCGTGGCGGGCAGCTGCACGGGTTTCGCTGGAAGGACTGGGCGGATTTCAAAAGCTGTGCCCCCAGCCGCGAGCCGGCGCAGGATGACCAGTTGATCGGTCAGGGCGACGGGCGGCAGACGGAATTTGCCCTGAGCAAAGCCTATGCCTCGGGGCCGGGGGCGTATCGGCGTCCGGTGCTGAAGCCGGTGCGTGGCACGATCCGGGTTGCCGTGGGCGGGGTTGGCAAGGTCGAGACGGTGGATTTCACGCTGGACGAGACCAGCGGCATCGTCACCTTTGCCACCCCGCCCGAGCATGGGGCCGAAGTCACGGCGGGGTTCGAGTTCGATGTGCCGGTGCGGTTCGATACCGACCGGATCGCGGTGTCCGTGGCCTCGTTCCAGGCGGGCGATTTGCCGGCGGTGCCGGTGGTGGAGGTGCGGCTGTGAGCGGCGGGGCGATGACGACGCTGGCACGGGCCTGGGCGGTGACGCGCCGCGATGGGTTTGCGCTGGGCTTTACCGACCATGATACGGTGCTGACATTCGACGGCATGGCGTTTCGTCCCGATAGCGGGCTGACCGCCAAGGCCGTGGTGCAGGGTGCCGGCCTGTCGGTTGACAACAGCGAGGCGGAGGGCGCGCTGAGCGATGCCGCCATCACCGAGACCGACCTGATGGCCGGACGCTGGGATGAGGCCGAGGTGCGGCTGTGGGAGGTTGACTGGCGCGACACCGCCAACCGGCGCGAGGTGTTTCGCGGCCATCTGGGCGAGGTGACGCGCAGCGGTGCGGCGTTCCGGGCCGAGCTGCGCGGCTTGTCCGAGCGGCTGAACCAGCCGTCGGGGCGGGTCTATCATCCGCTGTGTTCGGCGCGGCTGGGCGATGCGGCCTGTGGGGTCGATCTGGCGGCGCCGGGCCTGTGGGCCGAAGCCGAGGTTGTTGAAGGGACGGGCAGCGAGGCTTTGCTGTTGTCGGGCATCGACGGATTCGCGCCGCGCTGGTTTGAACGCGGGGTGATGAAAGTGGTGCAGGGTGCGGCGGCGGGGCTGTCGGCGCTGATCAAGAATGATCGCGTCCCCGAGGCCGGTCGGCGGGCGCTGGTGTTGTGGGATGCGCCGGCGATTGCCTTGCAGCCGGGGGACCGGGTGCGGCTGGTTGCGGGGTGCGACAAGCGGGGTGGCACCTGCCGTCTGAAATTCGACAATTACCTGAATTTCAGGGGTTTTCCGCATTTGCCGGCCGAGGACTGGCTGATGGCGCCACAGGTGACGCGGGTCAAACGGGGGGTGGTCCGGGATGCGATCAGGGACGAAATCTTTGGCCATGGCAGTGACCGCTGAGCGCGTCGTGGCGGCGGCGCGCGGCTGGATCGGGACGCCCTATCTGCACCAATATGCGGTGCGGGGGGCGGGGACCGATTGCCTGGGACTGATCCGTGGGGTGTGGCGCGAAATCTGTGGTCACGAGCCAGAGGTGCCGCCGGCCTATACCGCCGATTGGGGCGAGGTGGGCGGGGCCGAACTGCTATGGCAGGCGGCGCGGCGTAACCTGATCGCGGTGCCCCATGGGGCCGAGGCGCAGCCGGGCGAGGTGCTGTTGTTTCGGATGCGCGCCGGGGCGGTTGCCAAGCATCTGGGCATACGGGCCGGGCTGGGGGCGCAGGCCAGTTTCATTCACGCCTATGACCGTCACGGGGTGGTCGAAAGCCCGCTGACCGGGCCTTGGGAAAAGCGGATCGCGGCGCGGTTCCGCTTTCCGCTGAACGATACCTGAGGAAAGGAGGCCAGCATGGCCACGATTTTGCTGTCAGCGGCAGGGGCCGCGATCGGCGGGGGCTTTGGCGGCGCCGTTCTGGGCCTGTCGGGGGCCGTGATCGGTCGCGCCATCGGGGCCAGCGTTGGCCGGATGATCGACCAGCGCCTGATCGGGGCGGGGTCGGCCGCGGTCGAGACCGGGCGTGTCGACCGTCTGCGGTTGCAGACCACCGGTGAGGGCACGGCAATTGCGCGTCTGTGGGGGCAGATGCGGGTGCCGGGGCATGTGATCTGGGCTGCGCCGCTGACCGAGGACCGCCGCAGCCGGGGAGGTGGCAAGGGTGCGCAGCCGAAGGTGACGGAATACAGCTATCGCCTGAGTTTTGCGCTGGCGCTGTGTGAGGGGGAGATCAACGGCATTGGCCGGATCTGGGCCGATGGTGAGGAAATCGCGCCCGAGGATCTGAATATGCGGGTCTATCACGGCGATGCCGGGCAGATGCCGGACCCCTGCATTTCTGCGCATGAGGGCGATGAGGCGCCGGCTTATCGCGGGGTCGCCTATGTCGTGTTCGAGGAACTGCCGCTGGAGCGTTGGGGCAACCGGGTGCCGCAATTCAGCTTCGAGGTGATCCGGCAGCCGCAGGGGGGGCGTGGGCTGGCCCATGATGTGCGGGCGGTGGCGATCATTCCGGGCACCGGGGAATACACTTTGGCGACGCGGCCGGTGAATGTCGACATGGGTCTGGGCGAACAGGTGGCGGTGAACCGCAATACCGGGTCGGGGCTGACCGACTTTGCGACCTCGCTTGAGATTTTGGGGCGCGAGCTGCCCAAGGCGGGGGCGGCCTCGCTGGTGGTGTCGTGGTTTGGGGACGACCTGCGGGCCGGGCATTGCACGCTGCGGCCCAAGGTCGAGGACAGCACCCGCGAAGCGCGTGACATGGCGTGGCGGGCCGGGGGCATTGACCGCGCCGCCGCGCAGGAGGTTGCGCGCCGTGACGAGCGGCCCGTTTACGGGGGCACGCCCGCCGACGGGTCGGTGGTCGAGGCGCTGCGGGCGCTGCGCGCGGCGGGCAAGAAGCCGATGTTTTATCCGTTCATCCTGATGGAGCAGCAGCCCGGAAACGGCCTGCCGGACCCCTATGGCGGCGATGAACAGCCGGTCATGCCCTGGCGCGGGCGCATCACCACCGAGATCGCGCCGGGTCGCGCGGGCAGCAGTGACGGCACCGAAGCCGCCGGGGCCGAGGTCGCGGCATTCTTTGGTCAGGCGCAGCCCGCGCATTTCCGCATCAAGGATGAACAGGTTTTTTATGACGGTCCCGTGGAGGATTGGGGCTATCGCCGGTTTATTCTGCATTATGCGCATCTGTGTGCGCTGGCCGGGGGTGTGGATGCGTTTCTGATCGGGTCCGAGATGCGCGATCTGACGCGGATCCGGGGCGTGGACGGATACCCGGCCGTGGCGGAACTGTGCCGTCTGGCCGCCGAGGTGCGGGCAATTCTGGGGCCGCAGGTTCATATCGGCTATGCGGCGGACTGGTCGGAATATTATGGCCATCACACGCCCGATGGCGATGTGCGCTTTCATCTGGACCCGCTTTGGGCGCATCCGGCCATCGGGTTTGTCGGCATCGACAATTACATGCCGCTGTCGGACTGGCGCGATGGCGAGGACCATCTGGATGCGCATTGGGGGCGGATCGACAACCCGGATTATCTGGCCGGGAACGTGGCGGGGGGCGAGGGCTATGACTGGTATTATGCCGCGCCCGAGCATCGTGATGCGCAGATCCGCACGCCGATTGCCGATGCCGCGCATGGCGAGGACTGGATCTGGCGATATAAAGACCTGCGCGGCTGGTGGGGCAATGCCCATCACGAGCGTATCGGCGGGGTGCGTCAGGCGCAGGCCACCCCCTGGGTGCCGGGGTCCAAGCCGATCTGGTTTACCGAGATCGGCTGTGCGGCGCTGGACAAGGCGACCAACCAGCCCAACAAGTTTCTGGACGCGCTGAGTTCGGAATCGGCCCTGCCGTTTTATTCAGACGGGCGTCGCGATGATGCGTTGCAGCAGGCCTATTTCCGGGCGCTGACGCAGCACTGGTCGGACCCTGCGCAGAACCCGGCCATGGCCGGGGGCGGGCGGATGGTCGATTTGTCGCGGGCCTATGTCTGGGCCTGGGATGCGCGGCCTTATCCGGCATTTCCGGCGCGGACCGATCTGTGGTCGGACGGTCCGGCATGGGCGCGCGGGCATTGGCTGAACGGCCGGGCCGGGGCGGCGCCGCTGCGTGATGTAGTGGCCGAGATCTGTCAGCAGGCCGGGGTGACGGCGGCGGATGTGTCCGGCCTGTCGGGTGTCTTGCGCGGCTATGCGTTGCAGGGTGGCGAGACCGGGCGGGCGGCGTTGCAGGCGCTGATGCTGACCCATGGCTTTGACGCGGTCGAGCGTGACGGGCGGTTGCAGTTCCGCAGCCGCGACGGGCGTCTGGATGCGGTGCTGGAGGCGGGCGATCTGGCCGAGGCAGAGGGGCTGTCGCAGCCGGAATACAGCCGCGCCCCCGAGCCGGAGCTGGCGGGCTGTGTGCGGCTGACCCATGTCGAGGCAGGGGGCGATTTCGCGATTGCGACCGCCGAGACGATGCTGCCCGAGGCGGATCGCAGCCAGTCGTCGTCATCGGAATATCCGATGGCGCTGACACGGGGCGAGGCGCGCGCGGTGGCCGAACGCTGGCTGTCGGAGGCGCGGGTGGCGCGGGATGCGGTGCGTTTCGCGCTGCCGCCGTCCCATGCCGCGCTGGGGCCGGGTGACGTGGTGTCGCTGCCCGATGCCAGGGGGTGCGGCGGCGCTGGCGCATCGACCGGGTCGAGCGTGCGGGCGCGATGGTGCTGGATGCGGTGCGGGTCGAGCCGTCGGTTTACCAGCCCGCCGATGCGCTGACCGAGGGCGGTGTGCAGGTGGCGGGTCATGTGCCGCCGGTGCCGGTCTGGCCGGTGTTTCTGGACCTGCCGCTGTTGCGCGGTGACGAGGCACCCCATGCGCCTTATCTGGCGGTGACCGCGACGCCCTGGGCGGGGGCTGCGGCGGCGTGGATGTCGGCCTCGGACGAGGGCGGGTTCACGCTGAACCGCACCATCCTGCGGCCTTCGGTCATGGGCCAGAGCCTGACGCCGATGGCGCGGGCGCGGGCCGGGCTGACCGACCGGGGGCCGGCCCTGCGGGTGCGGATGAAGGGCGGGGCGCTGGCCTCGGCTGACGGGGCGGCGCTGTTGGCGGGGGCGAACCTGATGGCGATCGGAGATGGCAGCCCCGAGAATTGGGAGCTGTTCCAGTTTGCCCGCGCCGATCTGGTGGCACCGGGGGTGTGGGACCTGTCGGGGCGGTTGCGCGGGCAGGCGGGCAGCGATGCGCTGATGCCTGATGTCTGGCCGGTTGGCAGCACCGTGGTGATGCTGGATGGCGCGGCGCGGCAGGTCGATCTGTCACCCTCGGCGCGGGGGCAGATGCGCTGGTGGCGGGTCGGGCCTGCGCTGCGGGCGCCGGATGATCCCAGCTATCGCCAGATCGGGGCGGCGTTTTCGGGCGTGGGCCTGCGGCCGCTGGCGCCAGTGCATCTGCGGCTGGCGGGGCGTCAGGTCAGTTGGGTGCGGCGCAGCCGGATCGGTGGCGATGGCTGGGACGGACCGGATGTGCCGCTGGGCGAGGGTCGCGAGGCCTATGTCGTGCGGCTGATGCGCGGGGGGGCTGTGCTGCATGAGGCCAGCACCGCGCAGCCGCGCTGGCTGGTGCCGCAGCCGGTCTGGGACAATGCCGTCGCCGGGGGCGATTTCGACCTGGCGGTGGCGCAGCTTTCCGAAACCTATGGCCCCGGCCTTTTTGCAAGGAGAACGATTCATGTCTGAGCAACAAACACCGGTTTGCGGTTTGCCGCTGGTTCAGCCGGCGCAGGCGCAAAAGCATGTCACGGTCAATGAGGGCCTGATGCGGCTGGATGGTCTGGTGAACCTTGTGCTGCAAGGTATCGGGCGCACCGAGCCACCTGCGGCGGTGATTGACGGCCAGTGCTGGGGGGTGCCGGAAGGTGCCGTGAACGCGTGGGAAGGGCAGGCCGGGCGTGTGGCCATTGCCGTCAATGGCGGCTGGGTCTTTGCCGATCCGGTGCAGGGCCAGCGCGCCTTTCTGGCCGGGACGGGGGTTCCGGCCATTCATGACGGCACCCGCTGGCGTTCCGGGGCGCTGACCATGGGGGGCTTTGGTGGCGGGCTGTGTGCCGGGATTACCGAGGCCGAGGTGGAGCTGAGCGGGGGTGAGAGCATTGTCACCACCGCCGAGATCCCCGCCGGGGTGATGGTCGTCGGGGTCAGTGCGCGGGTCAGCGCGGCCATGACCGGCACGGCACAAAGCTGGTCACTGGGCACCGATGGCGCGCTGGACCGGTTTGGCAATGGCCTGGGCATGGCGCAGGGGTCATGGGTGCGGGGGCTGTTGGGCCAGCCGATGACCTATTGGCAGGCCGCGCCGCTGATTGTCACCGCGCAGGGCGGGCAGATCAGCAGTGGCCGGCTGCGGCTGGCGATCCACTGGCTGGATCTGGCGCTGCCGGATTGAGGGTCACTTTCCCCGGCGCGCATTTTGCCGTAATCAGGCCGCGAACAGTCACAGGAGAGCGTCATGGATGGCATCACCGACGATCTGAGCGTGTTGTGGTCGCGCATCTGCGGCGAGGCCGAACAGGCCGTGCGCGCCGAGCCTTTGCTGGGGGGGCTGATCCATTCCGGCCTGTTGCATCATGACAGTTTTGCCTGTGCGCTGGCCTATCGGTTTGCGCTGAAGCTGGCCTCGGGCGAGATGTCCGAGCAGCTTTTGCGCGAGATCGCGGATCAGGCGCATATCCAGTCGCCATCGCTGACGGAGGCTGCGCGGCTGGACCTGCTGGCGCATTACGACCGCGACCCGGCAACCCACCGGCTGATGCAGCCGATGTTGTTTTTCAAGGGGTTCCAGTCGTTGCAGGCCTATCGGATCGGGCATTGGCTGTGGCAACAGGGCCGCAAGGACATGGCCTATTTCGTGCAGATGCGCTGTTCCGAGGTGTTCGGCGTCGATATTCACCCCGCCGCCCGGATCGGCACCGGGGTGATGATCGACCATGCCCATTCCATCGTGATCGGGGAAACCGCGGTGGTGGGCAATGACGTGTCGATGCTGCATTCGGTGACGCTGGGGGGGACGGGCAAGGGCGATGGCGACCGCCACCCCAAGATTGGCAATGGGGTGCTGATCGGGGCGGGTGCCAAGGTTCTGGGCAATATCCGCGTCGGCGATCGCAGCCGCATCGCCGCCGGGTCGGTGGTGCTGGAGGAAGTGCCGTGCTGCAAGACCGTGGCGGGCGTGCCGGCGCGCATCGTGGGCGATGCCGGTTGCGATGCGCCGTTCAGCGCCATGGACCATATGCTGCGGTTGAAAGACCTGCTTTAACGGTGATCCCGTCCGATCAGTTCGGGCAGGACCATGTTGTGCCGGGCCAGATAGTCGTCGATGCCCTGCACGATTTGCGGCACCAGCGACAGGCCGTGATAGATCAGCGCGCTGTAGATCTGGACCGCGCTGGCACCGGCGCGGATTTTGGCCAGTGCCTGTTCGGTCGAGCCGATTCCGCCGACGCCGATGATCGGGATCTGACCATTTGTCAGGCGATACAGGCCGGACAGAATTTCGGTGGCGCGGTCAAACAGCGGTGCGCCGGACAGGCCGCCGGCCTGTGGCGCCTGCGGGTCGGTCAGGCCGTCGCGCGACAGGGTGGTATTGGTGGCGATCAGCCCGTCGACGCGCGCATTCAGCGCCACCGCAGCCAGGTCTGACAGCGCCTGTGGGTCAAGGTCGGGGGCCAGCTTGATGAAAACCGGACGGCGCGGGCCGGGCAGGGCGTCGCGGGCCTGCTGGACGCCCTCGACCAGCGCGGCAAGGGCGGTGGCGCCTTGCAGGTCGCGCAGTTTCTCGGTGTTCGGGGAGCTGACATTGATGGTCAGAAAATCGGCGTGTTGACCGGCCATCTGAACCACCTGTGCGAAATCGGCGGCACGGTCCGCGCTGTCCTTGTTGGCCCCGATATTGAGGCCTACGGGAATGCCCTGCGGCCGCGCGGCCATGCGGGTGGCGATGGCGGCGGCGCCGTCATTGTTAAAGCCGAAGCGATTGATGACGGCGCGGTCGGCGGCCAGCCGGAACAGCCGCGGTTTGGGGTTGCCCGGCTGTGGGCGCGGGGTGGCGGCGCCAAGTTCGATAAAGCCGAAACCGGCCTGCATCAGGGCGGCGACGCAGCGCGCGTTCTTGTCATAACCTGCGGCCAGACCAACCGGGTTTGGCAGGTCCAGCCCGGCGATGGTGCTGGCGATACGGTTCGAGGTAAGCGGCGTCCCCGGCAGCGGCACCAGCCCGCTGGCCAGTGCGCGGATCGACAGGTCATGCGCGCGTTCGGGGTCCATGCGGTGCAGGATGGCAAGGCCGGCGCGTTCGATCAGGGTCATGTCAGATCTCCGGTCTGGTGGCCGTCGGGGCCGAGGGGCAGGTCGCGGTGCCATGCGATATCGGCCAGTTGCAGCGGGCGGTAGAGATGCGGAAACAGCGCCCCGCCGCGCGACACTTCCCATTTCAGCGCGTCGCCAAGCGGTTCGGCCTGAACGGCGGCAAGGATCAGCCCGGTTTCACCGGCAAAATGTTTGGCGGCGGTCGTGGCAAGCTGGTCGGCGGTCGAGAGATGGATAAAGCCGTCAGCCAGGTCGACAGGGGCACCATCGGTGGCGCCGTTCTGACGCAGCTGGTGCCATTCGGGGGCGCGGAAAATCTTGAAGATTAGCATGGGGCGCTTATCCCCGCAGATGCGCGTCCGGTCAAGCGGCACGGACCCGGCCGGGCCGGTCCCCAAGCGGCTTGCATCGCGGGACCGGCGCAGGCACCATCGCGGCAGTATCTGTCCCGAGGGAGCCTGTGGATCATGTCTTGTCGCCTGCTTTTATCCGTTGCCGCCATTGCTTTGACAGCCGGTGCGGCCCATGCCGAGTATCGGCTGCATATTCTGCATATCAACGATTTGCACAGCCGGATCGAATCAATCAACAAATATGACAGCACCTGTGATGCCGAGGGCGAGGAAAAGGGCGAATGCTTTGGCGGGATCGCCCGCGTGGCCAGCAAGATTCGCGAATTGCGCGACGGGTTGAAGGCCGAGGGCGAGAATGTCGTCGTGCTGGATGCGGGGGATCAGTATCAGGGCAGCCTGTTTTATTCGACCTATAAGGGCAAGGACACGGTCGAATTCATGAATGCCATCGGTTTCGATGCGATGGCGGTCGGTAACCATGAATTCGATGATGGTCCCGAGGGGCTGGCGCTGCTGGCATCGGGAGTGAAGTTTCCGGTGATTTCGGGAAACCTTGATCTGTCGCAGTCGAATGTTTTGAAGGATATTGTCGGTGACAAGCTGGTGCTGGAGGTCGGGGACCAGAAGATCGGCATTATCAGCGCGCTGGCCATGGACACGCCCGAGACGTCATCGCCGGGGAAATCGGTGATTTTCAAGGATGATCTGGACAGTCTGAAGGCCGATGCGGCGGCGCTGGCCGATGAGGGCGTGAACAAGGTCATCGCCCTGACCCATGAGGGATACAAGCGCGATCAGGTCATTGCCGCCGAGGTGCCGGGTGTCGATGTCGTGGTGGGCGGGCATTCGCATACGCTGTTGTCCAATGACGACGAGGCCGCCGAAGGCCCGTACCCGACCATGGTGAATGGCAGCGATGGCGTTGGGGTGCCGGTGGTGCAGGCCTATGCCTATGGCAAATATCTGGGGCATCTGGTTGTCACCTTTGACGATGAGGGCAAGGTGATCAAGGCCGAGGGGCAGCCGATTCTGCTGGATGCCTCGGTCACGCCGGACGAGAAGATGCTGGCCCGCATCACCGAGATGGCCAAGCCCATCGAAGAGCTGAAAACCCGTATCGTGGCCAACACCACGGCCGAAATTGGCGCCGACCGGACCGAGTGCCGGGCCAAGGAGTGCCAGATGGGCAGTCTGGTCGCGGATGCGATGCTGGACCGGGTGCGCAACCAGGGTATTCAGATTGCCATTCAGAATGGCGGCGGGTTGCGGGCCGCGATTGACGCGGGGCCGGTCTCGATGGGTGAGGTGATCTCGGTCCTGCCGTTCCAGAACACGCTGTCGACCTTTTGGTTAAGCGGGGCAGGCGTGGTGACGGCGCTGGAAAACGGTGCCAGCCAGATGGAAGAGGGCGCGGGCCGGTTCGCGCAGGTGGCGGGGCTGAAATATACCGTCGACCCCGCAGCTGCGCCGGGCCAGCGCATCAGCGACGTGATGGTTGCGGATGGCGAACAGTGGGTGCCGATTGACCCGGCGGCGGAATATGGGGTGGTCAGCAACAACTATATGCGCGGGGGTGGTGACGGGTATGCCGTTTTCGCCAACGAGGCGCGCAAGGCCTATGATTTCGGGCCGGATCTGGCCGATGTGCTGGCAGAATATCTGGCCAAGAAAGGCCCGGATTTCGTCGCCAAAACCGATGGCCGGATCACGGTGAA
Source organism: Paracoccus jiaweipingae (assembly GCF_044335505.1). NCBI lineage: Bacteria > Pseudomonadati > Pseudomonadota > Alphaproteobacteria > Rhodobacterales > Paracoccaceae > Paracoccus > Paracoccus jiaweipingae. The sequence continues at coordinate 444,375 of NZ_JBISBS010000003.1, read as the reverse complement.
ATAAACCGGCGACAGGCGCCCCGCCGATGCGGGGGCGTCAGGCCACCAGCGCCTTGCGGTTGCGCTGGTGGCGTTCGGCCAGTTTGCGGCTGCGGCGCCCCTCGATCAGCGGGCGGGCGCCGGGTGGGGTGATGGCGGCGGCCAGTTCGGGAAAGATCGACAGGATTTCGTGCCGGGCCGGCGCGGTCAGCGACTTGAGGGCCTGGGGACCGGTAAGCAGGCTTTCCGTCCAGGCACCGTTCGAGCGCAGAACCTCGTGCCGGTCCAGAAGGATATGCAGATAGTGGACGCCGTCGGGCGGGGCCTCGGGGGTGATGCCGTCAAGCAGGCAGAGATGTTTGGCGGCGATCAGCACCTCGGGGCTGTCGAACATGCGGGCGGCGATGCTGGACTGAACCAGAATGCGGTGCTGGGGCGAGACGACAAGGTCGCGGCAGGGCTGGCCCGGCCCAAGCGCCCCGGCGCGGATGCGGATCGGGCGCAGGTTGGGGCGAAGGTCCAGTGCACGCGCATCCAGAAGCCGCCCGCCGACCCAGCGGATGGGCTGGGGGCCGTTGTCGCGGGTCAGCACCAGATCGCCGGGGCGCAGATCCTGAATCGGCACCGGACCGTGCGGCGTGTCGATCAGCGTGCCGGATGTAAAGCAGGGTGCATCGGGATAGATCGGCTGAGGCGGATAGGGGGCAGACATCGCATCCGCCAGACCGTCATAGCGAAGTGTCATGGTCAGATCGAACGGGGTGTCATGCCCCAGAGGCAGGATCATGAAAGATTGTTTGCCGCCAAGGCTTTCATAGATATCGTTGCCATCCATTGGCAGCGAGAGCGTGTATTGCAGCTGGATCGGGTTGCCGTCCTGATCCAGCTGAGGATTGCCATCGGCATCGACCGGCGTCGCCGTCGCCAGAATACGGGTATATGACACCGCAATCGTGGTTCCGGCGGGGTAAAGGTATTGGGTGGCATCATTGCCAAGCAGGGTATCCTCGGCAAGGGTTTGCTGTGTCCCTTCAGCGCCGTAGCCAACGTTGAACACGTCGCCAGCGCCCCCTGCCGGGCCTTGATCATTGATGCGGATGATCGACAGGCTGGCATTGGACAGATCATAATGGTCGCCGGTTCGGGGGACGGGGACGCTGTTATATCCGTACGCTTCCGTCCGCCAAGCCCCGGTGGCGATGGTGACAAGCTGGACTTCATAAACGGGCATGGCACGCCAATCAGGTGAGTTTATCCTGAAATGACACGTTAAGGTTGTTTATTCGGCTTTGCAACCTTCACGTGTTGCTTTCCCTGTCCGTGCAGGGTGGCGTTATCGGGTGATGAGCTGGCCGCGTCCGCCCCAGATGACCGCCTGTGTCTGGCCATCCGGGGTCAGAAGAACAAGATCGGCGCGATAGCGGGGCGCCAGATGGCCGTGGTCTGACAGCCGCATCAGGCCAGCAGGAATGGCCGATGACATCGCCAGCGCCTGTTCCAGCGGCAGGCCAAGGCGGGTCACGGTATTGGCGACGGCGCCGGCCATGTCGATATGGACGCCGGCCAGCGCGCCCTCGGCATTGACCAGTTTGCCGTCGGACAGGTGGATTGTCTGGCCATAGAGGGTGAACTGACCGGATCCGTTTACCGTGGGCATCGCGTCCGAGACAAGGAACGTGCGGTCGGGGCGGGGGCGGGCGCGGATGGCGACGCGCAGCGCCGTGTCGCTGACATGGTGGCCGTCGACGATCAGCCCGGCATGGATGTCGCTGTCGATCACCGCCCCGACAACGCCGGGCGCGCGCGATTCCATCGGCGTCATGGCATTGAACAGGTGGGTCGCGGCCTGTGCGCCCTCGGCAATTGCGGCGCGGGTGGTGGCCTCGGTTCCGGCGCTGTGGCCGATCGAGACGACGACCCCGGCTGTGACAAGCTGGCGGATGGTGCCGGGCGGCACGGTTTCGGGCGCAAGGGTCAGAAGAACCGGAATGCCGTCGCGGGCAAGCCCGGTCACAAGGTCGTGGCTGTGTTGGTCCCAGGGACGGATGAAGCGCGCCGCATGGGTGCCGCGCCGGGCGGGGGCGATATGCGGCCCCTCGAAATGAATGCCGGCGATGCCCTCGGCCCCGATGGCCTGACGGATGGCATCGGCGGCACGGTCCATCAGGGCGGGGGCGTCGGTGATCAGCGTCGGCAGGATGGCGGTGGTGCCGCGCTGGCGATGCGCGGCGGCGATGGCGCGCATGGCTTGTGCGGTGGGGTCGGCGTTCAGCAACACGCCCCCGCCGCCATTGACCTGAAGGTCGACAAAGCCCGGTGCCGCGATCAGGTCACTGTGCAGCCGGGGCAGGTTATCGGGCAGGGCCTGCGGCGGGCACAGCGCCTGAATGCGGTCGCCGCTGATATGGATGGCCAGATCGCGGCGCAGGCATTCGCCATCGAACAGGGCCTGCGGCAGCAGCGCCCAATCATCTGTTCGGGGAAAGTCGGGCATCGTGGCCTCCGGTCGTCCGGGCGGGTGCAGGATTGCCGCGATGGGCCGGGGGATGCAAGGCCCCGTGCGGTGCGGGGCCTTGACCGGGTTTATTTCGCCAGCGCTTTGCTGATTTCCGACATATTGTGCCGCATCATGTCGATATAGGTCGCGGCGGGGCCATCCGCCGGCGACAGCGCATCCGAGAACAGCGTGCCGCCGATCCTGGCACCGGTTTCCGAGGCGATCTGTTGCAGCAACCGGCTGTCGCTGATGTTTTCGACGAACACGGCTTTGATCTGCTGATCGCGGATCTGGGTGATCAGCGCGCCGACATCGCGGGCCGAGGCCGAGGCCTCGGTCGAGACGCCTTGCGGGGCAACGAATTTCAGGCCGTAGTCGCGGGCGAAATAGCCGAACGCATCATGCGAGGTGACGATGGTGCGGCTGTCCTGCGGCAGGGCGTCGACAGCGGCGTGAAGCTGGCTGTCCAGCGCGTCCAGCTTGTCGGTATAGGCCTTGGCATTGGCGGCATAGGTTTCGGCGCCTGCCGGGTCGGCCTCGGTCAGGCCGCGGGCGATATTGGCGACATAGACCCTGGCATTGGCGACGCTTTGCCAGGCATGGGGGTCATAGGCACCATGGTGGTGATGGCCGTCATCGGCAGCGTGATCATCGTGGTCGTGGTCGTCTTTGGCGTGCTCGTCATGATCGTGGTCGTCATGATCGGCGTGGTCGTGGTCGTCGTGATCATGACCGGCGTGATCATGACCAGCGTGATCGTCATGATCCCCGTGGTCGTGATCGTCGTGATCCGCATGGTCGTCGTGATCGTCTTCGGCGTTTTTCAGCGGGGTGATCCCCTCGGCCGCGATCACGACGGGGCCCTGATAGCCCGCAGCCTCAATCAGGCGCGGGGTCCAGCCCTCGAATTCCAGCCCGTTGATCACCAGAAGACCGGCCTTGGCGACGGCCTCGGCATCGGCGGGGGTGGGCTGATAGACATGGCCATCGCCATCGGGACCGACCAGCGTGGTCAGGGCAATGCGGTCGCCGCCCACATTCTGAACCATGTCACCCAGGATCGAGAACGAAGCCACGACATTCAGTTTGTCCTGCGCAAACGCGGTGGTGGACAGGATCAGGCTTAGCGCGGCCGAGGCCAGCATCGTGCGACGTGTCAGCATGAATATTCCTTTCACGATTCAAGATGGCGCCGCGGCAGATAGCGTGCGGCAAGACTGCCCACCGGGCCAAGGCACAGTGACAGCAGATAGATCAGCCCGGCGGCCAGAATGATCGCCGGACCCGATGGCAGGCCGAAGTGATAGGACACCGACAACCCGCTGACCGAGGCCAGCACCGCCACCAGCACCGCCGCCAGCATCATGGCCGGCAGGTTGCGCGCCCAGAACCGCGCGGCGGCGGCGGGCAGTATCATGATGCCCACGGCCATCAGCGTTCCCAGCGCCTGAAACCCGGCCACAAGGTTCAGCACCACCAGACCCAGAAAAGCGAAATGCGCCACCGCGCTGAGCTGGCTGACCGAACGCAGAAACCGCGGGTCCACGCACTCCAGCACCAGCGGGCGATACAGCACCGCCAGCGCCACAAGGGTGATGGTGGTGATGGTGCACAGCAGGATCAGCGCCGCGTCATTCAGCGCCAGCACCGTGCCGAACAGCACATGCAGCAGGTCGACATTCGAACCTTTGGCCGACACGATCAGCACCCCAAGCGCCAGACTGATCAGATAGAAGGCCGCCAGCGAGGCGTCCTCGCGCAGTTCGGTGACCCGGCTGACCAGCCCGGTCAGCAGTGCCACAGCCAGCCCGGCCACGATGCCGCCGATGGTCATTGCCCCCAGCGACAGCCCCGAGATCAGGAACCCCACCGCCGCGCCGGGCAGAATGGCATGGGCCATGGCGTCGCCGGTCAGGCTCATGCGGCGCAGCATCAGGAAGACACCGACCGGTGTCGCCCCAAGCGAGATGGCGATACAGCCAAGCAGCGCCCGCTGCATGAAGGCGAAATCAAGGAAGGGTTGCAGCAGGGCCATCACGCGGCCCCGCGTTCGCAGATGGCGGCGTCGTCATCGACGCTGGCCGATACCTGACGCATCCGGCGCAGGTTTTCCGGGGTCAGCACCTGCGCGGTCGGGCCATGGGCGATTTTTTCGCGCATCAGCATCAGGGTTTGCGGGAAATGGCTGCGCACCACCTCCATGTCGTGCAGGACGGCAATGATGGTGCGGCCTTCGTGCTGCCAGTCGTGGATGATCGACAGCAGGTCATTGGCGGTGCGGGCATCGACGGCGGTCAGCGGTTCGTCCAGCAGCAACAGCCCGGCATCCTGAAGCGACAGGCGCGTAAACAGCACCCGCTGCATCTGGCCGCCCGACAGGGCACCGATCGGGCGCGGGCCGAAACCCGGCAGCCCGACCGCCGTCAGCGCCTGTTCCACGGCGCGCGCATCGCCACGCGCAACCCCGCGCATGGCGCCGATCCGCGCCCACAGCCCCATGGCCACGAAATCGAAGACCGAGATGGGAAAGCTGCGATCGACCTCGGCCTGTTGCGGCAACCACGCGATGCGGCCCGGCGCACGGGTGATCCGCCCTTCAAGCGGCACCAGCTCGCCTGCGATGGCGCGCATCAGCGTCGATTTGCCCGCGCCATTCGGCCCGATCAGGGCGGTCAGGCTGCTGTCCGGGATCTCGGCGGTCAGGTGATGCACGGCCGGGTGGCGGTCATAGCCAAGGGTCAGGTTCTCGAATTTCAGGGTCACGCGATCACCCCCCACAGGGCCAGCCACAGCAGGGCGGACAGGGCCAGGGCCAGGGCAAGACGCGGCAGAACACCGGCAAGAAGAAGGTGGAAAACGGGGCGCATGGGGAGTTTCTGATATAATGTAACAGATGCTTTAGGCAATTCCCCCCGGCGCGTCCAGCCTTTTCCCCGGCGGGCCGGTCACGACCGCGTTGGGTTACAGGTGGTGCAGCACCAGTGGCCGCCCCTGATGCGTGGTCACGTTGACCGGCGTGTCATAAAGCCGTTCCAGCACCGGTGCGGTCAGGATCTGGTCGGGGCTGCCGGCGGCCATCAGGCGGCCATCTTTCAGCGCCACGACATGATCGGCCCATGCGGCGGCATAGTTGATGTCATGCAGCACCACCACCACGCTTTTGCCCTGTCGGCGCACCAGATCGGACAGCCGGGTCATCAGCGCCCGCGCATGGGCCATGTCGAGGTTATTCAGCGGCTCGTCCAGCAACAGCCAGTCGGTCTGTTGCGCAAAGGCCATGGCCAGACAGGCGCGCTGTGCCTGCCCGCCCGAGACCTCGTCGACGAAACGATGCGCCAGATCGGACAGGCCGAAATCGGCCAGCGCGTCAGCGACGATCTGGCGGTCACGCGGGCCGGGGCGGCCATGGTGGTGGGGCCAGCGGCCAAAGCCCACCAGCTCGGTCAGGCGCAGGCGGCTGGCGATGGTGTTGTGCTGGCCCATGATCGCCATGATCCGCGCCAGATCCTGACTGGGGGTGCGGCGCAGGTCGTGGCCGTCGATCTGGATCTGGCCCTGTTGCAGGGCCTCGAGCCGCCCGATCAGCCGCAGCAGTGTCGATTTGCCCGCGCCGTTCGGCCCGATCAGCGCGGTCAGCCCGGCCTTGGGCAGGTCGGTGGTAATGTCGGTCAGGATCGGCGCGCCGCCGATGTGATGGGTCAGCCCCGAGATGCGGATCATCGGATGCGGCCTTTCAGCAAGAGAGACAGGAAAAACAGCCCGCCGGCGAATTCGATCACCACCGACAGCGTGCCTTGCTGTCCCAGCAGGCGGTCAAACAGCAATTGCCCGGCCAGCAGCAGGTTCATCGCGATCAGCGCCGCCGCGGGCAGCAACAGCACATGGCGCGGGCTGCGCATCAGTGCATGGGTCAGGCCCGACACGATCAGCCCGAAAAACGCCACCGGTCCCACCAGCGCCGTCGCGGTCGAGACCAGCACCGCCACCAGCCCCAGCGCCACAAGCGTCACCCGGTCGTGGCGCAGCCCCAGCGACACCGCGCCATCGCGCCCCAGCGCCAGCACATCCAGCCGCGCCGCCATCGCCATCGCCGCCAGCACCGCCACCCCCGTTGCCGCCATCGCCCATGGCAGCACCGCCGGGTCGACCCGCGAAAAGCTGGCAAAGCTGCTGTATTGGATGATGGCATATTCGCTGGGGTCGGCAATGCGCGCGACCAGACCGCTGGCGGCACGAAACAGCACCCCAAGGATCACCCCGGTCAGAACGGTGCGGGCAATGTCGCGCGTGCCCTGTGCCAGCAGCGTGCCGAACAGCGTCGCCGCCAGCGCCACCATCACCCCGGTTTCCAGCGCGAAACGCTGAGGTCCGGCCAGCGCGGCAAAGCCCGTCACCCCCAATCCCAGCACCAGCAGGTTCTGAAGCAGCAGGTAAAGCGCGTCAAACCCCATGATCGACGGCGTCAGCACCCGGTTCGCCGTCACCGTCTGAAACAGCATCGTCGCCACCCCGACCGAGGCCCCGACCGTCACCAGCGCCGCCAGCCGGGTGGCCCGCAGCCCGATGATAAAGCCGCGATTGCCCGCCCCCAGACCGGCCAGCAGCCACAGCCCGGCCAGCACCGCCAGCAATGCCAGCAGCCCCGCCAGCCGCAGCGCCGCAGGGTGGCGCGACCAGACCCCCGCCTTGGACATGAAACTAGACATGGGCCTGAACATGGGCCGGCCTGCGATGCAGCAGCCACAAGAACAGCACCGCCCCGACCACGCCAAGGATGGTCCCGACCGGGATCTCATATGGCCAGACCAGCAGCCGCCCGATCAGGTCGCATCCCAGCACCAGTCCCGCCCCGGCCAGCGCCACCACCGGCAGCGACCGGCGCAGGTTGTCGCCCATCAGCCGCGACACGATATTGGGCACCACCAGCCCGACAAAGGGGATCATGCCCACCGTCACCACCACCAGCGCCGAAACCACTGCCACCACCACCAGCCCCAGCCGCATCACCCAGCGGGTTGACAGCCCAAGCCCGGTGGCCATGCCCTCGCCAAGGGCCAGAATGGCAAAACGGTCGGCCACGAACCATGACAGCGCCGCCGCGGCACCGGCGATCCACAGCAATTCATAACGTCCCGCCACCACGCCCGAAAATTCGCCCGTCATCAGCCATGTGATCACATACTGAACCATATCCGCCTGCCAGCCGATCCATGTCACCAGCGCCCCGATCACCCCCGACAGCACCAGCCCGGTGATCGGGATCAGCAGGACCTCTTGCGGGGGCAGGCGGCGGATCAGGGCCAGAAACAGCGCCGTGCCCCCCATCGCGCTGAGGCTGGCAACCGCCATCTTGACCCAGATCGGGGCCTGCGGGGCCAGCAGGGTCACCAGCATCAGCCCCAAAGCCGCGCTTTCCGGCCCGCCCGAGGTTTCCGGCCCGACAAAGCGGTTGCGCACCAGCGACTGGATGATCACCCCCGACACCGCCAGGGCCGCCCCGGTCAGCAGGGTGGCCAGCGTGCGCGGCAAGCGCGATTCCATCATCACCAGCATGGCACCCGCATCGCCGCTGGCGGGCAGGCCGATCCCCGCCGACCCGACCAGCAGGCTGGCCAGGATCAGCGCAGCCAGCAACGCGGTTGCCCCCCCGCGCCAGGCAGTCACTGTGCCGGCGCCCCGGTTTCCGCCGCTTTCGCCGCACCGTTCAGGGCGGCGGTCAGCGCGTCGATCACCTCGACGGTCGAGGCATAGCCGCCGCTGGCGATATACAGGCTGGCCGAGGGCAGATAGGCGACCTGCCCGTTGCGCCATGCCTTGGTGCCCGCGATCAGCGGGGTGTTCAGCGTGGCCTGCGCGCTTTGGCCTTCCTCGCCGATGGCGGCGCCGCGATCCAGAACGAACAGCCAGTCCGGGTCGGCCTTGGCGATGAATTCGGCGCTGACGGCATTGCCGTGATTAGCGCCGCTGTCCAGCCCCTCGACCGCGGGGGCCATGCCGGTGGACTGATACAGCCAGCCAAAGCGCGACCCCGGCCCGTAAAGCGACATTTTCGGGCCATTGGTCATCACCACCAGAACCCGGCCCTTGTCTTTGCCCGCCTGCGCCAGTGCAGCCAGCTTGTCGTCAAGCGCCTGTTTCAGCGGCTGCGCCTGTGCCTGACGGTCAAACAGCGCGGCATAGGCCGCCAGCCGGTCGCTGGTATGGGCCAGAACCTCGGTGCCGATGCTCATGTCGATGGTGGGGGCCAGCTGCGCCAGTGCGTCGCGCTGGGTGGCGGTGCGGCCGCCGACAATGATCAGGTCGGGGCCAAGATTGGCCAGTGCCTCAAGATCCGGCTCGAACAGGGTGCCGACATGGGGGGCATCCAGATCTTTCAGCGCCGGGACATACAGTTTGTCAGGCACCCCGGCCAGCGGCACACCCAGCGCCGTCAGCGTGTCAATGGCCGCCACGTCAAAGGCCGCCACCCGCGCGGGCGGGGCCGCCAGCGTCACCGGCCCGCGGGCCGTGTCGATGGTGACATCGGCGGCTTGCGCGGGCTGCGCCAGAACCACCGGGGCAAGGGACAGCGCGGTCAGCGCCGACAGCAGAATACGCCGCATCAGATCTCTCCTTCACGCATGTGAGGACCGTGGCTGAGGCGGGGCCTGCTGGCTGGGTCGCGGGTGGCACGCGCCACCCTTTGCCAAGTGACCTAACGCCTTGACGCCTGGACGTCCAGAGAAGCCTTGTAAAATACTTGGGTATCGCGCGTGACAGGCCGGATGCGCGCATCCGCGCCGCGCCGCGCCCGCGCAAATGCCGGGGTCAGTCAGACAGAAGGGAAGGGGGAAAGTGGCAGGATTCTGTTGCAAGGCTCCTGCCGGCCCCGCCTTACGCGGCTAAGCGCAAGGAGTTAGGTTTCGGTTACCCGAGCTGCTTACGCAGCCAGAGCGACCGGAGCACGGTTGTCGTTGGCAACTGTACAATTTGCACCGATAACGGTGGTCGCTCACCGAGACAAAGCAAACATCTTTAGACGTTCGTCGATCCTGTTTCGGCCCCATGGTCCCCCAACGAGGGTATCTGGTGGAGCCGCCGGGTACCGCCCCCGGGTCCGATCCGCTTATTCCATGCGCGTTTATGTCCATAGTCCGGGTTGCCCCGGACAAGGTGAATATAGGGGCGGCTTTTCCGGCCTGCAAGGGGGCGCGACGCGGGCGCAAGGGCGGGTTGCGCAAGGCGGCAGTTTCGCAGGCTGCGCGGGCGGGCCACGCCGGGTTGGCAGCAGCCAAAAGGCGCTGCCGGGGAAAAACTGCGCAGGAATGGGCGGTGTCAGGGCAATCCACTGTGCGGGGGCGGGCGGTACGGGGACAGGCGGCGCAGAGGAAAGGCGACGCGGGGGGCGGCGGAACACAAGCCCCCGGACATGAACACGCGCCCGGCGGTCGTCATATCTGCCAGCCGGTTACGTCACCGCGCAAACGGATGCCGTCAGGGTCAGTCAGCCCCGGCCTTCCATTCCAGCACCAGCTGGGTCTGGGTGACCACCGCTGCCGTCTTGCCATCGCCACGGGTGATGGTGCTTTGCCAGACCATCATCGTGCGGCCCTTGTGCAGCGGCACGCAATGGCCGGTGGCGGTGTCGCCAATGCGGATCGGGCGCAGGAAATTGGTTTTGCTTTCCACCGTCGTGGTGGTCATCCCTGCGGGCAGGTTGATCATCGTCGCCGTGCCGCCCAGATTGTCGGCAAACCCCATGATCGCGCCGCCATGCAGCACACCGTTGCGGTTTCCCAGCGATTGCGTGACCGGCAATTCCCCCACCACCAGATCGGGTTCGGCGCGCAGGATGCGCAGCCCGATCATGCGCGAAAAGGCCGGCTGATCAAAGGCGATGCGTTCCTGTTCCTCGCGTGTCAGGCTCATGTCAGCTATCCGGTTTGCGGGCGGGGGCGGACCCCCGCCACGGGTGATGCGGGCTTAAAACCCGGCTTTGATTTTCTCGAACTCGGCCAGTTGCTTTTCGCGTTGGGCGGGGTCGTTCGGGGTCTGCGCCAGAACCGGCCCGTCAATGGGCGAGATGCCGAATTCTTCCTGCTGTTCGGGGCTGATTTCCTTCATCGCCTCGGTCGAGCTGTGGCCATAGCCGATGACCGACAACAGCCCCGGCGCGGCGGCGGGCTGAAGCCAGGCGTTGATGAAATCATAGGCCTTGTCTTCCTTGCCCGGCCCGTCCCTGAGGTTCACGAAACCGCAAAAGAAGGTCGAGCTGCCGCCCTCGGGGGTGCGGTTAAAGCCGACGGGGAAATTCTCGGCCCGCAGCTGGGTGGGGCTGTCATTCCAAGACCACGCGATATCGACCGCGCCCGAGGCCATCAACTGGTTCAGCGAGGCCGGGTCGGTCCAGTACGAGGCGACATTCTGATGCGCCTTGCGCAGCCAGTCGGCGGCGGCGGCGAATTGCGCGTCGCTGACCTTGGTCCAGTCGGTGACGCCGGTCGCCAGATAGGCCAGCGCCCACACATCATCGGACGAATCGGGCAGGCTGGTGCGGCCCTGATATTTGGGGTCGGTAAAGACCTGAAGCGTGGCGATATCTTCGGCCGGGACGGTATCCTTGTTATAGGCGATGGCCGTCGCGCCCCAGTCGGTGGGAATATACCAGACGCCCTGATCGTCCTTGAAAATCTCGGATTTCAGGAATTTGGGGTCGATCTTGTCGAAATTGGGAATGCGGCTGGTATCCCATGGCTCGATCAGCCCGGCATCGCGGTATTTCGACACCATCTGGCTGCACGGATGCGCAAGATCGGCCTTGAAGCCCGAAGCCAGTTTCTGGAACGCCTCGTCATCGTCGCCGTAAAAGGCGAAGGTCGGGCTGGCGCCATGCTGGTCGACATAAGCGCTGAAGATGACGGGTTCCTCGAAACCGGCCCAGTCAAAGACGGTCAGTTCGGGATCGGCGGCAAGGGCGGGGCCGGCCAGAAAGGCCAGCGCGACGGTGCTGCGCAGGATGGCGGACATGGTGGTGAAACTCCCCTGGAAAAAAGACGGTCCGTCAAAGGCTAGCGGGCGACCTGTTTCATCGCAAGGCGGATTGCAGTACCCGCCGCCCCGGTGCAGATTGCAGGCATGAGCCAGACCATTTTGCCCCCGCTGACCCCTGTTGCCGGCCTGCCGGTTCTGTTCGTCATGGCGCTGGACCACGAATATGGCCCGGCGCTGCGGTCGCGCATCACGCCGCTGATGACCGGTGTCGGCCCGGTCGAGGCCGCAGTGGTGCTGTCGGATGCGCTGGCGCGGCTGGCGCTGGCTGGTCAGCGCCCGGCGCTGGTGGTCAGTCTGGGCAGTGCCGGGTCGCGCGCGCTGGAACAGGGGGCGGTCTTTCAGGCGGTGTCGGTAAGCTATCGCGATATGGATGCCACGGCGCTGGGGTTCGGGGCCGGGCTGACGCCGTTTCTGGACCAGCCGGCGCAAATCGCGCTGCCGGTGCAGGTGCCGGGCCTGCCGGGGGCGCGGCTGTCGACGGGCGCGAATATCGTTTCGGGCGATGCCTATGACGGTATCGACGCCGAGATGGTCGATATGGAAAGCTATGCCCTGTGCCGGGCCTGTCAGCGGGCGGGGCTGCCGATGATGGGGCTGCGCGGCATTTCGGACGGGGCGGCGCCGTTGGATGGGCTGATGGACTGGACCCGTTATCTGGACGTGATCGACCACCGGCTGGCGGCAGCACTGGACCTGCTGGAGGCCGGGCTGGCAGATGGGCGGGTGATGCTGCCCGCGCCGGATGAAGCGCCGGGTTAAGGGCGCGGCGGCTGACAAAGGTCATGCTGGCGGGGGCGGTCGACGAATGCCGCAAGGCGTGGGCGTCGATGCGGATGACAGGCAGGCAAAGCTGTCGTCAACCACCATCCCGTCAGCGCCGTGCCAATAAGATTGGACGCCTTGAGAGATCGACCCCGATGGCGGCAATCCGGGTCCGGGTAAATGGGGCCAGCCTGCCCTCATTCATGTGAAGAATGCCCTGATTTCAGAAACGGCCATGCCTTTTTGCAGGGCGTTATGTCATCATTTTCGGCGCGCCAGCGCGCGTCTGCCCCATCCCAGACGTCTTTTGAAAGAATGCCCACATTCCGGTTATGTTTCTCCCTCTTTCTCCTCATGTTTTTCGGATTTTTTATCAATCCTGTGCCCTGTCTGAGAATTTGAAATTTTTATTCAATTTTTTTAAATTTCACGATCAATGATAGCGGGTGGTTTTTGTTGTGCCATAAATGCGCGTCAGCATTCAGCCTATTTTATATTTTCCAATTCGCTTTTCCTAATTTTTGGCGATTATTTAACCATCACATCCATTCAAAGCAGCGCGCAGCGGCCCGGTCCATTCATCGCGGCGCGTCGTCAATAGCAGATTTTCCCGTTGCGGCGGATTTTCGGGCGTTTCTGCTGCTTATCAAACCTGACCTGAAACCTGCCCCTGTTGCCCTACCACCGCCCCGATGCCCCCCCGCCCGAGGACGAGCCGCCGCCAAAGCCGCCACGGCTGCGCGCACTGCTGCGAGGGGTGGCGGACCGCCAGGCGGGGTTGGCGCTGCGCGACAGAATGCTGCCGGTGGGGGTATAGGTGGTGATCTGCGGCGTCGGCGTCTGATGCTGTTCGCGCCAGCCACAGGCCGGACAGATTCGCGTCACCAGATCGGCCGCCACTTGCCAGCCGCCATCCTTGCGCTGGTCGCGGCGGGCTGCGGTCTCGACCATGACCGGGCTGTGGCCGCATTCGGGGCAGCGCCGTCGCCGGCGCTGGCGGCGCAGGAACAAAAGCCCGAACGCCAGCGCCGCCATCGCCGCCAAGCCCCCCGCCGCGCCTTGCGGTGCCGGATCGCTTTGGGCAGGGGGCGTCAGCCCCAGACCCTGCGCATGGGGGCGGGCGATCTGGTCGATTACCACCAGCGTGCCATTGGTGATGCCTGCCGACATCTGGTCGTTGCGAAAGGCCGGCAGCATCACCTTGTCCATGATCTGTGCGGCACGGGCGTCGGCGCTGGCGGGGTATCCGGCGCCAAGGGTGATCCGGGCCTCGCGGTCATCGCGCAGGACCAGCACCATAAAGCCGTCGTTACGGTCCGCCTGTCCGACGCCCCAGTCGTTGAACAGGCGGGTGGCAAAAGCCTCCAGCCCGTCATGGCCGCCATATCGGGCGCGGTCGGTCAGGGTGACCACGGTGCCCTGCACCCCGGTTTCGTCATGCAGGGCGATCAGCGCCTGATCCAGCACCCGCGTGCCGTCCAGATCCAGCAACCCGGCAAAGTCATTGACCGATGTATATGCCGGTGCGGGCAGGTCCTGCGCCGGTGCCAATGCCGGGAACAGCACCGCCAGCACCGCGACCAGCGCCAGCCGTGCCAGCGCTTTCGCAGGGGTCAGCCGGTGCCACAGTGCCGGCCTCATGCCAGCAACATTTCCGGGCCGCCGACGATGCGCGGGTCGATGCTGCCAATCACCTTGTCATCCTTGCCGGCATAATCCAGCGCGCCAAGGATGGTCTGAATCGCCGCAATGCGGGCGCGGCGTTTGTCATCGGCGCGGATCACCGTCCACGGCGCGACCGGGTTATGTGACAAGGACAGGGTTTCGCGAATGGCATCGGTATAGGCATCCCATTTGCCCAACCCCTCGACGTCGATATTGCTGAGCTTCCATTGCTTCAGCGGGTCTTTTTCGCGGTCAAGAAAGCGCTGCAATTGCTCGGCGCGACCGACATTCAGCCACAGCTTGACCAGCGTGATGCCATCATTGACCAGCAATTCCTCGAATCGCGGTAATTGCCGGAAAAAGCGGTCGCGGTCATGGTCGCTGGTAAAGCCGAACACCTTTTCCACCACGCCACGGTTATACCAGCTGCGGTCGAACAGCGCAATTTCACCCGCCGCCGGCAGCCAGTCGGTATAGCGCTGGAAATACCATTGCGTGGCCTCGCGATCCGTGGGTTTGGGCAGGGCGACGATATAGGCCGAACGCGGGTTCAGGTTTTCGCGCACCCGTTCGATGGTGCCGCCCTTGCCGGCGGCGTCGCGCCCCTCGAACAAAATCGCCACGCGGCGACCGGTCCTGATCACGTCCGACATCATGCGCACCAGCTGACATTGCAGCCCCTGCATGTGCCGGTCATAGTCGTCCCGGTCCATTTCCGTGCGATAAGGATAGCCGGGGTCAAGGATCTGATCCTTGCGCGCGTCCTTTACCGCTTTGCGCAGGTCTTTGGGGGCGTCCTGTTCAAGGAAGCGGGTAATGGCGCCGACATAGGGCAGGTCGGGCAGGGCGGCTTTGGTCATGGTCAGGTCCGGCATCTGGGTGATTCCCACCTATAATGCCTGAATCCCAAGAAAAGTTTAACGCCAGCGCAGATTGCGTTATTTTCCGATATCGGCCAGGTCGAAGGGCGTGTCCTGATAGATGGCGTTGATCCAGTTGCCGTAAAGCAGATGCGCATGGCTGCGCCAGCGGTTCGAGGGCGCTAAGTCCGGGTCGTCATCGGGGTAATAATTGGCCGGGACATTCACCGGCTTGCCAGCGGCGATATCGCGGTCATATTCCTCTTTCAGCGTGTTGCTGTCATATTCGAGGTGGTTAAAGATCAGCAGCGCGCGATGGGCCGCGTCCTCGACCAGACATGGCCCGACCTGATCCGAGGCTAGCAGCGTTTTCATGCCCACCGCCTCCAGCTCGGCCTGATCCATCTCGGTCCAGCGGCTGACGGGGATCAGCACATCATCGGAAAACCCGCGCAGATAGGGCGAGGTCGGCGCCATGTTGTGATGACGAAAACAGCCGAACGCCTTGGCCGGCAGCATATGTTTGGGCACGCCATAAAAATGGTTGGCCATCGCCATCGCCCCCCAGCAGACGCCAAAAGTCGAGAAAACATGGCTTTGCGTCCAGTCGA
This sequence comes from Paracoccus jiaweipingae, assembly GCF_044335505.1. Classification (NCBI taxonomy): domain Bacteria; kingdom Pseudomonadati; phylum Pseudomonadota; class Alphaproteobacteria; order Rhodobacterales; family Paracoccaceae; genus Paracoccus; species Paracoccus jiaweipingae. The sequence goes on along the minus strand of NZ_JBISBS010000003.1, from coordinate 428,971 downwards.
ACAGACGCCGCAATTCATCCCAATAGGTCACCTCGGGATAGGCCAGATGCTCGACCGGAGCGCCTGTGACGATCAGCCCGTCAAAGCGCTCGCCCGAGGCCTCGACCTCGGCGAAGGTGCGGTAAAAGCTGGCCAGATGGTCGGCGGCGGTGTTGCGGCTTTCGTGGTCGGACATGCGGATCAGGTGAAAGTCGATCTGCAAGGGCGTCGCCCCGATCAGCCGGGCAAACTGGTTTTCGGTCTGGATCTTTTTCGGCATCAGGTTCAGCAGCCCGATGCGCAGCGGCCGGATATCCTGTGTGGCGGCCCGTCCCGGCGACATGACCATGACACCTTCGCGCGACAGAATGTCAAAGGCGGGCAGGTCATTGGGCAGGGTGATGGGCATGGGTTAGGCCTTTCTGTCGATCGCCGTGGCGATCAGGTCGGTGAAATCCTGAGGGCTGCGGACCTGCGCCACCTCTTCGGCCAGCACGGTGACGCCGCGCCGCGCCATCGCGGCATAGCGCGGCTGACGATGCGCCAGCGCGCGGGCATAGGTCCAGCGAATGAAATCGTCGGGGTCGACCTCGTTCTCGCGCAGGCCCTTTTCGACGCGGTAATCGACCCAGGCACGTTCCAGAAATTCGGGCTGGTAATACATCGGCTTGGGCGCGCGATCAAAGCGGCGCACCAGTTCCGCCGTATGTGCGTCCGAGCCTTTGATCCAGACCATCAGCAGCGCCGATTCCAGCGTCGACAGCACCGGATCGGCGGGGTTTTCGGGGTCGACCACCTCGCAGATCGAGCCACCGGAATCGCAGACGAAATGCGGGTTGCGATAAATATCCTGCGCGCGGGCGATGAAATGCGGCGTGTCCAGCAGCGCCGCGATTTCCGCGCTGCGGTGCTGGTTCTGGCGGCGCATATATTCGTCAAATTCCAGCCCGCCACGGGTCTGGCTGCCGGGTTTGCCCAGATAGGTCGACAGCGGCGCCAGATTGTCAAAGGTGATATTGCTGGCGATATAGACCGAATTCGACAGCAGAAGGTCGCGCAGGAAAGGCACTTTCATGGCCTCGCGCTTGAAATTATCTGCGATCAGCTCGCCCATGTACCGGGTGCCGATGCGATAGTCGATGCTGTAATGAAACCATTCGCCGCTGGCGCGCAGCATGTTGGACAAATAGGTCTTGCCAAGCCCGGACATGCCGAACAGCAACACCTTGCGGCCCGTGGCCTCGCGCCATTCGCGACTGTTGCGATAGATCATCCCACGCCCCCGTTTGGGGTTTCCTAACCCCTTGGCGCGCACATGAAAAGGCCCCGCGCGGGGCGGGGCCTGTCCGGGTGTTGCGCGCGGTGGCGGATCAGAAGCTGAAGCCGACCTTGATCCCGGCGGCGACGACATAGTTGTCATCCATCTGCGCGACCGGCTGGCTGGTGGTCGGTTTCGCATCGCCCAGTTTCAGATAACGCACCGCAGTGGTGATCTTCATGTTGTCCTTGCTGTAGACGGCGGCCAGGCCAATGCCCTTATAGCCATTGGTGGGCGCCAGCGGCGAGACCTCGTCGCCGCCACCGACCTTTTCGTAATTGGCAAAGACCGAGCCGGACCAGTTCTCGTTGAACTTGCGGCCCACACCCAGCGTATAGGTGGTCGAATTGGACAGATCGGTCAGGTTTTCGCCACCGGTGGCGCGGTCGAAAAACACCGGTTTGGTGACCATCTGGGTCCAGTGTTCCCAGCGCACCGAGCCAAAAACCAGCGTGTCGGGGGCCACGCCCGACTGGAAGTCGAGGGTGACGGATTCCGGGGTCACGACCTCGGTTTCGGTGCCGGTCGAGACGGCAAAGGCGCCCAGACGTTCAGTGGTGGGGAAATTATGGGTGATCTTGGACTGATAGGTCAGCGCGACGCGCATCGCGATCTCGGGGCGCTCATAGGCGGCACCGATGGCATAGCCCACGCCCCAGTCCGATTCCAGATTGGCGGAATAGCCGTTCAGTGTGCGGTTGGTGCCGTTGAAGACCGGGCCATAGCCCAGACCCGACAATGTCACCGACGCATCGGCCTTGCTGGCCCGGATGCCGCCATGAACCGACCAGTTATCGTCGAATTTATAGCGCGCAAGGAAGGTAAAGCCCTGCGAATTCACCTTGGCCCTGGTGCCGCCCAGAACAGTGCGCGCGGGGTCGCCCTCATAGGCGATATCGGCGCCATAGAAATGGTCATAGATAAAGGCAACGCTGACCTTGTCGTTGATCTCGGTCTTGTAGCGGATACCGGGCAGATAGTGGTTGCCGGCCACATCGCTGATATTGACCCGCACAGGGGCGCCGGTCAGCGGGTTGCGGCCCACAAAGCTGCCCGAAACCTCGGGGCGGACCCGGCCATAGGACAGCTCGACATAGTTTTTGCCTTCTTCGAACAGGATGCCGACAGACTGGTCGGACCGGGCAATCCCGCCCGCGAAAACCGGCGCGGTGGTCAGCAGCAATGCGCCGATGGCGCAGATGGACGTTTTCATTGTTCTCCTCCCTTGCGGCCCCGGTGCGCGAATGCTCGTGGTCCCGGCCGCGTGTGAACAGCTTGGTTTGTCATCGTGGCGCCGGTCAATCGTAACCGCAATGTGACGCTACGTTCCGCGGGCAGTTTCTGCGACATCGTGTCACCCGCGCCACGTTGCCCCCTTGCCGTGGTAAATATGCAGGGGCTGAGATATAAGCCGTCCATCATTACCGCCGGAGGTTCCCATGCGCCAGCCCTTGCCCCGTTTCAAAGCCCCCCGCACCGCGCCCGCCGGGCGCTGGCGCCGGGTGCCGCCGGCCATCTTTCCGCCGCTTCTGGGGCTGATGGGGCTGGCGCTGGCCTGGCGGGCGGGGGTGCGCGATTTCGCATTACCCCCGGCGCTGGCGGAATTCATGGCCGGTGTGGTGCTGGCGCTGTTTGCCTGCGCGGTGGTCGCCTATGGCGCCAAGCTGACGCGCCGTCCCGCCGTTCTGGCCGAGGATCTGGCCATCCTGCCGGGCCGGGCCGGGGTTGGGGCCGGGGTGCTGTGCCTGTATCTGGCGGTGGGCCTGCTGCATCCTTTCGTGCCGTTCATCGGGCGTGCGGCGCTGGTCGTGGCGATCCTGCTGCATCTGGCGATGCTGGCGGTGCTGCTGCCCGTCATGCTGTCGGCCCCGCCCGAGCAACGCCGCGTCACCCCGGTCTGGCACCTGAATTTCGTGGGCTTCATCGTGGCCGCGCGGGTGGCGCTGGTGCTGGACTGGCCGGAACTGGCGCGGCTGCTGTTCTGGCCCACGGCGCTGGCGGCGCTGGTGATCTGGGGCCTCAGCCTGCGTCAGTTGCTGGCTGAACGTGTGCCCGCGCCGCTGCGCCCGATGCTGGCGATCCATCTGGCGCCGGTGGCGCTGTTGGGGACCGTCGCGGCGGGTCTGGGCATGGACACGATCGGCTGGCTGGCCGGGGCGGTCTCGGGTCTGGTTGTGCTGGCGGCGCTGGCGGGTGCGCGCTGGCTGCTGGCGGCGGGGTTTTCCGCGATGTGGGGGGCAATGACCTTTCCGCTGGCGGCGACGGCGGGGCTGTGGTCGGCGCTGGCGGTGATGTCGGGTGCGGAATGGGTGCGGCTGGTGGCCGGGCTGCTGCTGGTGGCGGCGACGCTGTTCGTGGTGCCGGTCTTTGCGCGCATCTGGAAAATGTGGGCGCAGGGCGGTCTGGCGGTGAAAACCAACGCCGCCATTGCCTGAGCACCGGTTGCGGGCCGCCTTTGGGCTGGACAAACCCCGCCGCGCGTGAAAAGGGGAACTGCCAAACGATCCATGCAATGAGGTGCCCCCATGCAGATTCGTGAGGCTCTGACCTTCGATGACGTTCTTCTGGTTCCCGCGGCGTCCACGGTGATGCCCTCGACCGCCGATGTGACCACCTGGGTCACGCGGTCGATCCGGCTGAACATCCCGCTTTTGTCCAGCGCCATGGACACGGTGACCGAAAGCCGCATGGCCATCGCCATGGCACAGGCCGGGGGGATGGGGGTGATTCACCGCAACCTGACCACCCGCCAGCAGGCCGATCAGGTCAGCCGCGTCAAGCGTTTCGAATCCGGCATCGTCTATGACCCGATCACCCTGCGCCCCGACCAGACGCTGGCCGATGCGAAAGCGCTGCAAGAGCGGTTCAACGTCACCGGCTTTCCGGTTGTCGACGATCAGGGCCGCGTGGTCGGGATCGTGACCAATCGCGACATGCGCTTTGCCAATGACGACAAGACCCCGGTGCGGGTGATGATGACCGACAAGGATCTGGCGATCCTGACCGAACCGGCCGACCGCGAACAGGCCATCAGCCTGATGAAGGCCCGCCGTATCGAAAAGCTGCTGGTCACCGATGGCGCGGGCAAGCTGACTGGGCTGCTGACGCTGAAAGACACCGAAAAAGCGGTTCTGAACCCGCTGGCCTGCAAGGATGAACTGGGCCGGCTGCGGGTTGCCGCGGCCTCGACCGTGGGCGACGAAGGGTTCGAGCGCAGCCTCGCGCTGGTCGAGGCCGGTGTGGATATGGTGGTGATCGACACCGCGCATGGCCATTCCGATGGCGTCGGCAAGGCGGTGGCGCGGCTGAAAAAGGAAATTGGTGACCGCGCACAGATCGTGGCGGGCAATGTGGCGACCTCGGCCGGGGCGCGGGCGCTGGTCGATGCCGGCGCCGATGCGGTCAAGGTCGGGATCGGGCCGGGCAGCATCTGCACCACGCGCATCGTGGCGGGTGTGGGTGTGCCGCAGCTGACCGCGATCATGGATGCGGTTCAGGGCGCCGGCGATGTGCCGGTGATCGCGGATGGCGGCATCAAATTCTCGGGCGATTTTGCCAAGGCGATCGCGGCGGGTGCCAGCTGTGCCATGGTCGGCAGCGCCATTGCCGGGACCGATGAAAGCCCCGGTGAAGTCATTCTGTATCAGGGCCGTAGCTTTAAAAGTTACCGCGGTATGGGAAGCCTTGGGGCGATGGCGCGCGGCTCGGCCGATCGCTATTTCCAGAAAGACGCCGCCAGCGACAAGCTGGTCCCCGAAGGGATCGAGGGGCAGGTCCCCTATAAGGGTCCGGCGGGCACGGTCATTCACCAGCTGGTGGGCGGGCTGCGCGCGGCCATGGGCTATACCGGCAATGCGACCGTGGCCGATATGCGCGGCGGGTGCGAATTCGTGCGCATCACCGGCGCGGGCCTGAAGGAAAGCCATGTCCATGATGTGCAGATCACCCGCGAAAGCCCGAACTATCGGATGGGCTGAATGACGCCCGGCGCGCGGATTGCCGCGGCGGCGGGGGTGCTGGACGCCATCGCCGCCGGTCAGCCGGCGGAACAGGCGCTGTTGCGCTGGTCGCGTGCCAGCCGCTTTGCCGGCTCGGGCGACCGGGCGGCGGTGCGTGATCTGGTCTTTGACGCCTTGCGTCAGCGTCGCAGCGCGGCGGCGCTTGGCGGCGGCGATGATGGCGCCGCGCTGATGCTGGGGCTGGCCCGCGCGCAAGGCGCTGATATTGCAGCGCTGTTCAGCGGTCAGGGCCACGCCCTGCCTCCGCCCCCTGAGGATCAGGCTGGATGCCCGCCCGATGCGGATCAGGCCAGCGACATGCCGGACTGGTTGCTGGGGCGCTTGCGGGCGGATCTGGGTTCCGGGTTTGACGCAATCGCGCAGGCTATGCGCCAACGCGCGCCGGTCTGGCTGCGCGTCAACCGCGCCCGCGCTGACACTGCGCAGGCCGTGGCGGCGCTGGCCCGTGACGGGGTATCGGTGCAGGCGTCAGACCTGTCGGACACGGCGCTGATGGTGCTTGAAGGGGCGCGCCGGATCGCGGGCGGGCAGGCCTATCGCAGCGGTCTGGTCGAGCTTCAGGACCTGTCGCCGCAACTGGCCTGTGCGCGCCTGCCGCAGGCCGACACCGTGCTGGATTACTGCGCGGGCGGGGGCGGCAAGGCCCTGGCGCTGGCGGCGCGCGGGGCACGCGTGACGGCGCATGACGTGGATGGCGCGCGCATGGCTGACCTGCCGGCGCGGGCGGCGCGGGCCGGGGTGATGATCGGCCTTGCCCGGCCGGGGCGCGTGACAGGGCGGTTTGGGATGGTCTTGGCCGATGTGCCTTGCTCGGGGTCTGGGACATGGCGGCGCGACCCGGCGGGCAAATGGCGGCTGACCCCGGACCGGCTGGCGCAACTGTGCCAGATACAGGCGCAGCTGCTGGACGAATCTGTGCGGTTTCTGCAGCCCGGTGGGGCGCTGGCCTATATGACCTGCTCGCTGCTGCGCTGTGAAAATGACGACCAGATCACCGCATTTCTGAACCGCCATGCGGATTTTTCCCTGCAAGATCAGGCAAGTTTCGGTCCACTGCGGGAAAGCGACGGGTTTTTCATGGCGGTTTTGCGCCAGAAAAACGACGCGCGTTAACCTTTTGCTAAGAAATCGGTGCTAAGGCTGAGGCAATGCCGACTGCTTTTGTGTGATGCCGATGTTGAAAACCCTCGCCCTTGCGTCGCCGCGCAGCCTGTCTTTGGTGCCTTTGCTCAGCCTGCCAGCGGTGGCCGGGGCGCTGGTGCTGATGATCGCGCCGCAGCTTGCGGTGGGACGATGGGCTGTCGTGCTGTCCAGCATGGCCTTCGCCTGGTATCTGCTTGGCGGGCTGGTTTCGCTGCGGGTCTTGCGCCGGGCGCTGGCCGTGCGGCGCACGGTGGCGGCGCTGACACCGGGTCTGATGGACAGGCGCGATGCGGCCTGGCTGCTGGATGGCGATGGCGTGGTGCAGGCCCAGAATATGGCGGCTGCGGATTGCTGCGGCGACCTTCTGGGGCGCCCGCTGGGGGCGGGTTTTCTGCGCCAGATGGCTGCGCCAGCGGTTGATCTGGCGCTGATGCTGCGCCGCGCTGGCCTGTCACAGGCTGGCGTCGCCGCTCTGGCCGATGGTCGCCAGCTTCAGGCATGGCGTGTGCTTGGCAATGATCTTTATCGCGTGACGCTTTCCCGCCCTGCCGAACCCCGGCGCGAGGTAGATGAATTTGACGCCATCCCCGTTGCCTTGCTGCATCTTTCGGCAGATGGCGCAATCCGGCGTGCCAATCAGGCGGCCATACATTTGTTGGGCGATATCCGGTCGGGGCAACCGGTATCGGCGCTGCTGGACGGGCCGGGCCGACCGATTGCGGACTGGCTTGGCGATGTGATCAGCGGCCGCAGCAGTGGCCGGGCCGAGGTTCTCAGCCGGCGCGGGGCCGGGCATGACCAGCATTTGCGGCTTGGGCTGTCTGCTTACGGTGACGGATTGCTGGCGGTGCTCTCGGACGCGAGCGAACTGAAAACCCTCGAGGCGCAATTCGTTCAAAGCCAGAAAATGCAGGCCATCGGCCAGTTGGCTGGCGGGGTGGCGCATGATTTCAACAACCTGCTGACCGCGATCACCGGTCATTGCGACCTGTTGATGCTGCGTCATGACCGGCATGACCCTGACTATGCCGATCTGGACCAGATCAGTCAGAACGCCAACCGCGCCGCCAGCCTTGTCGGTCAGCTTCTGGCGTTTTCGCGCAAACAGACGCTTAGCCCCACGACGCTGGATCTGCGCGACAGCCTGTCAGATCTGACCCATCTTCTGAACCGCCTGATCGGAGAAAAGATCAGCCTGACGCTCGAGCATGATCCGGCCTTGTCGCCCATCCGTGCGGACAAGCGCCAGCTGGAACAGGTGCTGATGAATCTGGTGGTCAATGCCCGCGATGCCATGGCTGATGGCGGCCAGATCACCATCACCACCCGCAACCTGACCCTGACCAGTGACGACCGCCGCGGCCCGGTCTCGCTGCCCGCGGGTGATTATGTGCAGGTCAGCGTTGCGGATGAAGGCTGCGGCATCCCGCCCGAGATGATGGGCAAGATCTTCGAACCTTTCTTCACCACCAAACGCGTCGGTCAGGGGACCGGGCTTGGGCTGTCGACGGCTTACGGGATTATCAAGCAGACCGGTGGTTATATCTTCTGTGACAGTCAGCCGGGGCAGGGCACGCGCTTTGATCTGGTTTTCCCGGCGCAAAAGCCCGATATGGTCAGGGCTGCGGGCGATGAAGTGGCTCAGGCACGCGTGCAGACGATGGATCAGCCGGTGTCGGCGCAGCTTTTGCTGGTCGAGGACGAGGCCCCGGTCCGCGCCTTTGCCGCACGGGCCTTGCGTCTGCGGGGCTATAAGGTGGTCGAGGCTGACTGTGCCGAAACCGCGCTTGAGATGTTGCAGCAGCCCGATCTGCATATCGACGGGTTTCTGACCGATGTGGTGATGCCGGGCATGGACGGTCCCAGCTGGGTGCGTCAGGCGCTGGTGACCCGACCCGACACGCCGGTCATCTTCATGTCCGGCTATGCCGAGGATGTCTTTGCCAGCGATCACGACGATCAGATCGAATCGGCCTTTTTGCCCAAACCCTTCTCGCTATCCGATCTGGTGTCGGCGGTTGATCGCCATATCGGCTGTCGTGACTGACGGCCGATGGTGGGTTACAGGCTGCGATACAGGGCGATATCGTTGGCCAGAACCGCTTGCAGGGCTTCACGTGTGTCGACGCTGATCGACACGTCGGCGCTGCGTGGCACATTGATGCGGGGCAGGTTGATCACGCAATCCAACGAATCCTCCAGGAAATGGGTGAATTGGTCGATTTCCTCATAGCGGAAGATACGGTCCACCGGCCTTTCACTGCCATGCCCCAGAAAGCCCGCCTGCGTGCCAATCAGGCTGGTGCCCTCGTCGACCTCGCGGCAATAGCGATTGATGAACGCTTCAAAGTTTTCACCTTCAGGCTGATCGTCGGTCTGGTCGCGTGTTTCTTGCAAATGAAAGCGATACCAGCTTTGCAGCCAGCTCAGCGGTTCGCGCATCAGGGCGACGGTGGTAAACTTGGCCCCGGCGCGATCTTCAAGCCAAGGGGCGACGTGACGCTGAAAATCACTTGCGGAGGTGTGTTTCAGGATCGCCGGGCGATCCACCGACATCGAGGCCAGAGATTCAAGCGCCACCTGCACCGCGGTCGAGCCTGCTTTCGGGGTTGCCAGAAAAACCAGCCTTGCGTCCCAGAATACCAGCATGTCCTGTTCCATTTCTGTCGATCAGCGTGGTGATAGCGAGATATTTTTGCCGGTGTAAACCTTTCCTTTACCACTTGGCGATAAAACCGGGATTCACGGCGGTCTTGGCTTGCGCCGGCGGGCCAGATGCGCAATATCAGGAACAAGACGCGAACATAAAGGTGTCGCGGCTCAATGGACGCAGAAGGCGGGAATGACATGAAAGCATCGGCAGACCGACAAAAAGCCCTTGATAACGCGCTTGCGCAGATCGAGCGTCAATTCGGCAAGGGGTCGATCATGAAGCTTGGCGCGGATAACCCCGTGGCCGAGATCGAGGCCACATCGACCGGGTCGCTGGGGCTGGATATCGCCCTTGGAATCGGCGGGCTGCCCAAGGGCCGTATTGTTGAGATTTACGGGCCTGAAAGCTCGGGCAAGACGACGCTGACCCTGCATGTCGTCGCGGAAGAACAGAAAAAAGGCGGGGTTTGCGCCTTTGTCGACGCCGAACATGCTCTGGACCCACAATATGCTCGGAAATTGGGGGTTAATCTTGACGAATTGCTGATTTCGCAGCCTGACACCGGCGAACAGGCGCTTGAGATCGTGGACACGCTGGTGCGCTCGGGCGCGGTCAGTGTGGTTGTCGTCGATTCGGTCGCGGCGCTGACCCCCAAATCCGAGATCGAAGGTGATATGGGCGACGCCCAAGTCGGTGCGCAGGCCCGCCTGATGAGCCAGGCGATGCGCAAGCTGACCGCCAGTATTGGCCGCAGCAACTGCATGGTTATCTTCATCAACCAGATCCGCATGAAGATCGGCGTTATGTTCGGTAACCCTGAAACCACATCCGGGGGGAATGCGCTGAAATTCTATGCGTCGGTCCGTCTGGATATTCGCCGCACCGGCGCGATTAAGGACCGGGACGAGGTGATCGGCAACGCCACCCGCGTCAAGGTGGTCAAGAACAAGGTGGCGCCACCTTTCCGTCAGGTCGAATTCGATATCATGTATGGTGAGGGGATTTCGAAAGTTGGCGAATTGATCGACCTCGGCGTCAAGGCGGGCGTGGTGGATAAGTCGGGTGCCTGGTATTCCTATGGCGACGAACGCATTGGTCAGGGCCGCGAAAACGCCAAGCAGTTCCTGCGCGACAACCCGGCCATCGCGACAGCCATCGAAGACAAGATCCGGGCCAGCCATGGCCTTGATTTCGGCACCGCCGAGGCGGGGGAGGATACGGATCTGACCGAAGATTGATGCGGTTCGGGCCACACGCCGCGCTGTTGCGCCTTTACGGCGCGGCGGCGCGGCGATATGCCCTGATCCGCCAGTTTCAGGGAAAATGACATGCCCACATTGAATGATATCCGTTCGACATTCCTCGATTTCTTTGCCGGGAAAGGCCATCAGGTCGTCGACAGCTCGCCGTTGGTGCCGCGCAACGATCCGACGCTGATGTTCACCAATGCCGGAATGGTGCAGTTCAAGAACCGGTTTACGGGGTTGGAATCGGGCAGCTATGACCGCGCAGCGACATCGCAGAAATGCGTCCGTGCTGGCGGCAAACATAATGATCTGGACAATGTCGGCTATACCGCGCGTCATCATACTTTCTTTGAAATGCTGGGGAATTTCAGCTTTGGCGACTATTTCAAAGAGGATGCCATCCCCTTCGCGTGGGAGTTGCTGACTCGCGATTTCGGGATCTCGAAGGATAAATTGCTGGTCACGGTTTACCATACCGATGACGAAGCTGCCGCGATCTGGAAGAAAGTGGCTGGCTTTTCCGATAACCGGATCATCCGCATCCCGACCAATGATAACTTCTGGCAGATGGGCCCGACCGGTCCCTGCGGTCCCTGCACCGAAATTTTTTATGACCATGGCGACCATATCTGGGGTGGCCCCCCCGGCTCGGCTGATGAGGATGGCGACCGCTTCATCGAGATCTGGAACCTGGTTTTCATGCAGTTCGAGCAGTTCGAAGATGGCAGCCGCAAGAGCCTGCCCAACCCGTCGATCGACACCGGCATGGGGCTGGAACGCATCGGTGCGCTGTTGCAGGGCAAGCATGACAATTACGACACCGACCTGATGCGCAGCCTGATTGAGGCCAGCGCCCATGCCACCAGCAGCGAACCCGATGGCGATGGCAAGGTCCATCACCGGGTGATCGCGGACCATCTGCGTTCGACCAGCTTCCTGATTGCGGATGGGGTGATGCCCTCGAATGAGGGGCGCGGTTATGTGTTGCGCCGCATCATGCGCCGGGCCATGCGTCACGCGCATATGCTGGGGGCGCAGGACCCGGTCATGCACCGTCTGGTCCCGGCACTGGTGCGGCAGATGGGCGATGCCTATCCGGAACTGGTGCGCGCGCAGGCGATGATCGAGGAAACCCTGCGTGGCGAGGAAACCCGTTTCCGGCAGACGCTGGACCGTGGTCTGCGGCTGCTGTCAGATGAGGTGTCACGCCTGCCCGAGGGCGCGAATCTGCCCGGCGAGACCGCGTTCAAACTGTATGACACTTACGGTTTTCCGCTGGATCTGACGCAGGACGCCCTGCGTGAGCAGGGCCGTCAGGTCGAGGTTGCGGGCTTTGACACCGCAATGGCCGAGCAGAAGGCCAAGGCGCGTGCCGCCTGGGCCGGCTCGGGCGAGACGGCGGATGCGGCGATCTGGTTCGATCTGGCCGATAAACATGGTGCCACCGAATTTCTGGGCTACGACACCGAACAGGCCGAAGGTGCGATCCTGTCGCTGGTGGCGGGCGGTCAGGAATTCGCCCGCGCTGACGAGGGGCAGGAGATTCAGATCGTCGTTAACCAATCGCCCTTCTATGCCGAAAGCGGCGGGCAGGTTGGCGATACCGGCCTGATCAAAACAGAAACCGGCGCCGCGCGGGTGACCGATACCCGCAAACAGGGCGCGCTGTTCATTCACCATGCGCAGGTCACCACCGGCCATCTGGAACGCGGGCAGGGCGCGACGCTGTCTGTCGATCACGCCCGGCGCGGTGCGATCCGCGCGAACCATTCGGCCACGCATCTGCTGCACGAGGCGCTGCGCCGCGCGTTGGGGACGCATGTGGCGCAAAAAGGCAGCCTGAACGACGCTGGCCGCCTGCGTTTCGATTTCAGTCATGGCAAGGCGCTGGACGCCACCGAACTGGCGCAGGTCGAGGCCGAAGTGAATGACTTTATCCGCCAGAACACCCCGGTCGAAACCCGGTTGATGACCCCTGACGAGGCCCGCGATCTTGGGGCGCAGGCGCTGTTTGGGGAAAAATATGGCGACGAGGTTCGGGTTGTCTCGATGGGGCGTCTTGCCGGGTCGAACAAGGGCGCAGATCATCAGACCTACAGTCTGGAACTGTGCGGCGGCACCCATGTCGCGCGCACCGGTGATATCGGGGCGTTCGTGTTGCTTGGCGATCAGGCCTCCAGCGCCGGGGTGCGCCGGATCGAGGCGCTGACCGGGCCGGCCGCTATGGCGCATCTGCGCGCCGCCGAGGCCGAGCTTGGCCAGATCGCGGCGCTGCTGAAGGCGCAGTCAGGAGATGTGGTGGCGCGGGTCCGGTCGCTGGCGGATGAGCGTAAGGCCCTGCAAAACGAGGTTGCGCAATTGCGCCGCGAGCTGGCGATGGCCGGCGGTGGCGATGCCGCCCCGCGCGAAGTTGGCGGCCTCAAGCTGGTGGTCAATCGCGCTGATGGGCTGTCGGGCAAGGAACTTGGCGGGCTGGTCGATGACCTCAAGGCGCGGCTGGACAGTGGCATCGTTCTGGCGCTGGCCGAAAGCGATGGCAAGGCGACGGTGGCGGCGGGCGTGACGCCGGATCTGACCGACCGCATCAGCGCCGTGGCGCTGGTGCAGGCAGTGGTTGCGGCCTTGGGCGGCAAGGGCGGTGGTGGCCGTCCCGACCGCGCACAGGGCGGGGCGCCGTCGCTGGCGCAGTATGATGCCGCGATCACGGCCGCCGAGGCGCTGATCGCGGGCTGAGCAAAAGGAAACCGGGGCGGGCCGTTGACCCAAGGTCTGTCGGCCCGCCCCGCAAGACAGAAACGGGACGGGGCAGGGCAATGTGCCGATGGGCCGCCTATATCGGGGCGCCGATCTTTCTGGAAGATATTGTCAGCAAGCCGGGGCATTCGCTGGTCCGGCAATCGCTGGGGGCACAGCGCTGTCTGACGCCGGTGAATGCGGATGGGTTCGGTCTGGCCTGGTATGCGCACCGCCCCGAACCGGGGCTTTACCGCGATGTCATGCCGGCCTGGTCGGATGCCAATCTGGCCAGTCTGGTCAGCAGCGTGCGCTCGGGCTTGTTTATGGCGCATGTGCGGGCGGCAACCGGGACCGCGACCAGCCGCAACAATTGCCACCCCTTCGTCGTTGGCCGCTGGAGCTTTATGCATAACGGCCAGTTCGGCGGCTATGGCGACTGGCGCCGTCATGCCGAACAGCTGATTCCCGATGACTATTACGGCTTTCGGCGCGGCGCCACCGACAGCGAGGCGCTGTTTCTGGCGGCGCTGGGGGCCGGTCTGGACGATGACCCGCGCGCGGCGCTGGAACGGGCCACGGCACGGTTCGAGGCGGCGGCCCGCCAGCGCGGCAGCCTGCCCTATGTGCGCCTGACTGCGGCGTTTTCGGATGGCCGGCGCCTGTATGCCGTCCGTTACGCCAGCGACGATGCCGCGCCGACCCTGTATCACCGCTGGTCGGCCAGCCGCCGCGGGTGGGCTGTGGTCTCGGAACCGCTGGAGCAGGACGAATCCGACTGGGTCGAGGTTCCGGCGGGCAGTTTCTGCACCTTTGACGGCGACACGGTGCAGCTTGCCCCTTTTACCCCCGACCCGCAGCAGGAGGCCGCATGACCGACGACGCCACCCGACATGCCGAAAAAAAAGCCCGCATCAAGGCCGCGCGCGACAAGATGATGGAAACCAAAACCGGCGAAAAGGGGCTGATCATCGTCCATACCGGCCCCGGCAAGGGCAAGTCATCGTCGGGTTTTGGCATGATCATGCGGGCCATCGGCCATGACATGCCCTGCGCGGTGGTTCAGTTCATCAAGGGCGCGTGGGACAGCGGCGAGGCCCGGCTTCTGCGCACGCATTTTGCCGATCAGTGCCAGATTTATGTGATGGGCGAGGGGTTTACCTGGGAAACCCAGGACCGCGACCGCGACATCGCCGCCGCCCGCCGGGCCTGGGACAAGGCCAAGGCGCTGATCCTTGACCCGACAATCCGGCTGGTGCTGCTGGACGAGATCAATATCGCGCTGCGCTATGACTATCTCGACACCGCCGAGGTGGTCGATTTCCTGCGCAACCACAAACCGCCAATGACCCATGTCATTCTGACCGGTCGCAATGCCCGGCCCGAGGTGATCGAGGCCGCCGATCTGGTCAGCGAGATCGCCGCCGTCAAGCACCCTTTCCGGGCTGGCATCAAGGCACAGCCCGGCATCGAATTCTGAAGGCCGCCGCCCTCAGGCCAGCATCCGGTCGCGCCAGACATATTGGGCGATGCTGTCGCGGCGGATGCCCATTTGTGCCAGTTCGGCATCGCTCAGCGCCGCCAGCGCGTCGATTCGGTCCTGACGCGAAGCGCGATACAGAAAACCCGCATACCAGCGCGACAGCCGCGCCATAAGCGCCGGACGGGGCAGGGTGGTATGTGCCAGCGTGGTGGTGAACATGGCCATGGGAGGCTCCTTATAAAGTCAGCATTTCTTACCTTGTAAGGTAAGCGTTGCTGACCAATATGGCCATTGCTGATGCTGCATTGCAGCAATGCGCGTCGTGCAATGCGCGCACCGGAGTCGGGCAAGGCCCGCACCGGAGTCGTGCAATGCACGCGCTGGGTGTCGGGCAAGGCCCGCGCTGGGGCCGGGCAGTGCACGCGCCGGCATCGTCTCCGAAAGCCGCTTTCCCCGACGCGCGCAGCCTTGTATAGAGGTCGGCGGCAACCGGAAAGGGAAGTGACTTATGGCCAATGTTGTGGTGGTCGGCGCCCAATGGGGTGACGAGGGCAAGGGCAAGATCGTTGACTGGCTGTCTGAACGCGCCGACGTGATCGCGCGCTTTCAGGGCGGCCATAATGCCGGCCACACGCTGGTCATTGGCGAAACCGTTTACAAGCTGTCGCTGCTGCCCTCGGGGATCGTGCGGCCCGGCAAGGTCGCCGTGATCGGCAATGGCGTGGTTCTGGACCCGTGGGCGCTGTTTGCCGAAATCGACAAGCTGGCCGCGCAGGGGGTTCAGATTGACACCAGCAACCTGATGATCGCGGAAAACACCCCGCTGATCCTGCCGCTGCATCAGGATCTGGACCAGCTGCGCGAAAACGCGGCGGGCAATGCCAAGATCGGCACCACCGGGCGCGGCATCGGCCCTGCCTATGAGGACAAGGTCGGCCGCCGCAGCATCCGCGTCGCGGATCTGGCCGATGACGAAACGCTTGAGGCGCGTCTGGACCGCCTGCTGGCCCATCACGACGCGCTGCGTCAGGGGCTGGGGGCCAGCGCCATTGACCGCGCCGCGCTGAAAGCCAGATTGCAGGACATCGCGCCCAAGCTGCTGGCCTATGCACAGCCTGTCTGGAAGCTGATGAACGATGCCCGCAAATCGGGCAAGCGCATCCTGTTCGAAGGCGCACAGGGCAGCCTGCTGGACATTGATTTCGGCACCTATCCCTATGTCACCAGCTCGACCACCATGTCGGGTATGGCGGCGACCGGCACCGGCATGGGGCCGTCCTCGATCGACTTTGTTCTGGGGATCGTGAAAGCCTATACCACCCGCGTTGGCGAAGGCCCGTTCCCGACCGAATTGCAAGATGCCGATGGCCAGCGCCTTGGCGAACGCGGCCATGAATTCGGCACTGTGACCGGGCGCAAGCGCCGCTGTGGCTGGTTCGACGCGGTGCTGGTGCGCCAGACCTGCGCGATCTCGGGGGTGAATGGTATTGCGCTGACCAAGCTGGACGTGATGGACGGGTTCGACACCATCCGCATCTGCGTGGGTTATGAAATCGACGGCACCCGCTATGACTATCTGCCCACGGCGGCGGCGTTGCAGGCGCGGGTCACCCCCATCTACGAAGAGATGGAGGGCTGGCAGGACTCGACGCAAGGGGCGCGGTCCTGGGCCGATCTGCCAGCGGCGGCGATCAAATATGTCCGCCGCATCGAAGAGCTGATCCAGTGCCCGGTGGCGCTGTTGTCCACCAGCCCCGAACGTGACGACACCATCCTTGTCACCGACCCCTTCGCTGACTGATCCGATGCAGGTGCTGCTGATTGACGGCCATCCTGATGACGACCGGCTGTCGGCACATTTGCTGGATGCCTATGCTGCGGCGCTGCCCGCGGGCACCGGGGTAACGCGTCTGGCGCTGCGCGACCTGCGCTTTGACCCCGTGCTGCACAGGGGCTATCGCGCCGCGCAACCGCTGGAACCCGACCTTTCGGCGGCCACGCAACAGCTGCTGGCCGCCGATCACATCGTTCTGGCCCACCCGCTGTGGTGGGGGGCGGAACCAGCGCTGGTCAAGGGGTTTTATGACCGGGTGTTTCTGCCCGGCACCACCTTTCGGTATCACGACTCCGATCCGTTCTGGGACGGGCTGCTGAAGGGGCGCTCGGCCGATCTGCTGGTGACGCTGGACACGCCGGAATTCTGGCTGCGCCTGCGTTTTGGCAACCCGTTTGGCCGGCGGATGCGGCATCAGGTCTGGGGCTTTTGCGGCGTCGCGCCTTTACGCACCCGCTATTTCGGGCCGGTGCGGCGTGGCGGCGCGGCCAAACGCATGGCGGGGTGGCAGCGGCAGGTGCAACGGCTGGCGCAAAGCAGCGCTGGCCTGGGACAGGGAAGAAAAGCATGACGTTGAAAAGCCGCAAACGCTGGTCGCTGGTGATCCTGCTGATCGGGATGCCGCTTTATATCGTGGTCGCGGTGACGCTGATGAACTGGCTGGAGCGCAGCTTTGGACGCCTGCCGATCTGGGCTGAGCTGCTGGTCTATATCGGGCTTGGGTTTTTGTGGGCGATCCCGTTTCGCCGCGTGTTTCGCGGCATCGGCCGGGGCGAGGACGGGGCGGACGCATGACCCCGCTGATCCGGTCGCGTCAGGGCGTCACCCTTTTGGGGGGCGCGCCGGTCGCGGCCGATGATCTGACGCTGGCTCTGGACCATGCGCCGGTGCTGGTTGCGGCGGATGGCGGGGCAGACCGGGCGCTGGAACTGGGTCATATGCCCCGCGCCGTGATTGGGGATCTGGATTCCCTTTCGGAACGCGGACGTTCGCAGGTTGCCGCGATCCACCACATCCCGGAACAGGACAGCACCGATTTCGAAAAGGCCCTGTCGCGCATTCAGGCCCCCTTTGTCATGGCCGCCGGTTTCGCCGATGGCAGGATGGACCACATGCTGGCGGCTCTGTCGGTCATGGCGCGGCGCATCGGCCCGCCCTGCGTCATGCTGATGCCGCAAGAGATATGCTTTCTGGCCCCCGCCCGGCTGGAACTGCCGCTTGCACCGGGCACCCGCGTGTCGCTGTTCCCGATGGGTCCGGTGCGCGGCACATCGCGCGGTTTGCGCTGGCCGATCGACAAGATCGAGTTTTCCCCTGCGGGACGGGTCGGCACCTCGAATCAGGCAACCGGGGGGGTCGAACTGGCCTTGGACGGGCCGATGCTGGTGATGCTGCCGCGTGACTGCCTGTCACTGACCCTTGCCGCCATCCGCAGCTGAGGGCGGGTGGGCCGGGCCTCCGGCGGGGGTATTTCGGCAACGAAGAAACCGCCGTGCTTCTTCGTTGTCCAAATACCCGGCGGCGTTTCAGCCGGGTGCGGCGATCAGGCCCCCCAGGTCCGTTCCAGCAGGCTGACCCAGTTTTCATGCGCGATCTTGCGCAGCAGCGCCTGATCATAGCCATGTGCCTGCATGGCGGCGATCAGCGCTTGCAGGTTGGCGACGCTGGCCAGATCGGCGGGCATGGTCGCGCCGTCATAATCGGACCCCAGCGCCACGCCATCCGGCCCCAGCTTTTCCAGCAGGTAATCCAGCTGCCGCAGCATTGGCCCGAAGCCGCTGAACGGGTGGCGGCTGCCATCCGCGACAAGGAAATTCACTGCAAAGTTCAGCCCGACCAGTCCGCCGCTGTCGCGGATAATGTCCAGTTGCCGGTCGGTCAGGTTGCGCGAGCTGGGGCAGAGGGCATGGGCATTGGAATGGCTGGCCACCAGCGGCGCATCGGACAGGCGGGCAATATCGTCAAAGCCCTTTTCGTTCAGATGCGACAGGTCCAGCATGATACGCAAGCGGTTGCAGGCGCGCACCAGATCCTTGCCCATCGCCGTCAGCCCGTCGCCGGTATCGGGCGAGGCCGGGAAGGCGAAGGGCACCCCATGCCCCCAGACCGTGCTGCGCGACCAGACCGGCCCCAGGGATCGCAGGCCCATCGCGTGCCAGACATGCAGGGCGTCGATATCGCGGATCGGCTCGGCCCCCTCCATATGCATGATGGCGGCGATCTGTCCGGCCTGCATCGCGGCGCGAATGTCCCCGGCGCTGCGGCAGATGCGCAATCCGCCCGCCCGTTCCATCGCCATCAGCTGAGCGGCCTGTTCGAAGCCCTGCGGCAGGGCCTCGGCCAGCGGAACCTCGCGCGGCAGCGGCACGGCATAGGGCGGGGCGGCCATGGCGGCCTTGTATCCGCCGGGAATGTCGTTTTCCGCCATCGGCGTCCAGATCGCGAAGAACCCGCCGGCAAAGCCGCCCTGACGCATCCGCGGCAGGTCCAGATTGCCGGTGCCATCGCCCGTCAGCCACAGCCGGTCACGGTCCGGCCCGGCGGCGACCATGCGTTGCAGGAAATCATTATGGCCGTCGAATACCGGAATCATGCCTGCCCCCTTGTCATTCCGGGGTCAGTCTGGACCCGCAGGCCCGCCGGGGCAAGCACTTGCACCGCGCGCAAAACATGGCAAGCTGGGGCAAAGCCAGCCACAGCACGCGAGGACAAGATGCCCGATATCCGCCCCGGTTTCGACGGCCAGACCGTCATCTGCACCTTCGAGGTCACCCCCGGCACGGTTCAGGATGTGCTGGACGCCTTGCAGGATGCCTATCGTCAGGTGATCAGCCGCCAGCCCGGCTATGTCGCCGGTGCCATCCATGTCAATGACGCGCAGACCCGCATTGCCACCTATTCCCAGTGGCGGGCGCGCGGCGATTATCAGGCCATGCTGCGCACCCCCGAGATGCGCGAGCGTAACCGCGCCATCCACGCCATGTGCAAAAGCTTCGAGCCGGTGATGTACGAGGTCGCCTCGGTCCATGACAGCGGCGGGCAGATGCATTAGGCCGCAGCCCCTGTTGCCCGATAAGCCTTGCGCGGGCGCCCTGGATATGCTGCGATGCAGCAGGCAGAGGGGGTGCGCATGGCCGGACAGATCATCACCGTGGCACAGCAAAAGGGCGGGTCGGGCAAGACCACGCTGGCGGTCAATCTGGCCGTGGCCCTGCGCGGGCGCGGCTTTACCGTGGCGCTGGTCGATACCGACCCGCAGGGCAGCCTTGGCCGCTGGTTCATCGAACGGCTGGAAACCCGCGGCGCGGATGAGGGGATCGAGTTTTCGACCTCCTCTGCATGGGGGGCGTCTTATGAATCGGACAAGCTGAAAAAGCGGTTCGATTTCGTCATTATCGACACCCCGCCCAAGATTGACAGCGATCTGCGCCCGGCGCTGCGGGTGGCCGATCTGGTGCTGGTGCCGGTGGCGGGCAGTCAGGTCGACCTGTGGGCGACCGAGGGGGTTCTGGACCTGTCGCATCGCGAAAGGCGGCCCACCCTGCTGGTGCTGAACCGCATCCGCCCCAATACCCGTCTGGCCGAGGATGTCGCCGCGCAGGCCGCCGGTCTGGATGCCGATCTGGCGCAGACGCGGCTGGCCAACCGCGTCACCTATGCCGAGACGCTGGGGCTGGGGCAGGGCGTGGCCGAGTCGCGCAACAAGCCCGCGCAGGACGAAATCGCCGCCCTTCTGGACGAGGTTCTGGCCCGGCTGTGACCGGCCCCACGGCGCGTGGCCCCGGTGCCCCACGGCGCGTAACACAGGCGCGGCCTGCGTCAGCCCCGGCGGCCTGAGACCGGCGTCAGCGAGGGTCTGCCGCACAGAAGGCTGGCGGGGGGCCTGACGGACGGGCCTTCGCGCGGGGGCGGGTGTCACCGCAGGCCGAAATCGGCCAGTTCGCGGGCCAGTGCGGGGGGCAGGGTGTCGTCCTGTTCGCGCCCCTCGGGCAGGTCGGGCGGTGCGTCGCGCGCGTCCAGATAACGCCAGCCCTGAAAGGCGCGGCGCGGGGTGGCGGCGACCGGCACGATCTGGCGGTCCAGCATCAGCGCGCAGCGGCGGATGCCATCGCTGCCGATGCGTTCCTCCAGCCCGATCAGGCGTTGCCGGGCCAGCATCACCCCTTTGAACACCCAATACAGGCTGCCGCCGTCCAGCAGCTCGGCCTCGCGCTTGGGCCACATGCGGGTGACATGCTGTGCCGGGGCATTGCCAAAGCGCTGCTGCTGCCAGCGCGCCAGTTCGGCGGGCGAGCTTTCGCCCACGCAAAGTTTGATCAGATTCAAAGCACCGCTCATGCCCGGCAAGATATGGCTGCCGGGCGGGGGCGACAAGGCCCGGCCCCTAGCGTTCGGTCAGTTTCAGCTCGATCCGGCGGTTCTGCGCGCGGCCCTGCGCCGTATCCGCGGTCGAGACCGGGCGCGTATCGGCAAAACCCGCCGCCGTCACCCGTCGCGCCGGAAAGCCCAGATCGTCGACCATGTAACGCAGCACCGCCAGCGCGCGGGCCTGCGACAATTCCCAGTTGTCGCGATACCGCCCCTGACCCGACAGCGGCACATTGTCGGTATGGCCGTCGATGCGGATGATCCAGTCGATCTCGGGCGGGATGTCGGCAGCGATGGTGTCCAGCATCTGCGTGACATTGCGGATCTGCGCCTTGCCGGCATCCGACAGCGTGGCCTCGCCAAGGCCGAACAGCACCTCGGACGAGAATACAAAGCGGTCGCCCACCACCCTGACCCCCTCGCGTCCGGCAAGGATCTGGGACAGGCGGCCAAAGAATTCGGACCGATAGCGCGCCAGATCCCTGGCCTCGGCCTCGGCTTTCTGGCGGGCCTCGGCCTCGAGTGCGGCGCGTTTCTGTTCGGCCTGCGTGGCCCGCAGCAAGGCGGCGTTCAGGCGCTGACCCAGATTTTCGATCTGCGTATCGGCCTCGGCCTGCGCGCTGTCGCTGATGTCCAGCGCCGCTTTCAGGTCACCAAGCTGTGCGCGCAGATCGGCCACCTGTTCGTTCAGCGCCGCCACCCGGCGCTGTTGGGTGACGGTCTGGCTTTCCTGCGCATTCAGCCTGTCACGCGCCAGCGCCAGCAGGGCGACCTGTTTGTCAGACTCGGTCAGTTGGGCGGCCAGATCGGCCTGCGCCGCGTCGCGGGCGGTTTTGGCGGCGGCCAGCAGGGTCAGCGTTTCCTCGGCCTGTTTGCGCTGTTCGTTCAGCGCCAGCGTGGCCGCGGACAGTTCGGCCTGACTGTCGGCCAGTTTGTCTTGCAGCGCCTGCGCGGCGGCGGCCTCGGCGGCGCGGGCGGCCTGCTCATCATCCAGCGCGGCCTGCGTCTGCGCGCCCTTGCGGCGCAGATCGGCGGTCAGGGCCTCCAGCGCCTCGCGTTTGGCGGCGGCCAGACGGGCGGCCTCGGCCTGGGCGTCGATCTCGGACCGGGCCTGCGCCAGCGCGGTCTGCGCCGCAAGGGTGGCGGCGGTCTGGTCGGCCAGCCGCCCGGCCAGATCATCGGCGCGCCGTTGCGACCCGGACAGCGTATCGGACAGATCCGCGATTTCGCGCCCCAGCGCCCCAAGCTGGTCCTGCTGCGCGTCGATGCGGTCGCGCAGCACCGATTGCACCACCATGAAAATGGTCAGCACGAACATCAGCACCATCAGCAGCGCGGTCATCGCATCGACAAAGCCCGGCCAGACCGCGGCTGAAAGCCGGTTTGCGCCGCGCCGGTCAAGCGCCATGATCGCCCCCCAAAGCGCGGATATCCTGTTGCAGGATCGCCAGATCGGACCGCAATTCGGCCATCATATCGGCACGGGCGCTGGCGTTTTCTTCCAGCATCCGGCCGATCTGGTCGTCGATGGACCGCAGATGCATCCGGGCCTGCGCATCCTCGGGCGGGCGACCGGCCAGTTCGACAAGCTGCGTGACCCGTTCCCCGATGGCCAGCAGTTGCGCGCGGGTCTGCGCGTCGGCGGGCGGGTGGTCGCCCTGTTCCACCAGCCGCGCCAGACGGTCGTGAATGGCCTGCAACTGTGCCCGTTCCGGCGCCGGTTGCGCGGCCCGATCAACCAGCCGGTTCTGGCCCGCGACCAGTTGCGCCAGCGCGTCAGTCAGCGCCTGATGCTGACCGGCCTGCACCGCGGCCTGCTGTTCAAGCATCCGGGTCAGACCGGTGACGCCGCGTGCCACGACAAGGGCGCGTTCATCGGCGGCGATGGCCTCTTGCTCGCGCAGGTCGTCGCGTTCGGCGTAGAACAGCTGCAAATTCTGGGTCTGTTCCGCCAGCTGGTCCAGAAAGGCGGCAATGGCGTTGTGGTCCACACCCTCGCCATCCGGCCCGGCAAGGCTGATGCGGGTAAAGCCCGACATCCATTCCTCAAGCTCGCGGAAAAAGCGGTTCTGGCCGTGGGTCACGAACAGTTCCAGCAGGCCCACGATCAGCGACCCCGCCAGCCCCAGAAGCGAGGACGAGAACGCCGTGCCCATGCCGCCAAGCTGTGCCTCTAGACCGGTCATCAGCTTGTCAAAGACCTCGATCCCGGTTTCGCCCTCGGCCGGGGCAAGGGCGCGGATGGTTTCGACCACGGCAGGGACGGTGGTGGCCAGCCCGTAAAACGTGCCAAGCAGGCCAAGGAAAATCAACAGGTTGGCGACATAGCGGGTGATATCACGGGCCTCGTCGATGCGGGTTTCGACCGAATCGAGGATCGAGCGCGCCGACCCGGTCGAGATCACCCCCGACAGCGGCCCCCGCCGCCCCAGCAGCGCCGCCAGCGGTGCCAGCAGCCGGGGCGCGGTGTCGGGGTCATCATCGCTGCGCGGTGCGATGCCGTTGGACAGCGCGGCCTTGCGGCGGGCGGCGAAACGCTCGATCCAGCTGACCGAGGTCACAAGCTGTGCCACCTGCCAGAAACAGGTCAGCACCCCCAGCGCGAACACCGCCAGAATGGCGCCGTTCAGCCACATATTCGCGGCAAAGATCGGCCAGATCCGGCCATAGGCCAGCACAGCCCCGGTGCCCACCAGCGCCAGAACCACCAGCATCAGAAGGATCTGGCGCACCGGCTGGGAAAAATGCGGATGATCCAGCCGCGCGCGCGGTGTGCCGTCGCGGCTGGCCGACAGGCGGCGCGGTGCGGTGCTGTCAGCGGCGGCGCCACGGGCGTTGTCGGGCGGGCTGGCCTGATCGGGCGGGTCTGATGCGGCCTGGCCCGGGGTGGCTGCGCCGGGGGCGGTTTTGCCGGGGGTGGTCTGGTCTGGGTTGCTTTGGCTCGGGTCGGTCTGGTCGGTCACAGGCTGTCCCCTTGGGTTGGTTTGCCGTGATGTTAGGCCCCAGGGCCCGCGCTGCCAAGCGCCGATCCGCCGCAGGCCGCGTCAGCCCGCCAACAGCGCGCGCACCCGCGCCGCCAGATCGTCCAGCGCCGGGTCGGGCAGGCCGATTTCCGCCAGATGCATGGCGGTATTGAACAGGTAATCGCAATTCGGCCCGCGCCCGCCGTGCGCCGCGGCGATAATGCGCGCCTGTTCGGCCATGTCCAGATCGCCGGCATATTGCCAGTGATCGGTGCGCATCACATAGGCGATCGCCCGCACCTGCCGCCCGTCGCGCAGGCGCAGCGGCAATTCGGCCTCGGAATAGGCATCGGTCACCAGTTCCCGCGCCCGCAGATCGGCCAGCGTCTGCGGCCAGTCCGCCTGCGCCACCCGCAGCGCCAGCCCGTCGCACCAGTGCCGCGCATCCGGGTCCAGCCCCAGCACCAGTCCGGGCTGATCGGGCGTGCCGCGATGTTCGACCGAACGCAGACAGAATTTGCGCGCATAACCGTCCAGCCGCGCCAGCGCCTGTTCCGCCACCGGAAAGCCGGGGTCCCAGATCAGCGATCCATAGGCGAAAACCCAGTGTTGCGTGCTCATGCTGTCCCCTTTCCCTTTGCTGTCGGATACGTCACCATGCGCGGCGGGAAAACCCGTGACGTGCCGGGAAGGGCGGAATATGCGCAAATTGCTGTGGGTTTTGGCGGTTCTGGCGGCGCTGATCGCCGCGGGCTGGTATCTGGCCGAGGGCTGGCTGGCGGGGCGGGTGCAGCGTGAACTGGCAAACCAGCCGCAGATGCGGGTCGCCGCTGTCAGCCCCCTGCGCCAGCTGTCGCGCTTTGGCCTGCGGCTGGAAGCTCTGGCGCTGGCAGGTGACGGGGTGCAGGTCGATATGCCGGAACTGGATGTCTGGGCCACGCCGTGGTGGGTGGGCAGTATCAATGCCGCGCTGCCACCGGAATTTCGCGCCGGGCCTGCGGGGGCCATGCTGCCGGTCAGCCTGACACAGGGGCAGGCCGGGGCCTATTTCTCGCCCTTGCATGGGATGGCGCTTGGCCGGGCACGTCTGACGCTGGATAATGTGGCGGTTGCGGGCCGTCCTGTCATCGGCAAGGGCGATGTGTCGGCGCGGCTGGTCGGGCTGGGGGGCGATGCGCCACGCGCTGCGCGGGCCAGCTATGCGCTGCGGCTGTCGGTTCAGCGGCTGGCACTGTCCAGCCTGACAGGCACCGGCGGGCCGGGGCTGCCGGGCGAAAACCTTGGCCTGTCAGGCCCGGTGATGGTCTGGCTGGATGCCGCACCGGGGCGCGGGATGCTGACCGGCACCGCAACCCGGCCCGGACTGGTCGGGTTTGAAAGCCGCGATGGGCTGTCGGTGACGCTGGACGATTTGTCGGCCGTGATCCGTGGCCGGGTTCAGGCCGATGCGGCGGGCTTCGCGGCTGGCCAGGCGATGATCTATACCCGCGATGCGCGGGCGCTGATCGCGCGGCTGGTCGCGGCGGGGTGGGTTGGGCAACGCGCCGGCCTGTTGGCGGGGGCGGCACTGACCGGCATTGGCAGCGCCGGGCCGGTCAAGGGCGACCCGTTCCCGCCCGCGCAGGACGGTGAAATCCGCCTGCCGCTGACCTTTGCCGATGGTCAGGCGCGGCTGGGACCACTGCCGCTGGGGCCGGCGCCCCGCCTGCGCTGAGGGCGCGGACCCGGTCACCGACAGCCCTGACACAGACCCCCGCGCGATCAGCCGGTGGTCAGTTCGCCCTGCGCACTTAACAGCGTCCGTCCCCCCAGATAGGGCGCCAGCGCATCCGGCAGGCGCACCGAGCCATCGGCCTGCTGGCCGTTTTCCAGCACCGCGATCAGCGTGCGCCCCACCGCCAGACCCGAGCCGTTCAGCGTGTGGACGAAAACCGGCTTGCCCTGCGCCTCGGGGCGATAGCGGGCGTTCATCCGCCGGGCCTGAAAATCGCCGCAATAGCTGACGCTGGAAATCTCGCGATAGGTGTTCTGGCCGGGCAGCCAGACCTCGATGTCATGGGTGATCTGCGCGCCAAAGCCCATATCGCCGGTGCACAGCGCAACGGTGCGATAGGGCAGGTCAAGCGCCTCCAGCACGGCCTGCGCGCAATCGGTCATGCGCTGATGTTCGGCCAGACCGTTTTCGGCATCGGTGATGCTGACCATCTCGACCTTCTCGAACTGGTGCTGGCGCAGCATCCCGGACGTGTCGCGCCCGGCGCTGCCCGCCTCGGACCGGAAACACTGGCTGTGCGCCACCATCCGGCGCGGCAGATCAGCTGCATCCAGAACCGCGCCGTTGACGGTGTTGGTCAGCGTCACCTCGGCGGTGGGGATCAGCCACCACCCCTCGCGGGTCTGATAGCTGTCTTCCCCGAATTTCGGCAATTGCCCGGTGCCAAGCATCATCTCTTCCAGCACCAGAACCGGGGTCCAGGTTTCGGTCAGGCCGTGGCGGTCGACATGCAGGTCCAGCATGAACTGTGCCAGCGCGCGGTGAATGCGCGCCACCGCACCGCGCAACAGCACAAAGCGGCTGCCCGACAATTTGGCGGCGGTTTCGAAATCCATGCCGGGCCTGACGCCTGCGATCTCGAAATGCTCGCGCGCGGGGAAATCCAGTTGCGCGGGGCTGCCCCAGCGGCGGATCTCGACATTGTCAGTTTCGTCCGCGCCATCGGGCACGCTGTCCAGCGGCAGGTTGGGAATGGTCATCAGCAGATCGGTCAGCTGCCGGTCCAGATCGCCCGCCTCGGCCTGCATCGCGGCCACGGCGGCCTTCTTATCGGCCACCAGCGCACGCAGATCCGCAAAGGCGGCGTCGTCACCGCGCGCCTTGGCGGCGCCGACCTCTTTGCTGGCGCGGTTCTGTTCGGCCTTTGCGTCCTCAGCTTCATTGATACGCGCGCGCCGCTGCGCATCCAGCGCCAGCACCTGCGCCGAGACCGGATCGGCCCCGCGCCGCGCAAGGGCGGCGTCAAATCCCTGGGGGTTTTCACGAATGGCGCGGATATCGTGCATGGCTTGGCCTCATCTCGAAATTCGCTTTTGCCATAACCGATGCGACGGCCTCTGGAAAGGCCGGGATCGGACCGGGATCGGACAGGGTGGGGGCGGCAGGTCTTCTGCGTTGTGCAAATACCCCGGGGGAATGGCCGTCAGGCCATGGGGGCGGCGCCCCCGAAGGGCGCTCAGACCTGATGCCGGGGCTGGGAGGATGGCCGGGCTGTAAGGCCCGCGACGCGACGGCCCGCCCGCGCGCGCAGGGGTCAGCCGGGACAGAACATCTCGACCATCATGGCCACCACCTGCGCGGCGCGCGGATCGGCCACGCGATACAGCCGTTCCTTGCCATTGCGGCGGCAACTGACCAGGCCTTCGGCGCGCAGCCGCGCCAGTTGCTGGCTGACGGCGGCCTGACGCTGGCCCAAAAGCTGCTCCAGCTCGGTCACGCTGCGCTCGCCCTTGGACAGATGGCACAGGATCATCATCCGGCCCTCATGCGCCAGCGCCTTCAGAAAGCCCGCGGCCTCGCCGGCGCGGCGGGTCATTTCGGTCATGTCGCCCGCCTCGGCCAGCGGCAGGTCCGGGTCGGGAAAGGCCGATGTGGGGTTGTGAATCATGGGTTGGGTTCTTTCATGGGTTGGCGCGCGATCCCGCGCTGTCCAGCAGCGCGTCCAGCCGGCGGTAAAAGCTGTCCGGCCCGGCATAGCCCTCGATCCGGCCGACTTCCTGACGGTCGCGCAGCAGGATGAAGGTCGGGGTCACGACGGGGCGGGCGGCCAGCACCAGCCCGTCGGGCCACGGCCCGTCAAACGCCACGACCGACAGCGGCGCCCGGCGCGCGGATGCGCGGTGATGATAGCTGTGTCCGATCTGGGTCTTCCAGCGCTGGCAATGCGGACAGCCGGGCAGGTCGACCATCAGCAGGGTCAGCCCGCGACGCGCCACCGGGCCTGCACCGGGCAGCGCAGTCGATGGCTGACGCCCCGGTGCTGTGGCCGCAATCGCCTGTGCCGTGGCCTGTGTGCCTGCCCATCCGGTCGCACCGATGGCGGCCAGACAGCACAAACAGGGGGTGAAAAGCCAGCGCGGCGGCATGAAGGCGGGGGACCTGTCAATCGGACAATATTGTGAAATGCTAATGTTTGCGGTCGCTTTTTGCAAGCTTGCCCGCCGCGACAGGACGCCGCCGCGGCCCTGATGGGCGATGGGGCGCTTGTTCACGGGCCGATCCCGGCTTATCCCTTTGGCAGCACAGGTGAAGGGGGCAGGATGACACAGACCGGCACGACCCAGCTTGCCGCGCGTATCGCCGGTGGCGACCGCCGCGCGCTGGCCCGCGCGATTACGCTGATCGAAAGCACCCGCGCCGACCACCGCGAACAGGCGGTGGCGCTGCTGGATGCGCTGCCGCCGCGTCAGGCGCTGCGGATCGGGCTGTCGGGCACCCCCGGCGTCGGCAAATCAACCTTTATCGAGGCCTTTGGCCTGATGCTGACCGCGCAGGGTCTGCGGGTGGCGGTGCTGGCGGTCGACCCCAGTTCGGCGCGCTCGGGCGGGTCCATCCTGGGCGACAAGACCCGGATGGAACAGCTGTCGCGCGACCCGAACGCCTTTATCCGACCCAGCCCCAGCCGCGCCCATCTGGGCGGTGTCGCGCGGCGCACGCGTGAAACCATCCGCCTGTGCGAGGCGGCGGGCTTTGACGTGGTGCTGATCGAAACCGTGGGGGTGGGCCAGTCGGAAACGCTGGTGGCCGATATGTCGGATCTGTTCGTGCTGTTGCTGGCGCCTGCGGGGGGCGACGAATTGCAGGGCGTCAAACGCGGGATCATGGAAATCGCTGACCTGATCCTGATCAACAAGGCCGATGGCGACCTGAAGGCCACAGCGACGCGCACCGTGTCCGACTATGCCGGGGCGCTGCGGCTGTTGCGCAAACGCGCCGGTGACCCGGATGATTTCCCCAAGGCCATGGCGGTGTCCGCGGTCGAGGGGCAGGGCCTGGAACAGGCATGGGGCCAGATGCGGCTGCTGTCGGACTGGCGGCGCAAGAATGGCTTTTTCGACCGCCGCCGCGCCGATCAGTCGCGGCACTGGTTCGAATCAGAGCTGCGCGAAGGCTTGCTGGCCCGGCTGTCGGCCCCGGCGGCGCGCGCACAGATGACCCGGCTTGGCGACCGTGTCGCGGCGGGCGATCTGGCCGCCGTCACCGCCGCGCAGCACATGCTGGACTGGCTGGGGCAGGGCGAATGCGGCGGCGCCGGGGGCGTGTCGGCAAACGCGAAATAAACGCCCGATTTTGCGGCGCATCCGCAGGCGGTCCGGGGCATAATTCACCCATGACACACGCATCTGACCTGTTCGGCCTGCCCGACCCCGACACGCTGTATTCTGCCCTGCTGGCCCGCGATCCCCGATTCGAAGGCCGCGCCTTTGTCGGTGTGACCTCGACCGGGGTTTTTTGTCGCCTGACCTGCCCGGCGCGCAAGCCGCGCCCGGAAAACTGTCGCTGGTTCAGCCGCGTGGCCGAGGCGCTGGAGGCCGGTTTCCGCCCCTGTCGCCGCTGTCACCCCCTGTCCACGCAGGCCGAGGGCGACCCGGTGGTGCAGCCGCTTCTGGCCGCGCTTGAGGCCGATCCGCTGCGCCGATGGCGTGAAGGGGACCTGACCGCGATGGGGCTTGACCTGTCGACCGTCCGCCGCGCCTTTCGCCGCCATTTCGGCATGACGTTTCTGGAAATGGCGCGGCTGCGGCGGCTGCGGGCCGGGGTGCAGACGCTGCGCGATGGCGGCCCGGTGATCGCGGCACAACTGGATGCGGGGTTCGATTCGGCCAGCGGATTTCGCGCCGCCTTCAGCCGCCTTCTGGGGCATCCGCCGCAGGTGATGACCGGCGCCGCGGGGCTGTGGGCCGACTGGCTGGATACGCCGCTGGGGGGCATGATCGCGGTGGCCGACCGTCACGCGCTGCACCTGCTGGAATTTGTCGGGCGCAAGGCGTTACAGACCGAATTGCGGCGGCTTTCGGCGGGTGCGGGCGGGCGGATCGGGCTGGGGCGCACCGCCATCACCGACCGGGTGCAGGCCGAACTGGCGGCCTATTTCAGCGGCGCTTGCGCCGGTTTCACCGTGCCGCTGGCCCTGCATGGCACGCCGTTTCAGCGTCAGGTCTGGGACGCGCTGCGTGCCATCCCGCCCGGCCAGATCCGCAGCTATGGCGATCTGGCCCGCGCGCTGGGTCAGACCGGCGCGGCGCGGGCGGTGGCGCGGGCGAATGGGGCGAATCAGATTGCGATCATCATCCCCTGCCATCGGGTGATCGGCGCCGATGGCGGCCTGACCGGCTATGGCGGCGGGCTGTGGCGCAAAGAGGCGCTGATCGCGCTGGAACAGCGTCTGCCCGCCCCAGCGCCGACAGCGCCGCCCGCACCCCGGCAGTTCATTCAGGCAGGTGATGTGCCGGGGCGCGCGAAAAACCCCTGATTTTGCGCAAAACCGGGGTCTGGACGCTTGACGCAGGCGGGCAAAACGCGTAACCACCTGCGAACGGTATTCCGGGCGCTGCCTCGCGGCGCCCTTTCATATTCAAAAGGGCGGCCTCGGCCCCCGGAACTGCAACGAAGGAAAATCACCATGTCGCGCGTTTGCGAACTGACCGGCAAGGGCCCGATCACCGGCAACAATGTCAGCCACGCCAACAACAAAACCCGTCGCCGGTTCCTGCCGAACCTGAACGACGTGTCGCTGATGTCGGAAAAGCTGGGGAAAACCTTCTCGCTGCGGATCTCGGCCTCGGCGCTGCGCTCGGTCGATCACCGTGGCGGGCTGGACGCCTTCCTGGCCAAGGCCAAAGATGTCGAGCTGTCGGACCGCGCCCTGAAAATCAAGCGCGAGATCGAGAAAGCCTGATCCGCCACTGATTCGGCGGCTTTCACCGCCCTGCGAAACCCCGCCATCCGGTGGGGTTTTTGCGTTTGCAAGACGGGGCTTGTTCCACCATGGGGCGGGGGCTGCGACGGGCGGCAATTCAGGCGCAGGCCCCGTGCCGGTGATCCGACAGCAAGCGTATCGTCGCCATGATGGGGCGGGCGTGCCAATTTCTGCGGTTGCTGGCGGTGACCCTGCGCCGTTGATGCCCCCGGCACCGTGACATCCCCGGCGTGGCGCGGGCTTGCGGCGGGTCAGTCAGCCTTTTTCCTGATGCGCGCGGGCTGTCCCTTTGCCCCGCGCGACCGGCCCCGTGGCCGCGCCTGATTGGCGCGACAAAACGGCGCTGGTATGCGCGGGCAAGCTGTCCTATCCTGCCGTTATGAAACGTCCCTTGCTTCATCTTGCGCTGGTGCTGCTGCTGGTCCTGACCGGACAAAGCTATGCCGCCGCGCGTGGTCAGGTGATGCAGGGACAGGAGATCATCCTGTGTTCCGGCACGGTTCTGACCGTCACGGATCAGGGCGGCGACCCCCACGTTCATCTGTGTCCGGATATGGTCCTGTCATTGATGGCAGGCCAATCGTGGGAACCCGATCTGCCCGAGGCTGATGCCGTCCCCCGGCTTTTTGTCCCTTCTCGGCCGGTTCTGCACAGCCTGTCCCATCCGGTCCTGCGCCGGTTCGCCCGCGGCCCGCCACTGGGATGAGGGTTCCCCTCTCGCATCATTGATGCATCGCAGATCAGACAAACGCAGACCCGACACAGGATATCCCATGAAAACGCTGACGATTGCGGCCATTGCCGCGCTGCTGCCCATGGCCGCCATGGCCGAAACCCAGGTAACCGTGACCGACGCCTATGCGCGCGGCGCCAACCCCAAGGCCGGTGCGGCCTTTATGACCTTTCACAACCCCACCGACAAAGACTGTCAGCTGGTCGCCGCCCACAGCGACGTGTCGATGAAGACCGAGCTGCACACCCATAAAGAGGTCGACGGCGTCATGCAGATGCTGCGTGTCGACGAGGGCTTTACCATCCCCGCCAAGGGCGAACATGCGCTGGCGCGCGGTGGTGACCACGTCATGTTCATGGGCCTGAAATCGCCGCTGGAAAACGGCCAGCAGGTGCCGGTGACGCTGGATTTCGGTGATTGCGGCAGCATGGATCTGACCGTCACCGTCGATAACGACCGTCAGCCGATGAAAGGCATGATGCACGGTGACATGGGTCACCAGCATGGCAAGCCGATGGGCAAAACCAACTGAGGGGGCATCCGCCGCCGCAAAGGTTGGCCGATGGCTTTGATAAGCGGTCCTGCGGGGCCGCTTTTTTCATGCCCGCACCGGGCGGGGTCAGCGCATCGCCGCGACGCAACAGGATGCCTGTCAGGCGCCCTGTCCGCTGCTGACCTTGTTCGCCACCGGCGGCCACCACCTTGCACAGGGGCAGGCCGCGGCCGCAACCCAGTCAGCGCCCGACCCGGTCCAGCAGCGCGACCATTTCCGGCCCCAGCAGGTCCACCATTGCCGCCGTCCCCCGGACCGAGGCATGCAGCCCGTCGCGTTGCAACAGCGTCTGGCGCCGGGTTGGGCTGGCGCTGCGGATCGGGGCATAGATATCGGGCAACAGCAGTGCCCCGTGCCGCGCGGCCAGACGTGGCCACAGCGCGATCCAGTCGCGCTTTGCGGTGGCGCTGACCCTGGGGTGGGGGTGAATGCCGACCAGCAGCACCGGGCGTCCGCCCTTGCCGGCGCGGGTCAGGATGGCGTCCAGATTGGCCTCGGTCCGGCTGACCGGCCAGCCCATCAGCATGTCATTCGCCCCCAGTTCAACCACCACGGCATCGGCGGTGCGGTCCAGCAGCCATGCCGCGCGCACCCGCCCGCCATAGCTGGTATCACCGCTTAACCCCGCGTCGATCAGCCGCGCGCGATGCCCCCGCGCCGCCAGCCAGCGATGCAGCTGCGCCACCAGCCCCTGACCCGGCGGCAGGCCGAACCCGGCGGTCAGGCTGTCGCCAAGCATGACCACGCGCGGGGCGGGCCGGGCGGCCAGCGCCGGCAGGGCGGCCAGCCCCGCCGCGGCCAGCGCCCCACCCAGAAACCGGCGCCTAGCGAACATGGCGCAGCCGCAGCGCGTTCATCACCACAAAGACCGATGACAGCGCCATCGCGCCCGCCCCCAGCATGGGCGACAGCTGCGGCCCGCCAAACGGCACCAGCACCCCCATCGCCACCGGAATCAGCAGCGTGTTATAGGCAAACGCCCAGAACAGGTTCTGCCGGATATTGCGCATCACCGCCCGCGACAGGCGCAGGGCGCGGGCAACGGCGGCGGGGTCGGATTGCATCAGCACGGCATCGGCGGCCTCGATCGCGACATCGGTGCCGGTGCCGATCGCCAGCCCGGTTTCGGCGGCGGCCAGCGCCGGGGCGTCGTTGATGCCATCGCCCACGAACACGCTGCCCGGTCCCAGATCGCGGATCGCGGCCAGCTTGTCATCGGGGCGCAGCCCGCCCTGCACCAGGTCGATGCCAAGCCCGCGTCCCACCGCCTGCGCGGCCTGATCCACATCGCCCGAGAACATCGCCACCTGAACCCCCAGCCGGTGCAGATCGGCAATGGCGGCCCTGCTGCTGTCGCGGACGGGGTCGGCCAGCGCAAAGGCCGCGACATGCTGGCCATCCACGGCCAGATGCACCGGCGTCGCGGCCTGTTCGGCCCAATCCTGCGCCCGCGCCACCAGCGCGGGGTCGGGGGTGATCGCGGCATCCAGCAGGGCGGCAAGGTTGCCGATCCGCAGATCCTGCCCCTCGACCCGCGCGCACAGCCCGCGCCCGGCCTGTGCCCGGCTGTCCTGCGCGGCGGGCAGGCTCAGACCGCGCGCCCGCGCCGCCGCGATCAGGGCGGCGGCAAGGGGGTGTTCGCTGTGGGCCTCGGCGGCGGCGGTCAGGCGCAGGGCCGCGTCGGGGGTGATGGCCGTGCTGGTGGCAATATCGGTCAGCGCGGGCGCGCCCTGGGTCAGGGTGCCGGTCTTGTCGAACCCGACCACGCGGGCCGAGGCCAGCCGTTGCAGCGCATCACCGCGCCGGAACAAAATGCCCAGTTCGGCGCCGCGCCCGCTGCCGACCATGATCGACATCGGCACCGCCAGCCCCATCGCGCAGGGGCAGGCGATGATCAGCACCGACACCGCCGCGATCAGCGCATGTGACAGGCGCGGTTCCGGCCCGAAGACCAGCCACAGCCCCCCGGCCAGCAGCGCCAGCCCCATCACCACCGGCACAAAGACGCGGGTGACACGGTCGACCAGATCCTGCACCGGCAGGCGGTTGGCCTGTGCCTCGTCAACCATGCGCATGATATCGGCCAGCACGGTGTCGGCGCCGGTGGCGGTGACGCGGCAGGTCAGGGCGCTGTCGCCATTGACCGTGCCGCCGGTCACCGCATCGCCCGGCGCCTTGGGCACGGGCAGCGGTTCCCCGGTCAGCATGGCTTCGTCGATATGGCCCCGGCCCTCGGTCACCTGCGCATCGACCGGCACCCGCGCGCCCGGCAACAGCCGGATCAGGTCGCCGGGGCGCAGATCGTCCACCGCGACCTCGGTGGTCTGGCCATCTTGCA
This sequence comes from Paracoccus jiaweipingae, assembly GCF_044335505.1. NCBI lineage: Bacteria > Pseudomonadati > Pseudomonadota > Alphaproteobacteria > Rhodobacterales > Paracoccaceae > Paracoccus > Paracoccus jiaweipingae. The sequence goes on along the minus strand of NZ_JBISBS010000003.1, from coordinate 394,633 downwards.
GGCGGATCGCGGTCTTGGGCACCATGCCGACCAGCCGGGCAATGGCCTGACCGGCCTGACCACGGGCGCGCGCCTCAAGCCAGCGGCCCATCAGGATCAGGGTGACGATGACGGTCGCGGCCTCGAAATACACATGACGCGCGGGGTCCGGCACCAGCCCCGGCGCGAAGGTGACCAGCGTGGAATAGGCAAACGCCGCCCCGGACCCCAGCGCGACAAGGCTGTTCATTTCGGGGGAGGCGCGCAGCAGGGCGGGGATACCATGGGCAAAGAATATCCGCCCCGGCCCGGCCAGCACCAGCGCGGCCAGCACGAATTCCGCCAGCCACAGGGTTTGGGTGCCCACCGCCCCCATCAGCGCGTGATGCAGCGCCGGAATGGCGTGGCCGCCCATTTCGACCACGAACAGCGGCAGGGTCAGGGCCGCGGCCAGCCAAAAGCGGCGGCGCAGGCGCGCGGTCTCGGCCGCCTGTTTGCGGGCGCGGTCGCGGCCATCATCACCGCGCGCCACCGGCTGCGCCGGATAGCCCGCATCGCTGACCGCCCTGACCAGCGTCGTGGCGGGCAGGCCGATATGGCGGATGCGGGCGCGGCCCGTGGCCAGATTGACCTGCGCTTCGGCCACCCCCGGCACCGCCGCCAGCGCGCGCTGGACACGGCCCACGCAGGCGGCGCAGGACATTTCGCCAACATCCAGCACGGTCTGTTGCAGCGCCACCGGATAGCCGGCCTGACCAGCGGCGCGCACCAGATCGTCCAAATCCGTTGGCGCGCCATAGCTGACCCGCGCCCGGCCCGTGGCGAAATTGACCTGCGCGCCGGTGACGCCGGGCAGCGCCGCCAGCGCCCGTTGCAGCCGTCCGGCACAGGCCGCGCAGGACATCCCGTCGATATTCAGGTCGACGGTATTTTCAGGTTCTTTTTCAAAATATTCTGACATGATCTTTCCGTAATTTGTAACGCGCTTGCGACGGGTTTCAGATGACGGAAAGGCGGGGCTTGCGGGCGTCGGGGCCGGGTGCGGGGGCGCTGGCGCAAATTGCGCGGCGGGCCGGTCAGGCGACCCGCATCAGCGCAGCTGCGCGGCAGGGCCGGCGCGGCGCGCCCCAGCAGCCGTGGCCGCGCCACGCGGCTGCGGGCGTCAATGTGGCAGCGGCACTGGCGGTCACCACATCCGCGGCAGGCAAAGCCGGGGCGGCGGGCCGGGCGGTGGCGGCGGAACCGGCGGGGGCTGGACCCGCAAGGGGCAGCGTGGCGATGGATGGCGTGACGGGTGGCGGCGGTCTGCGGCGCGCGGGGTCGCGCGCCATCGCTTACGCGGGGCGCGGATGGCGGGACGGGGGCAGGGCCGGGGCAGTGGGGGCAGGGCATCGCCGCCTCCTTTCGTGCCTTTCAGCTAGTGTCGCGGGCGCGGCCTGTCAATGCGCGCCCATCAGGCCAGCCCCGGTCCATTAACCCTATCCGTCCCGCCCCCCGTCACATCAAAGCGAGTTGAACCGGCTTTCGCGCCGCTGCTATAGTCAGGCAAATACCAAGCAAATGCAGGATCGACAGAATGAACCGTCGCGAATTGATGCTGACCGCCGCCGCCTTTCTGGTCGTGCCGGCCCTGGCACAGGCCAGGGTCGCGCCCAAGGCGCCCGCCAAGGCCGACCCCTATGTGCCGACTGAGGTCGATATCCGCGACGGCTTTCCCGTCGGCTCGATCATCGTGGTCAGCAAGGATTACTTTCTGTATCACGTCGTCGCGCCGGGCAAGGCCATCCGCTATGGCGTGGCGGTGGGCAAGAATGAACTGGTCTGGAAGGGCAAGGCCACCATCGGGCGCAAGGTCGAATGGCCCAGCTGGAAGCCGACCGAAGCCATGGTCAAACGCTCGCCCGAGCATTACGCGAAATACAAGGACGGAATGCCCGGTGGTCCCAAAAACCCGCTGGGGGCGCGGGCGATGTATCTGTATGATGCCAAGGGCAATGACACCGCCATCCGCATTCACGGCACGACCGAGCCTGGCTCGATCGGGCGGTCGGTCAGCAATGGCTGCATCCGGATGCGCAACGAGGCGGTGATGGACCTGTTCGATCAGGTGCCGGTCGGGACGCCGGTCTACGTCTATTGAGGTGGATCTGCGGCTGACATCCGCGTCGGACTCCGCGCTGGCGGGGTTTGACGACATTATCGACCTACGCGCGCCATCGGAATTCGAACAGGACCACCTGCCCGGCGCCATCAACCTGCCGGTGCTGTCGGATGCCGAACGCGCCCGCGTCGGCACGGTGTACAAGCAGGTTTCGCCCTTTGACGCCCGCAAGATCGGTGCGGCGCTGGTTGCGGCCAATGCCGCGCGCCATATTGCCGGACCGCTGGCCGACCGGGGCGGCGGCTGGCGGCCCTTGGTCTATTGCTGGCGGGGCGGGCAGCGATCAGGGTCGTTTGCGGGCATCCTGTCCCAGATCGGCTGGCGCGTGGCGCGGCTGGAGGGGGGCTATAAAAGCTGGCGACGGCTGGTGACGCAGCGGCTTGAGGTTCAGGGCTTTGACGCGCCGGTTCTGGTGCTGGACGGCAATACCGGCAGCGCCAAGACCGCGATCCTGCACCGGCTGGCGGCGCGGGGCTGGCAGGTGATCGACCTTGAGGGGCTGGCCCAACATCGCGGCAGCCTGTTTGGCGCGATGCCGGGCGGGCAGCCCACGCAAAAGCTGTTCGAGGGGCGGCTGGCCTGCGCGATCGAGGCGCTGGACCCCACCCGCCCGGTGCTGGTCGAGGGTGAAAGCAGCAAGATCGGCGCCCGCATCCTGCCGCGTGCGGTCTGGCGGGCGATCTGTGCCGCGCCCCGATTGCGCCTGTCGGTGCCGCTGGCGGCGCGGGCGCGGTTTTGTGCCGGTGATTATGCCGATGCAGTGGCCGATCCGGCGCGGGTTCAGGCGATCTTGTCGCAACTGGCACCCCTGCACCCGGCCGATCGGGTGGCGCAATGGCGCGAGATGCTGGATTCGGGCGATGTGACCGGGCTGGCGGCGGGGCTGATGCGCGATCATTACGACCCGCGTTATGACAAGCACCGCTCGCGTTATGCCGCGCGCGAGGTCGGGGTGGTCCGCCTGCCGGATCTGAATGACCCGGAAACCGCCGCCGCGCAGGTCGAGGCCGCGCTGATCAGGCGGGACCTGACACAGGCCGGTCCCGCCGGATCGGGTATTTGGGCAACGAAGAAGGGCTGAGCCGCCCCCCCCCTGATGGCGGCGGGTCAGCCGTCGCGCAGGAAGCGGCGCAGCAGTTTTTCCAGCTTGGCCGCGCCAAGCGGGGCCATTTGCTTGGTGTGTTCATGGCTGATCGATTCGTCCGACAGCCCGGCGCCCATATTGGTGATGACGCTGATCGCGGCGCAGCGCAGCCCCAGAAACCGCCCCAGAATGATTTCGGGCACGGTCGACATGCCGACCGCGTCCATGCCCAAAATCTGCGCGGCGCGGATTTCAGCCGGGGTTTCGAAGCTGGGACCGCTGAACCAGCCATAAACGCCGCCTGGCAGGTCGATGCCCTCGGCCTGTGCGGCGCGGGACAGGGCATCGCGGATCGCGGGGTCATGCGCCTGTGTCATCGGCACAAAGCGGGCATCGGTCTTTTCACCGATCAGCGGGTTGGTGCCGGCAAAGGCGATATGGTCGGACAGCATCATCAGGCCGCCGGGCTGGAAGGCGGCATTGGTGCTGCCAGCCGCATTGGTCAGCAGCAGCTTGTCGCAGCCCAGTTCGCGCAGCACCTCAAGCGGCAGGCGCATGATATCGGCGCGACCGGATTCATAGTAATGCGCCCGCCCGCCAAAGACCGCGACGCGGCGCCCCTCCAGCGTGCCGATGACCAGTTGCGGCACATGGCCCGACACGCCCGCATGGGGAAAGCCCGGCAGGTCGGAATAGGGGATGGCCACCCCCTCGACCGATTGCGACAGATGGCCAAGGCCAGACCCAAGGATCAGCCCGTATTCGGGCGGCTGATCGCCCGCGCGGTCGCGGATCAGGCTGGCAAGGGTTTCAGCGTTCTTTGACATAGGGTTCCCCCCCCGCGCGCGGCGGTGTGGCCCGACCGACAAAGCCGGCCAGAATGATGACAGTCAGGATATAGGGCAGGGCGTTCATGAACATGGATGGCACGGTCACAACCCCCAGATCGAGATTGGGATAGTAATTGGCCAGGGCCTCCATCACGCCGAACAGGAAGGTGGCAAACAGCGCGTGCAGCGGGCGCCATTTGGCAAAGATCAGCGCCGCCAGCGCGATATAGCCGCGCCCGGCAGTCATTTCGCGCACAAACCCCGCCGAAAGCCCGGTCGCCAGATAGGCCCCCGCCAGCCCGCACAGCAGCCCGCAGATCGCCACCGCCTGCCAGCGCAGCGCAATGACCGAGACCCCTGCCGTGTCGACCGAGGCCGGGTTTTCCCCCACCGCCCGCAGGCGCAGGCCAAAGCGGGTGCGAAACAACAGCCACCACGTCACCGGCACCGCCAGCAGCGCGACATAGGTCAGGATGGTGTGGCCCGACAGCACATCGGCGTAAAGCGGCCCCAGCACCGGCACGCCGGACAGCGTGTCGGCAAAGGGCAGGGTGATCGGCTCGAACCGGGCATTGCCCGACAGCGAGGGCGTGCGCCCGCCAAGGCCGAACCATTTCTGCCCCAGCAGCACCGTCAGCCCCGAGGCCAGAAAGTTGATCGCCACCCCGGAAATCAGCTGGTTGCCGCGAAAGGTGATCGAGGCGAGGCCATGCAGCAGCGACAGCGCCACCGCGCCGCCGACCCCGGCCAGCGCGCCAAGCCAGACATTGCCCGTCGCCGCAGCCGTGGCGGCGGCGGTAAAGGCCGCCATCAGCATCTTGCCCTCAAGCCCGATGTCGAAAATGCCAGAGCGTTCGGAATACAGCCCCGCCAGGCAGGCCAGCAGCAGCGGCGTCATCAGCCGCAGCGCGGAATCGAGGATCTGGATGATTGCCGGCCAATCCATCACGCGGCCTCCTTCGCTTTGCGGATGGCCAGAAACAGCCGTTCCAGCGGCATCCGCACCATATTGTCCAGCGCCCCGGTAAACAGGATGACCAGCGCCTGAATGACGGTGATCAGCTCGCGCGGGATCGAGGTCCACAGGGCCAGTTCGCCCCCGCCCTGATAGAGGAAGCCGAACAGCAGCGCCGCCAGCAGGATGCCGACCGGGTGGTTGCGCCCCATCAGCGCCACGGCGATGCCGATAAAGCCCGCGCCTTCGACGCTGTTCAGGATCAGGCGCTCGGCCTCGCCCATGGTGTTGTTGATGGCCATCAGCCCGGCCAGCCCGCCCGAGAACAGCATCGCGATCAGCGTGATCCGCGTGGGCGAGATGCCGGCATACAGCGCGGCGGGTTCGGATTTGCCGAAAGCGCGGATTTCATAGCCCAGCCGGGTCCGCCAGATCAGCAGCCAGACCAGCCAGCAGGCCGCCAGCGCCACGATGAAGGTGACGTTGACCGGCGTGTTCTTGCCCCACAGAATGCCGAAATCAGCCGCAATTTCGGACAGTTTCGGCAAATGCGTGGCCGCCGGGAAATTGGCCGTGGCGGGGTCTTGCTTGCCCACCGGACGCAGCACATTGACCAGCAGATAGTTCAGCAGCGCCGCGGCGATAAAGTTGAACATGATCGTGGTGATCACGATATGGCTGCCGCGCCGGGCCTGCAGCCAGGCCGGGATCAAGGCCCACAATGCCCCAAACAGCGCCGCCCCCGCCGCGCCGCCAAGCAGCGCCAGCGACCAGTGCGGCCACGGGATGAACAGGCAGACCAGCGCCACGCCAAGCCCGCCCATCGCGGCCTGCCCCTCGCCGCCGATATTGAACAGCCCGGCGTGATAGGCGACAGCGACGGCCAGCCCGGTAAAGATGAAATTGGTGGTGTAATACAGCGTGAACCCCCAGCCATAGCTGGACCCCAGCGCGCCCTCGATCATCACCTTCAGCGCCGCGACCGGGCTTTCCCCGATCGCCAGAATCACCAGCGCCGAGATGGCAAAGGCCAGCAGCAGAGAGATCAGCGGAGTCAGCACCACATCCGCCCATTTCGGCATCTTGTCCATCAGATCACCCCTTGCGGCGGTTCGGGTTTTGCGGGCTGGCCGGCACCGGGCTGGCCCTGTTTAGGCGGAATGCCCGCGCTGGCGTCATGGCTGGCGGGGTCGACCCCGGCCATCAGCAGCCCCAATTCGCCGGTGCTGGTATCCTGCGGCAGGCGTTCGCCCATGATGCGGCCATCGAACATCACCGCGATGCGGTCGGACAGGGACATGATCTCGTCCAGCTCGACACTGACCAGCAGGATCGCGGCACCGGCATCGCGCAGCGCGACGATCTGTTTGTGGATGAATTCTATCGCGCCGATATCGACGCCGCGCGTGGGCTGGCCGACCAGCAGAAGGTCGGGGTGACGCTCGATCTCTCGGGCGACGATGATTTTTTGCTGGTTGCCGCCGGAAAAGCTTTTGGCGGGCAGGTCCGGGTTGGGCGGGCGCACGTCAAAGCGGTCCATTTTGGCGGCGGTGTCATCGCGGATGGCGGCATTGTCCATCAGCGGACCACGCTGATATTCGGCGCGGCGGTGATAGCCGAAGGCCATGTTTTCCCAGGCGCTGAAATCCATGATCAGGCCCTCGGCCTGCCGGTCCTCGGGGACGTGGCCAATGCCGCGCGCGCGGCGGCTGGCGGCGTCGGATTTCAACCCGCTGAGGTCCAGTTCCTGCCCGTTCAGCCGCACCGAGCCACTGACCCGCGCGCCCTTTTCGGGATAGCCGCCAAGGATTTCCAGCAACTGCGTCTGGCCGTTGCCGGACACCCCGGCAATGCCCAGAATCTCGCCTTTGCGGATGGTCAGGCCGATGCCGCGCAGACGTTCCACGCGGTCGGCATCAACCATGCGCAGATTGTCAATCTGCAACACCGGTTCGCCGGGTTTCGCGGGCGATTTGTCGACCGACAACAATACCTTGCGTCCGACCATCAGTTCCGCAAGCTCGGTCGGGCTGGTTTGCGCGGTGGTGACCGATGCGACCATCTGGCCGCGCCGCATGACGCTGACCTGATCGGTGATTTCCATGATCTCGCGCAGCTTGTGGGTGATCAGGATGATGGTTTTGCCCTCGTCGCGCAGGCCGCGCAGGATGCGGAACAAATGGTCGGCCTCGGCCGGGGTCAGCACCCCGGTCGGCTCGTCCAGAATCAGGATATCGGCCTTGCGATACAGCGCCTTCAAAATCTCGACCCGCTGCTGGTGGCCGACCGACAATTCGTCGATCATCGCATCGGGGTCGACATGCAGCCCGTATTCATCGGCCAGCTTTTTCAGTTCGGTCCGGGCGCGCGCCAGCGAGGGGCGTAACAGCCCGCCATCCTCGGCCCCCAGAATCACGTTTTCCAGCACGGTGAAATTGCGCACCAGCTTGAAATGCTGAAACACCATGCCGATGCCGGCGCGAATGGCGGTCTGGCTGTCGCTGATGGTGATCGGGCTGCCGCCGATACGGATTTCCCCGGAATCGGGGCGATAGAACCCGTAAAGGATCGACATCAGGGTCGATTTGCCGGCGCCGTTTTCACCGATAATGCCGTGGATGGTGCCACGCGGAACCGCAAGGTCGATGTCGCGATTCGCCTGAACCGCCCCAAACGCCTTGGAAATTCCGCGCAATTCAATGGCGAGAGGTGCGGAACTTGCGTCCCGCACCCCCGCAGTCGTCATGGCCGCAGCCGTCATCAGTTCACCGGGCAGTTATTGTCGGTCATATAGTCATGCACCTTGACCTCGCCCGATTTGATCTTGTCGGCGGCGGCGGTGATCGCGGCCTCCATCTCGGGGGTGATCAGGGGTTTGTTATTGTCATCCATCGCCAGCCGCACACCGTCATTGGCCAGCGACATGACCTTGAGGCCGGGTTCCACCGCCTCGCCCTGCTGGAAGACATCGTAAACCGCCACATCCACGGCCTTGACCATCGAGGTCAGCACCTTGCCCGGATGCAGGTGGTTCTGGTTGCTGTCGACACCGATGGACAGGATGCCCTCGTCCGCGGCGGCCTGCAAAACCCCGATGCCGGTGCCGCCCGCAGCGGCAAAGATCACATCCGCGCCCTGCGATTTCTGCGCCTTGGCCAGCTCGCCACCCTTGACCGGGTCGTTCCACGCGGTCGGGGTGGTGCCGGTAAAGTTGGTGATCAGCCGCGCCTCGGGGTTGGCGGCCTTGATGCCCTGCGCATAGCCGCACTGGAACTTGTGAATCAGCGGAACGTCCATGCCGCCGATAAAGCCCACGGTCTGGGTTTTCGACGCCATCACCGCCAGAATACCGGCCAGATAGCTGCCCGCCGGTTCGTCAAAGATGATCGACTGGACATTGGGCTGTTCGACCACGGCGTCGATAATGACGAATTTGGTGTCGGGGTAATCGCCCGCGACCTTGGCCAGCACCTCGCTGAAGGCAAATCCGGTCATCACGATGGGGTTGGCGCCGGTTTCGGCCAGACGGCGCAGGGCTTGTTCGCGCTGTGCCTCGGACTGCATTTCCAGTTCTTTGTATTTGCCGCCGGTTTCATCCACCCAGCGTTTGGCGCCGGTATAGGCGGCCTCGTTGAAGGATTTGTCGAACTTGCCGCCAAGGTCAAAGATCAGCGCCGGATCGGCCAGCGCCGCGACCGAAGACAGCGCCAGCGCGGCAGCGCCCCCCAGCAGGGTTTTCATCATGGACATTTCGGAACTCCCGTCAGAGATATGGCCGCAGCGGGCCTGTTTTGGGCTTTTATCGCCCCATTTGGAAAGAATGTCACCAAGCGGTCAACCTGATTCTTGGGACAGTTTCGCGACCTTGTGCAGCACCCGGCGCAGCACCAGCGCATCCACCCCCGGCGCATAGTAATCGCGCCGCCGCCCGCAGCCCTGCCAGCCCAGACCGGCATACAGCGCCTGCGCGGGCAGGTTGTCCGAGGCGACCTCCAGAAAGGCGGTAACCGCGCCCTGCTTGGCGGCGTGGCGCGCGAATTCGTCGCACAGCGCCCGCGCCACCCCCTGCCGCCGTGCCGGTGGATCGACGGCAAGGGTCAGCAATTCGGCCTCGTCCGCGATGACGCGGCCAATCAGAAAGCCCTGCGGCCGGTCCAGCACAAAGCTGCCGCGCGTGTCCAGAACCGCCGCGATGGCCGCCGCGTCCCAGGGTGGGGGGCGGCTGAAACAGGCCGCGTGCAGCGCCGCCATCTGTTGGGGGGTCACGGCGCGGCCCCCAGCATCACCGGGCCACGGTCGCGCGCCGGTGCCGCATCGGCGGGGCGCAGGTAAATCGGCGCCGGACGCGGGGCCGGCGCATCGCCATGGGCCAGCGCCAGCCGGGCAATCGCCTCGGCCAGCGCAAAGGCGGGCTGGGTCAGCGGCGGCGGGCCGGGGGGCAGGGCGGTTTCGGTGGCCTGCGCGATGGGGGTCTGCGCGACAGGGATGGGGCCGCTGGCATCGAAATCCTGCCAGATCACCTGCCCCTGACGCCCCGGCAGCACAACCCGGCAGGGCCTGCCCGCCCCCAGCGCCACCGCCTGCGGCACGGCAATGCCAATGGCGGGGCATCCCAGCGCCAGCGCCAGCCCGCGCGCGGCGGCCACGGCAATGCGGATGCCGGTGAAATTGCCCGGTCCGGTGCCGACGCCGATTCGCCCGACATCGCCCCAACCGGCCCCGGCCCCGTCCAGCAACCCGGCCAGCATCGGCATCAGATGTTCGGCCTGCCCCCTGGCCATTGCATCGTGCCGGGCCGCCAGCAGCTGCCCGTCGGGCGCAAGCAAAGCGGCCGCGCAATGCGCGGCCGAACAGTCAAAGCCAAGGATCAGTCCGTCAGGCAACGGGACGCACCTCGATCACCTCGGGGATGTAATGGCGCAGCAGGTTCTCGATCCCCATTTTCAGCGTCAGGGTCGAGGACGGGCAGCCCGCGCAGGCCCCCTGCATATGCAGATAGACGATGCCGCGATCAAAGCCGTGAAAGGTAATGTCGCCGCCGTCCTGGGCCACCGCCGGGCGCACCCGCGTGTCCAGCAATTCCTTGATCTGGCTGACGATTTCCGCATCCTCGCCGCTGTGGTCGGCATGGCCGCCGCTGGCCGCCTGTGCGCCCTCGATCGCGGGGGCGCCGGATTGGAAATGTTCCATGATAGCGCCAAGAACCGAGGGTTTCAGATGGTCCCATTCCGCGTCATCGGCCTTGGTGACCGTGATGAAATCGGTCCCCAGAAACACCCCGCTGACGCCCCTGACGGCAAAGATGCGCGTCGCCAGCGGCGAGGCGCTGGCCGCCCCGGCCTCGGGGAAGTCGGCGGTGGCGCCATCCAGCACGGTCTGGCCGGGCAGGAATTTCAGCGTGGCGGGGTTCGGGGTGGTTTCGGTCTGGATGAACATGGTGCGGGCTCCTTTGGCGGCAGATATGGGCTGCAATGGGGCGCAGGTCAAGAAAACCGCGCCCCGACAGGCGGGCTGTGATCACCGGCTGCGGCCGTATCGGCAGGCGGGGGCGGCGGCGCTGGCGGATGGGCGGCCCGGTCAGGTGATGCGTTCCAGCCGTTCCTTGCTGATTTCGGCGGGAACGATGGTGATGGGGCAGGGCAGCCCGCCGATCTCGCGCAGCAGGCGGGTAATGACCGGTCCCGGCCCGCTGCTGTCACCCGAGGCCCCCAGCACCACCACACCGATGCCGGGATCGTCCTGCAACAGCGCCAGCAATTCGGTGGCCGCGTCGCCCTCGCGGATGACCAGTTCGGGTTCGATGCCGGGGCGGGCGCGCATCCATTTGGCAAAGACCTCGAAATGGGCTTCGATTCGTTCTTGCGCCTCGGCGCGCATGACATCGGCCACACCGAAGCCGTGCTGGATCTCGTCCGGGGCGATCACCGACAGGATCACCACCCCGCCCTGCGTGCTGGCCGCGCGCATTGCGGCAAAGCGCATCGCGTTCAGACATTCGCGGCTGTCATCGAGAAGGACCAGAAACTTGCGCATGACACCCCCTTTGCCGCCACAGTGACCTTTCCGCCACGGTTGCGCAAGATATTGCCGAAGATGCAACCCTGCCAAGAATGGGTTTGTTAAGCAGGCTAAACAGGGTTAAGCGCCTTATATAACCGACACTTGCCCGTGGCGGAGGGGAAAAATTGGCCTTGCAGAATGACTGGTTCAGCCGCAGCACGGCCAAGGCGCAGGATTACGCCGTCCTGCGCGATGCCGGCCTGGCCGACCCGTCGCAAGGGCCGGTCGCGGGGCGCCGTGCGCCCACACAGCCGCGCATTGGGGCGCGCATCGGCATGACCATCAGCAAGCGCCTGACCGATCTGCTGCTGGCGCTGGTGTTGCTGCTGCCCTTGGGTCTGGTGATCGTGGTGATGGCGGTGGTGCTGCTGATCGTGCAGGGCCGGCCGGTCTTTTACCGGGCCGAACGCATGTCCGCCCCCGGTGTCGCCTTTACCCAATACAAACTGCGCAGCATGGCCCCCGTCACCGATGACCAGCCCGACCGCGGCGCGACCGGCGCCCACAAGCACTGGCGCATCACCCGCATCGGCAGGTTTCTGCGCCGCACCCGCATCGACGAATTGCCGCAGATCTGGAACATCCTGCGCGGCGACATGAGCTTTGTCGGACCGCGCCCGCCCATGCGCGAATTCGTCGAACGCTTCCCAGCGCTTTACGGTCAGGTGCTGAAAAGCCGCCCCGGTGTGACCGGTCTGGCGACGCTGATCTATCACCGCCACGAAGACCGCATCATGTCGCGCTGCAAAACCCCCGAGGCGACCGAGGCCGCCTATTACCGCCGCTGCCTGCCGGCCAAGCTGCGCATCGACCTGATCTATCAGCGCCAGCGCACGTTGCTGCTGGATTTGTGGGTGATCTGGCACACGGTCAAGATCGTGCTGACCCGCCGCGATGAACGTATCCGCCGCCGCAAGCCGACCCGCTGAGGGGCAGGGCATCAGGGGTCACGCCCCGAACGGGTCCTCGGGATAGCCCACACCCGTCAGATACAGCCCCTGCGGCGGGCACACCGGACCGCAGGCGGCACGGTCGCGCGCGGCAAGGGCGCTGGCGACGCGCCCGGGCGGCCACGACCCGGCACCCACCCGTTCCAGCGTCCCGACGATGGACCGGACCTGATTGTGCAGAAACGACCGCGCCCGCAGGGTAAAGCGGTATTCGGCCCCGAACGGGGTGTCGTGGCGGCTGATCGCCAGCGCGTCCAGCGTTTTGACCGGGCTTTGCGCCTGACAGATGCTGCTGCGGAACGTGGTGAAATCATGCTGACCCAGCAGATGCCGCGCGCCAGCCTGCATTGCATCCAGCGACAATTCGTTGCGCACCTGCCAGACGCGCCCGGCCTCCAGCGTGGCGGGGGCGCGGCGCTGGATCAGCCGGAACAGATAGCGCCGCTCGGTCGCGGAAAACCGGGCGTGGAAATCATCCGCCACCCGCCGCGCCGCCAGCACCGCCACCGGCGCGGGCTTGAGGTGCCAGTTCAGCGCCTCGGCCAGCCGGAATTCGTCCCAGTCGCGGTCCAGATCCGCCGTCGCCACCTGGCCCGTGGCGTGAACCCCGGCATCGGTGCGCCCGGCGGCGGCAATGCGCGCGCCGCGTGCAAAACCGGGGTCCAGCCGGGCCAGCGCGGCCTCGATCGCGCCCTGTACACTGGGCTGGTCGGCCTGCGCCTGCCAGCCGGCAAAAGGGCCGCCATCATATTCGATCAGCAGGGCAAAACGCGGCATTGCAGGCGTCAGTCCCGGCGCTGCTTCTGGGTCGCGCGCAACAGGCTGTCGATGGTCTGCCCGCGCAATTGCGGCAAGGCCCTGGGGGCGGTTTCGGCGGCATGATCGCTGTCGGCCAGGGGGTCGCTTGGGGGGCGGACGCCCTCGCGGGCCAGACGCTCGCGCAGGACCTCGATTTCGATATCAAGGTCACTGCGTCCCGATTCGATCAGGCTGCGGGTGCGTTGGGTGAAATTGGCCTCCAGATCGGTCAGCAGCGATTCGTAATCGGCCCGCGCGCGCGCATCATGGGTCTGCGCATACAGATCAGCGAATTTCACCGTCGCATCGCGCGCCCCCATCAGATAAACGCCCAGATACCGCCGCGCGGCGGCCAGATCGCCGGGGTCTTTTTCGACCTGATGGAACAATTCGCGCGCGGTAGCGGCGAACATGGCCACGCGGGCCTCAAGCCGGCGGTCATTGGTGCGCAGAATCGCATCGCGCATCCCGCTTAAATAAGTCTCGGCCTCGGTGATGATGCGGGCCACCCGGTCCTGCTGGAACGCATCCACGCCTTCCATGCCCTTGTCGCACATCGGGTCCGGCCCGAACGACAACCAGTGCAGCACCGCCCCGGCAAAGCCGATCAGCCCCGCCCCGGCCAGCGCCCCCGGTTCCGCCGCGCCAACCGCCAGCCCCAACCCGGTCAGAATGCCACCAAACAGCTTGCGCGGGATGGCCGGGCGCCGCGCCACCGGGCGGGCGTCATAGGCCGCCTCGGCCTTCAGTCCCTCGCGGGTCAGCCACATGCCCGCGGCCAGTATACCAAAGCCCGCCAGACTGGTCACCAGCCCCACCGGTCCCTGAAAAAACGCCCCCAGCAGAAACGGGCTGGCCATGACGGTGACCCATGTGGTGCGCGATTCATAGGGGTGGCGCGGCACCTGCGGCAGCCGCGGCGCCGCTTCGGGGCGCAGATCGCCACCGCGCCCGTCGGGCGAATAGCGACCGGAAAAACGCTTGGCCATGACCGCCCCCTACGCCGCGCCGGACAGCGACGCATACAGCGTCAGCAGCATCAGCAGCCAGAAAGACAATCGCCGCATGGCGCCCTGGGACATGATCATTCCTTTCCCCGTTCGCGCCAGAAGATAGGCACGCCCACCCGCCGGCACAACCCGCCCGCGCCAGATGCGAAACCCCGACAGGAAAAGAAGGTGGAGCGGGTGATGGGAATCGAACCCACGTATTCAGCTTGGAAGGCTGCTGCTCTACCATTGAGCTACACCCGCGTCCCGGCCTCTATAGGCACAACCCCCGCCACAGGCAAGCCCGGCGCCCTCGCCCCTGTCCGAAATACCTCGGGGTGAGGGGCCGCAGGCCCCGAGGGGCAGCGCCCCTGTCCCGCCACCCGCAGCGCCAGCGCGTCACCGCCGGCTTTCAAAAAAGTCGCGCAACAGGGCCTGCGCTTCGGCGGCGCATAACCCGTCGTGAACCTCGGGACGGTGGTGGCATTGCGGATGGGCAAACACCCGCGCCCCATGCACCACCCCGCCCATGCGCCGGTCATCGGCCCCGTAATACAACACCGCGATGCGGGCGGCGGCGATGGCGGCGGCGCACATCGGGCAGGGTTCCAGCGTCACCCACAGCCGGTGCCCGACCAGCCGTTCCGACCCCAGCGCGCGACAGGCGTCACGAATGGCCAGAATCTCGGCATGGGCGGTGGGGTCGGCCAGTTCGCGTGTGCGGTTGCCGGCGGCGGCGACAACGCGGCCCTGCGGATCGGTGATCACCGCGCCCACCGGCACTTCACCACGGCGGGCGGCAGCGCGGGCCTGTTCCAGCGCCTGTGGCATATGGCTGATGAATGTCATGGCGCTTTTTCGCGCCAAATTCCGCCGCCTGCAAGAACCGCTTTCCTTTGTGCTGCGTTGGGTCTAGACGCCGCCCTTTGCCACCGCAGCGATGCGCAGGAGAGAATCGCATGACCGAGACCCCCGAAACCCCGAAATCCGAACAGCCCGAACTGGACAGCCCCCGGCAGGACCAGCCTGAACAGGCCCATTCCGAACCGGCGCAGGTTCAACAGGCCCGGGCCGAACAGCCCCAGCCCGAACCCGACCAGCCCGAACAGTGTGCCACCGATGCCCCCGCCGCTGCCGCACCCGAGGCCAAGACCGGCGAACGCATTGCCAAGGCGATGGCGCGGTCCGGCGTGGCCAGCCGCCGCGAGGCCGAGCGCATGATCATGGAAGGCCGCGTCACCGTGAACGGCCAGAAAATCGACAGCCCGGCGCTGGACATCACCCCCGCCGACAAGGTCCGCATCGACGGCAAACCGATGGAGGAACCTCAGGACACCCGGCTGTGGCTGTATTACAAACCCACCGGGCTGGTCACCTCCGAGGCCGATGAAAAGGGCCGCCAGACCGTGTTCGACGCCTTGCCGCGCGACCTGCCGCGGGTGATGTCGGTGGGCCGGCTTGACCTCAATTCCGAGGGGCTTTTGCTGCTGACCAATGATGGAGAGCTTAAGCGCCGGCTTGAACTGCCGACCACCGGCTGGCTGCGCCGCTATCGGGTGCGCGTCAATGGCCGCCCCAATGACCTGACCTTCGACCCGCTGCGTCGCGGCGCCACCATCGACGGCGAGGATTTCCAGCCGATGGAGATCCGCCTCGACAGCCAGCAAGGCGCGAATGCCTGGCTGACCGTTGGCCTGCGCGAGGGTAAGAACCGCGAAATCCGCCGCGCCATGGCCCATGTCGGGCTGGTGGTGAACCGGCTGATCCGCGTCGGCTATGGTCCCTTCAAACTGACCGGGATGGAGGAAAACGAGGTCCGTGAAGTCAAGCGCCGGGTCCTGCGCGACCAGCTTGGCGGCCTGCTGACCGGCGAGGCCGAGGACGCCCCCCGCGAACGCGGCTTCCGCGCCCGTGGCGCCGAGGATGGCGCGCGCGGCGATCGCCCGGCGCGCGGCGGCTTTGGCCGCGACCGTGGCGGCGCGCCCCGTGACCGCGCCCCGCGTGACGACCAAGGCCGTGACCGTGATAACCGCGACCGCAACGGCGCCGGTCGTGGCGGTTTCGACAAGCCCCGTTTTGGAAAGCCCGGCTTCGACAAGCCCCGCTTTGACGGCCCGCGCGACGCCAATGCCCCCCGAAAGCCCCGCCACCGCCGTGACGACGCCCCCCGCGACGGCGACCGCAAGCCGTTCGACAAGAAGCCTTATGGCGAACGTCGCGATGGCGACCGCAAACCCTATGGTGAACGCCGTGATGGCGACCGCAAACCCTATGGCGAACGTCGCGATGGTGATCGTAAACCCTATGGCGAACGTCGCGATGGTGATCGTAAACCCTACGGTGAACGGCGGGACGGCGACCGCAAACCCTACGGTGAACGCCGCGATGGCGACCGCAAGCCTTACGGTGAACGCCGTGATGGTGACCGCAAACCCTACGGTGAACGCCGCGATGGCGACCGCAAGCCTTACGGTGAACGCCGTGATGGCGACCGTAAACCCTACGGCGAACGCCGTGATGGCGACCGCAAGCCTTACGGTGAACGCCGTGATGGCGACCGTAAACCCTACGGCGAACGCCGTGATGGGGACCGCAAGCCTTACGGCGAACGCCGCGATGGCGATCGCGCGTCAGGGCTCAAATCGCATCAGGGCAAGGGCGACCGGCAGGCTTTCGGCAAGCGCGGCAACGAGGAGGGAAAATCCCGTCCGCAGCATTCGGGCCGTTCGGGAATGGACAAGCCTGCCGGTCGCAACACCGGCTTTGGCCCCGCCCGTCGGGAACCGGGCAAGGGCCAGCCGGATCGGAAAGGCGGGTTCGGCGGTCACAAGCCGCGTGGCGACAGGCCGCAAGGCGGCCCGCGCAAACCCCGCACCCCCAAAGGCTGATTACTTGGTCAGGATCAGCTTTCCGGCGCGGGTGATGCGCAGCTGATAAACCTGATCGTTCAGCATGATCAGCGCCTGATTGCCACCGGCGGTCAGGCGCTGTGCATCATGCTGGGGCAGCGATGACAGCGGATGCGTGCCGGGACGGGTGAAATCGGTCGGGTTGAGGGCGGTCATGATGCGTCTCCCATCGGGTTTCCTGCTGGTGACCCCATAACTGACTCTTTTTCTGGGTAATGTCAAAGAAAAAGAGTCGGGTTTTTTGCGATCTGCCTTCTGGCGAATAGACGTTCGTAATTTCAACAAGTTACGTCAGGTTCCGCAAAGGGTGGGCGCCCCGGTGCCGCCAGTCTGCGCGCATTTCCGCCTGCCGCCCGCGCCTCGATTCGGGCCGCAACCGACAGCCACACCGCCACGCGCCTTGCTGCAGCCGTGCACAGCGTCTAGGTTATGACGGTCCGGTCAGGACGGCATTCACATCACCCGACAGGGCAGGCAACGGGCAACGGCATGGATCAGGCATCGGTTTTTCACGAACATGACCACGGCGCCTGCATCACCCAATCCATGCAAACCGCCGAGGCATTGCTGGCACGGCAGGGCGCGCGGCTGACCCCGGTGCGGCGGCGCACGCTGGAAATCCTGCTTGAGGCGCATCGCGCCATGGGCGCCTACGAGGTGCTGGACCGGCTGGCGCAGGACGGGTTCGGCAAACAGCCGCCGGTGGTCTATCGCGCGCTGGATTTTCTGGTCGAACACGGGCTGGCGCATCGCATTCAGCGGCTGAACGCCTTTACCGCCTGCACCTCGCCCGATCACAGCCATGCCCCGGCCTTCCTGATCTGTCGCAACTGCAACACCGTGGCCGAGGCCGACGCCCATCAGGTCCGCGCCATGATGGCCGAACTGGCGCAGGGTCTGGGCTTTACGGTGGAACGCAGCAGTTTCGAATCTGTCGGTCTGTGTTCGGCCTGCGCGGGCAAGCCCGAATAGCCCCGCAATTCACCCCGCAGACAGGGCAATAGTCGCATATTTGCAACGCCTTACCGGTTCTGTCGGCCCGGTCGGAACCGCCGCTTCCGGGTTTTGTTGTCCAATATGCAACAGTGGCGCAACGCCTCATGGGAAACGAAGCGAACCGCTTTTATTTGTCCCGGCTTTGTGCGACTGTCGCTGCGATGCTGTCAGGAATGGCAGCTTTCACTAGCACTGTACGGAGCATGATCATGACCAAGTTTGCTACCTTCGTCGCCGCCCTCGGCCTGTCCGCCTCGACCGCCCTGGCCGGTGGCTATGTTGCCCCCGTCGTTGACGTCGAGCCCGTCGTCGTCGACACCAAACCGGCTTCCTCGAACGCCGGTCTGGTCGTTCCCGCCCTGCTGCTGCTGGGCGTGATCGCTGCTGTCGCTTCGGACAACGACGACTCGTAAGAATTTGCCCTTACGGGCTGTTCTGAAGGGGGTCGAGGCTTTGCCTCGGCCCTTTTTTCATATGCGCTGTGGTCGAATCCGGCGCTGATCGTCCTTCTGCCGGGGGATCCGCCGCAAACCGGGCCCAGGCTGGCAGGGCTTTCGCACAGCGCAGGCCGAGGGCAGAATCGGGCTGATGTCAGGCAAGCTGGCCCAAGGCCGCGCCCAACGGCATTGCCAGCGAATCTGACAGGCGGTCATCAGGTGTTGCGCCCGTGGCCGCCAAGCGGAAGAAAGGGATGTGACATGAAAGATATGGCATCAGGCAGCTGTCTGTGCGGCGCCGTCCGGTTTCGCATTCAGGGGCTGTTTGACCATTTCTTCCTGTGCCATTGCAGCCGCTGCCGCAAGGATACCGGCGCGGCCCATGCGGCCAACCTGTTTTCCGACACTGCGCGCATTCTGTGGCTGAAAGGGCAGGATAATGTCCGGATGTTCCGTCTGCCGCAAACCCGGCATGTCAAAAGTTTTTGCGTCACATGCGGGTCGGCGCTGCCCAGTCTGATCACCCCATCCGGCCCGCTCATGGTGCCCGCCGGGTCACTTGACAGCCCGGTCAGCATCCGCCCCGCCGCGCATATCTGCTTTGCCAGCCGCGCCGACTGGACCGACAGCATCGACAAGGCACCCAGGTATGCCGGCCTGCCGGATATGCCCAAGGGTTAAGCGCACCCCGCCGCCGTTTCACGCGCCCGCAAAAGGGTGGGCAGGCCGCATCCTGATGTCCGACACCAGCAGCGGGCGTGCCCCCGTCTGGGCCGCGCGATCAGGGCCGCAGCACCTGAATGGTGACATAGCCCAATGCCGGGCCAACCCATTGCCGCGAAACCGGAATTGCGCCGCCCTGCACCAGATAGCTGTTCTGGAACGCCACCCCGTTGCCCGTGCAATCCTCGACCATGGTGCCGGGCTTGGGACCGGGGGCGATGCTGCAATTGATCGGCAGCGGCCGTTCGACGCCATCGCCACTGATAAAGCGCATTACCCGCTGTGCCTGCCCGCTGCGCCGGGCGCGGATCAGGGCGGCCGAATTGTCAGCCTCGGCCACGGACAGGTCATTGCCCAGACCTTTGGTTCCAACCAGCATCCCGTCACGCAAGATCAGCGCCTGTTCCGAGGGCGTCATATAGGTGCGCATGGCACCATTCTGACCGGTCAGCGCCATGACCTGCGTCGTGCCCATGCTTTCCAGCCCCGCCATGATCAGCGGGCCGGGATTGGCCTGCAATGCGCGCGCCGCCATCGCCTGTGGCGTATCAGCGGGTTGGGCGGGGGTGTTCTTGTCACCGCCGATCCCGGCCACGGCCTGTCGCGCAGCGCCAGCGATCTGGACCAGACTGCCCGCGCCATCGCGGTCATTGCCACAGCCAGCCAGCAGCATCGCCGCCACCAGCGCCGCGCCGGTCACAGCGCGCGGCAGCGCCTTGCCGTGACCTGCCGTCATTTCGCCCTGAACCGCCATCCGCTGTGCCCCTGCCATGCCGCCTGTCATGCTGTGCCCCGTCATCGCCAGAATTTCCCCCAGCCTTCATACAGTTTCCCGGCATCATTGGGACGCACGGTGTCATACAGCCTGTTGGGCAGGTCCAGACGCGCCCCGCCATCGCGGGTCAGCGACCGGGTTTCCTGACCGACCGTCGCCTTCGATGGCTGCCCGGTCGCCCATCCCAGCGGGATCGACAGACGGATACCCTTGTCGAACGATCCCTCGCCAAATTCCTCGGCGGACATGTCGGTCTTGGTCGCGAAGGCCCCCAGCTTCCAGCCATTGGCAAATTCGCGGTCCAGACCGACGCTGACACCCTTGTCTTTGGCCAGAAACTGACCCGCCGCGATGCTGCCGACATAGCCGCCGCCGAAATCGTAATAGGCGGTGACAAAGCCGGTTGTGGTCTCGTAATCCTCGAATTCGAACAGCTGTTCGGGGCTGCGTTTTTTGACCCGCGACAGCTCGGCCCCGATGGCCAGACGGCTGTTGACGGGCTTCCACAGCACCTCGCCATGCAGGCCGCCATACATATGTTCCAGCATCCCGGCGGACACCTGACCATACAGATTGTCGCTGAGCTTGGTGTTATAGGTCACCGCCAGCCGCCGGATGACCGGCGCGGTCTGGCCGGAATATTTCCAGCTGTCCGAGCGCACGATATATTTGCTGGTCGGTTCTTTATGCTCGCTGTCCTTGCCAAGATTGCCGGCCACGCGCTGGCGCAATTCGCCATCGACAAACAGGCCGGGCGTGAATTCGTAAGAACCGCTCAGCGATGCGCCGACCTCGTAACGGAACGGCTCCTCAGGGTCGAAGATCGAGGTGGACAGATAAGGTTTCAGCGACCAGCGCAGCCGCGGATAGACCCCGTCCGCCGCCACCAGCCCCGCCGCGCGGGCGGGGGCGTCGGTGATCGTGGCGCGGGCGGCGATATGGGCGGCAGCGGTGTTTTCCAGCCGCTCGACATCGCTGCGGCGCAGGGTGACGGAACTGACCGGCACGCCGTTGCGCAGATTGGTGATAACCAGCGTCTCGACCGAGGGGGGCAGGGCACGGGTCATCAGCCGCGCGGCACGGCCCACGGCCTCGGCCTGCTGAACATAGCGGCGGTTGTCGATGCGGATCTCGGCGCGCTGCGGGCCAAGCGACATGGATTCCAGCACCTGACCGTCCTTTTTCAGCGCCGCAGCCAGGGCGGTCTGAATGGCGGGCTGCGCGCTGGGGTCGCTGTGCCAGTGGCCCGACCAGCCCTCGGGGTCGGCGGCGGGGGCGGGGCGCGGGCGCACCGGGGCCGGTGCGGGCTCCAGCCCCGACGGATAGGGGGACTGTCGCGGGTTCAGCGCAAAACTGAACTGCGCGCCGAAGGTTTTGCCGCCAATCGTATAGGCCGAAATCTGATACGCCTCGCCCAGACGATAGGTCACGCCAAGGTTCAGATGGCTGTCAGGGGCGTCGATGCCCTGTTCTTCCTCAAGCGTGTATTTATCATTGGCATATTCCGCCGCAAAGCTGAGGCGATCCGTCGCCTGCCAGGTGATCGAACCAAAGGGTTTGGCGCCGCCACGGAACCAGTCGCTGCTGTTCAGCTTGCCACCCTCATCGCCATATTCGATCGGGCGGGCCTTGCCAGCCAGCCGGCCCCAGCCGATCCCGGCGCTGACCCGGATATCGGGGGTCAGCGATTTGGTGGCGACGATATATTCACCCGAATACAGGCCGGTCCCGATGAAATCGCGCAGGCCGACGGCAACCGCCGGACGCCAGCCCTGTTCGCCAAAGACCTGATAATGGGCATCGAAACTGCGATCCCACAGATAGCCCAGACGCTGGTCGATCCCGTCCACCTTGGAATAGCGCAGGCCGACGGTCAGCTGCGGCGCGGCCTGAAAGATCAGGTTGTTGCGCTGTGCGTAATCGCTTTTGTTGGTGGCCGCCCCCAGCGTCGCGTCGGGATAAACCTCGGCGGTGGGGGTGTCGATGGCGCCCGGCATCCCATAGGTGTTGCGTCCCTGACCGATCAGCGGACCGGCTGACCCCGCCCCCGAAATCACGAACAGGGCCGCAGGCAGGGTGGTGGCCATCAGCAGGCGATAGCGGGGGGAACGGCGCATCGGATATATCCCTCGTCTGATTTGCCCGCATGTTAGCCGCTGCCTGTCGGTCAGACCAGCGCAAAGGCGGCGCCTGCGGCACATGCGCGGGTTTCCGCGCTGCGCCGCCGCGATCAGCAATCAGGACTTGGCCGCTGTTTTCGCGTCCTTTTCCGTTGTGGTTGTGGCGGTGGGTCTGGCACAACCAGCCAGATGGGTGCTGCCGCTGCGCAATTTGGCGGTCAGCGGCCAGGTCTTGCCATCCGGCCCGGCGCATTCGCCAGCCGAAACGCGGATGGTAAAGGGCGCCCCGCCAAACACGCCAACAAATTCCGCCCCACCAGCATAGACGATGCGGCGCAGGCTGATGGTGGCGGCTTTCGCATCCGGGCGCCGATACGTCGCCTTGTCGCCCGCCACATCCACGGTCCAGACCTTTTCGGTGCCACTGGCGGTAAAGCGGGTCAGATCGACGGTCGCGGCCTGTGCGGTGGCGCGCAGGCTTTGGCTGCCCCCGGCCAGTTCGATGGGCTGTTCCAGCGGCGACACCGCTGGCGGTTGCGGTTTGGCCGGGGGCTGTGCGGCGGCCACGGCGGCGGCATCGCGGTTGGTCAGCCCCAGCGAGGCCTGAAAGTCTTTCATCGCGGCCTCGTCACAGGCGGCAAGGGTCATGGGCAGCAGGGCCAGCACGGCCAGACGAAGTTTCATGTTTCGGAACCCTGATTTTTTTCAGATCACGTCACATCCTGCCTAGACCATCGGGCAAGGCCGGGGCAAGCCGCCAGACAGGCAGCAAACCAACAGGCCGCCACTGATCCCGCACTGTCCGGCGGTCACGGCGGGGGCTGCGCCGCAGCTGGCCGGTCAGGTGCTTGTCCCGTCCTTTGCGGGGTGCGGGCCGGGACGGGGCGTGGGGCAGGGGTCGGTGTGGGATGCAGGGACATGACAAATGATTCGCGTGACAGATGCCCCTTCGTGACACGAAATCCTTGATATCCGGTTAATGCGCGTCTTTCTGATCAACAGCCCCGATCAGCAATTGGGCACGTTCACCGCCAGCCCCCCCAGCGAGGTTTCCTTGTATTTCTCGGACATATCGCGACCGGTCTGGCGCATGGTTTCAATCGCGGCATCCAGCGGCACGAAATGCTGGCCATCCCCGCGCAGTGCCAGACTGGCGGCGGAAACAGCCTTGATCGCGCCAAGGCCATTGCGTTCGATGCAGGGCACCTGCACCAGCCCCCTGACCGGGTCGCAGGTCATGCCCAGATGATGTTCCAGCGCGATTTCCGCCGCGTTTTCAACCTGTTCAGGTGTCGCCCCCAGCACCGCTGCCAGCCCCGCCGCAGCCATGGCGCTGGCTGACCCGACCTCGGCCTGACAGCCGCATTCGGCGCCTGATATGCTGGCATTATGCTTGATCAGCCCGCCGATCGCGGCGGCGGTCAGCAGGAAATCCCCCAGCCGGTCGGCGCTGGCGCCGGGCACATGGTCCAGCCAATAGCGGATCACCGCCGGCACCACCCCGGCGGCGCCATTGGTGGGCGCGGTGACCACTTGTCCGCCAGCGGCGTTTTCCTCGTTCACGGCCATGGCATAGACCGACATCCAGTCATTGATGATATGCGGCGCGGTCAGGTTCATGCCGCGTTCGCGCAGCAGGCTGTCATGGATCGCCGCTGCCCGCCGCCGCACCCCAAGCCCGCCGGGCAGGGTGCCCCCGGTGCCAAGACCGCGATCCATGCAGTCGCGCATCACCTGCCAGACCCGGTCCAGCCCGTCGCGGATATCGCTGTCCTTGCGCTGGCGGCATTCATTGGCGAATTTCATCTGCGCGATGGTTTTGCCGCTGGCCTGCGCCATGGTCAGCATCTGCGCGGCACTGGCAAAGGGAAACGGCACGTCCGGCCCGGCCTCGGTCCGGGTCTCGTCGCCGCGCGCCGCCAGCTCGTCCGCGGTCAGCACAAAGCCGCCGCCGATGGAATAATAGGTCTCGGACAGGATCACATCGCCCTGCGCGTCATGGGCCGACAGCACCATGCCATTGGCATGGCCGGGCAGGGTGCGGTCATGGTCAAAGCGCAGGTCGCGGGCCGGGTCAAAGCCGAGGGTCGGCAGGCCCGGCGGGTGCAGCTGACCGCTGTCACGATTGGCGGCCAGCAGGGCCTCGGCCTTGTCGCGGTCCATGGTCTCGGGCGACAGCCCGGCAAGCCCCAGAATCACCGCGCGGTCGGTGGCATGGCCCTTGCCGGTAAAGGCCAGACTGCCATGCAGGCTGGCGCGCAGGCCATGCGCGGTAAACGGCGCCGCGCGCAGCCGGTCCAGAAACCGCGCCGCCGCCAGCATCGGTCCCATCGTATGCGACGATGACGGGCCGATCCCGACCTTGAAAATATCGAATACCGACAGAAACATCACACCTCCCCTGCGCACCGATCTGGCGGTGCGTCCTTGCCGCAAGGTTAGCCGGGCTTTGCCGGCACGGCCAGCGGGGGATGACGCGGCGGCGAAGATTGCGAATTGCACATTTATTGTGCAGACAGCGCGCAAATCGGGCAATATCGCCGTTAACGTGACGATTTTCACAGCACAAGCCGGGCGGCTGCTGTTCGCCCGCGTCGCGCCATCCTAGGACCACAACATGACCCAAGCCAATCCGATCAGACTTGCCGATATGGTGCTGGACCCGCCGGTGTTTCTGGCGCCGATGGCGGGCATTACCGATCTGCCGTTCCGGCGCGCGGTGGCGCGGCACGGGGCCGGGCTGGTGGTCTCGGAAATGGTCGCCAGCACCGAGATGGTCACCCCGCGCCCCTCGACCCGGGCGGCGGTGCGGGCCAGGGCGATGGTCGGCGGCGGACTGCCGGTCAGCGTCCAGATCGCCGGGCGCGAGGCCGGGGCGATGGCACATACCACCCGCATCGTCTCGGGCATGGGGGCGCGGATCATCGACATCAATATGGGCTGCCCGGCCAAGAAGGTGACGGGCGGTCTGTCCGGGGCGGCGCTGATGCGCGATCTGGACCACGCGCTGACCCTGATCGAGGCCACGGTGCAGGCCGCGCGGCAGGCAGGCGACCTGCCGGTGACGCTGAAAATGCGGCTTGGCTGGGACGATGACAGCCGCAATGCGCCGGAACTGGCGCGTCGTGCCGCCGATGCCGGGGTGGCGATGCTGACCGTGCATGGCCGCACGCGGGCACAGTTTTACAAGGGCCGGGCCGATTGGCGGGCGATCCGCGCGGTGCGTCAGGCGGTGCCCGAACTGCCGCTGGTGGCCAATGGCGATATTGTCGATGCCGACAGCGCCCGCGCCGCCCTGCGCGACAGCGGCGCGGATGCGGTGATGGTCGGGCGCGGCGCGCAAGGTGCGCCCTGGCGGCTGGCCGGGATCGCCCATGCGCTGTATGGCACCCCGGCCCCCGATATTCCGCGCGGCGCGGCGCTGGCCGATGCGGTCGCGACCCATTACGACGACATGCTGTCGCATTACGGCATCGCGGTGGGGCTGCGCGTGGCGCGCAAGCATTTGGGCTGGTATGCCGATCAGGCCGGTGCCGGGGCGGGCGCGCGTGATGCGCTGTTTCGCGCCGACAGCCCGGAACAGGCGCTGCGCCTGATCGCGCAGGTCTTTGCCGACGCCCCCGGCGCGGTGGCCGGGCCCACGCCCGAACCCACCGCCCAAAGGGGCGCAGCATGAGCAGCGGCACGACCCGACCCGGCGCGACGGCGGGCGATGCCGGGGCGTGGCAGGCGCTGCCGCTGCCGGCGCTGCGCTTTGACGCGCGGGAGCGGATCGCGGCGCTGAACGATGCGGCGGAATTGTGGCTGAATGTCTCGGGGCGGTCGGTGCGCGGGCTGGCGCTGAACGACCCCGGCCTGCTGGCGCGGTTGCGCGTCGACCCGCTGTTGCCGCAAATGCTGGCGCAGCTGACTGGCGACACGGTGTTTCGCGACGGCCTGATCTGGGAAATCGGGGACCGCGCCGGAGGGTATGAGATGCGCCGCGCCGGGGTGTATCTGTCGCGGCTGGCGGATGAGGGGGCGCAGCTGGTCATCCAGCCCGCCGATCCGGCGCGGCTGGGGCAGGGCCGCCACCGCCATGCCGCCCGCGCCGCCATCGGCATGGCGGAAATGCTGGCGCATGAAATCAAGAACCCGCTGGCCGGTATTCGCGGCGCGGCGCAATTGCTGGCTGACGGGTTGTCGCCGCAGGATCGCGACCTTGCCGATCTGATCGTGGCTGAAAGCCGCCGCGTGGTGGCGCTGCTGGATCAGGTGGAACGCTTTGGCGACACCTCGGCCCCGCTGCGGGCGGCGGTCAATATTCACGATGTTCTGGACCGCGCGCGGCAAAGTTTCGAACTGGCGCGCCCCGGTCCGGGCGGGCCGCAGGTGGTGACCGATTACGACCCCTCGCTGCCGCTGGCGCTGGTCGATGGCGACCGCATCGTGCAACTGGTGCTGAACCTTTTGCGCAATGCCGCCGAGGCGCTGGCCCGTGACGGGCGCGGCCCCGGCGATCCGCGTGGCGCCGGCACCATCCGCATCCGCAGCCATTACGACAGCACCATCCGCCACCCCGCCGATGCCACGCCGCTGCCGCTTCAGATCGAGGTCGAGGATGACGGCTCCGGCATCCCCGATGCGATTGCTGATCAGGTTTTCGCGCCCTTCATCTCGGGCCGGGAAAACGGCACCGGGCTGGGGCTGGCGCTGGTCAGCAAGATTGCCACCGACCACGACGCCTGGCTGCGGCTTGATTCGCGCCCCGGCCGCACCCTGTTTCGCCTGTCGCTGCCCAAAGCATAAGGAACCATCATGGACGGCACCGTTCTGATCGCCGATGACGACCGCACCATCCGCACCGTTCTGACCCAGGCGCTGACCCGCGCCGGCTGTCGGGTTCATGCCACCGGCAGTCTGGCCCAACTGATGAAATGGGTCGGTGAGGGGCGCGGCGATGTGGTGGTCAGCGATGTCATCATGCCTGATGGCAATGGCATCGACATGATCCCCGCCATCCGCAAGGCGCGGCCTGACCTGCCGGTGATCGTGATTTCGGCGCAAAACACCATCGTCACCACCATCCGCGCGACCGAGGCTGATGCCTTTGACTATCTGCCCAAGCCTTTCGACCTGCCCGATCTGATGGCGCGGGTGCGGGCGGCGCTGGAACGGCGCGGCCCCGCAGCGCCCCCCGGGCCGGATGCCGCCGCTGACGCGGCCCCGCTGCCCGCGACCGGCGATCTGCCGCTGATCGGCCATGCGCCGGTGATGCAGGCGCTGTTTCGGTCGGTGGCGCGGGTGCTGAATGCCGATCTGCCGGTGCTGGTCAGCGGCGAGGCCGGGTCGGGGCGTTCGCTGGTGGCGCGCAGCCTGCATGATTTTTCCGACCGCCGCGACAAGCCGCTGGCGATCCTGACCGCGCATGATGCCGGTCCCGAGGCGATGGCCCGGTTGGCGCGCGGCATGGCGGGCGGCACGCTGGTGATCGAGGATGCCGCCGGGCTGGATGCCGGGGCGCAGGCGCGGCTGGTCGGCCTGTTCGAGGATTGGGAGGCCATCGCCGCCCGCGGGCCGGGACGGGCGCCGCGCGTGGTGGCGACCGCCGGGCCGGACCCGCAGGCCGATGTCGCGGCGGGGCGGCTGCGGGCCGATCTGTATTACCGGCTGGCCGGGGTGGTGCTGGCGGTGCCGCCGCTGCGCCGCCGGGTCGAGGATATTCCGGCGCTGGCCCGTCACCTGCTGGCCCGTGCCGGCGCGCAGGGCCTGCCCGAGCGCAGCCTGACCCCCGAGGCCGAGGCCGCGATCCGCGCCCATCCCTTTCCCGGCAATGTGCGCGAGCTGGAAAACCTGATGCGGCGGCTGGCGGTCACCGCGCAGGCCGGGGCCATTACCGCGCCCGAGATCGGCGCTGCGCTGGACGAATCTTCCCCGGCGCTGCCGGCTGCGGGTGCCGCGCCGGTCGCGGATGCGCGCGCCGGGGCCAGCCTGTCGGCGGCGGTCGAGGCGCATCTGCGGCGCTATTTCGACCTGCTGGACGGGGAATTGCCCGCCCCCGGCCTGTATGACCGGGTGATCGCCGAGGTCGAGCGTCCGCTGCTGGATCTGGCCATGGATGCCACCGGCGGCAACCAGTTGCGCTGTGCTGAAATGCTGGGGATCAACCGCAATACGCTGCGCAAGAAGCTGAACGGGCTGAATATCGAGGTGACACGGCGCCGCAAACTGATGTAAAACCGCCACAGGCCGGGTGCGGATCGTCGCGTTCGGGCAACAGCGACGCGGGCGAACCGCGCAGGCTTTGGGGGCATCGGGTGGCGGGGACACTGTCACGGCGAAGTTGGGAACGGCTGGCGCGGCTGCGCCGGGTGCGGCGCGTCCAGAATGCCGCGACGCTGGGGCTGGTGGTGCTGGGACCGGTGCTGGCCGGGCTGACCTTTGCCGTCATGGGGCCTTTGGGCGAATCCACCGCCAGCACCGCGCTGCGGTTGGTGTTTCTGGCTGACCTGATCTATGTCATCGTGCTTGGCGGGCTGGTGGGCGCGCGGCTGGCGCGGATGGTCGCGGAACGGCGCAAATCGCAGGCCGGGTCGCGGCTGCATCTGCGGCTGGTGTCGATCTTTACCATGCTGGCGCTGGTGCCGACGGTGCTGGTGGCGCTGTTTGCCGGGCTGACCGTCAGCATCGGGCTGGAGGGTTGGTTTTCCAGCCGGGTGCAGCAGGTGGTCGCGACCTCGCTGGACGCGGCCGAGGCCTATCAGGAAGAACACCGCCAGGACCTGTCTGATGACGCCCGCGCGCTGGCGCTGGTGCTGTCGGATGCCGGGCAGGGCAATCCGCTGCTGGATGACGGGGTGATCCGGCAATTGCTGGTCAGCGGGCAGGGCCAGATCCAGCGCGGCCTGCGCGAGGCCTATGTCATCGACGGCGGCGGCCATATTCGCGCGCGCGGCGATCGCAGCTATCTGTTCTGGTATGACCAGCCGACGCCGGCCCAGATCACCACCGCGCGCCGTGACGGGTTGCTGCTGATCGAGGACTGGCAAAACAACGCCTTCCGCGCGCTGGTGCCGCTGGACCCGCTGGTTGACCGGCTGTTATATGTCACCCGCGATGTGGATGGCGACCTGTTGGGGCTGTTGGACGACACCCGCGCCACGGTGGGCCAATACCAACAGCTTGAGCGCACCCGCGGCAAGGTTCTGTTCGAATTTTCACTGCTTTATCTGGGGTTTGCGCTGCTTTTGGTGGCGGCGGCCATCTGGCTGGGGCTGTGGTTTGCCGAACGTCTGTCGCGTCCCATCGGGCAGATGGCCGCCGCGTCGGAACGCGTGGGCGCGGGCGATCTGGACGTGCAGATCGTCGAACCCGACACCGGGGACGAGATCCAGACCCTTGGCGCCAGCTTCAACCGCATGACCCGCCAGCTGAAACAGCAGCGCGCCGAACTGGTCGAAAGCTATCGCCTGTCCGATGAACAGCGGCGGCTGTTTGACAGCGTGCTGACCTCGGTCACCTCGGGCGTGGTGGGGCTGGATGCCGCTGGCGAGATCGACTTTCTGAACCGCTCGGCCACGCGGCTTTTGGGGCTGGACCCGGCGCGCGATATCGACGCGCCGCTGCGGCTGGTGGTGCCGGAATTTGCGGCGCTGTTCGACAAGCTGGCCGGCGGCGTCACCGAAACCGTGCAGGACGAGGTCCGCCTGACCCGCGAAGGCCGGATGGAAAGCCTGCTGGTGCGCATGGCCCGGCGTCAGGACGAGGCCGGGCAGGTGGCGGGTTATGTCGTGGCCTTTGACGATGTGACCGAACTGGTCAGCGCACAGCGCATGGCGGCCTGGGGCGATGTCGCCCGCCGCGTCGCGCATGAAATCAAGAACCCGCTGACGCCGATCCAGTTGTCGGCGGAACGGCTGCGGCGCAAATTCGGCCCACTGGCCGGTGAAAACCGCGAAGCGCTGGACAGTTACGTCGATGTCATCATCCGCCAGACCGGCGATCTGCGCCGCATCGTCGATGAATTCAGCCGCTTTGCCCGGATGCCCGAACCCGACCGCAAGGAAACCGATATTGCGGCGCTGCTGCGGGAAGCCGCGCTGCTGCAACAGGATGCGCTTGGCGGGGCGTTGTTGGTGGATCTGCCCGATCAGCCGGTCATCGTCGATGCCGATGCGGGGATGATGGGGCAGGTTTTCACAAACCTGTTAAAGAATGCAGGCGAAGCGGTTGAAGAATATTCAGAAAATCCAAATGATGGCTGGAATCCCGAAATCCGGGTGCGCCTGCTGGCCGACCCTGACAGCGTGGTCATCACCGTGATCGAGAACGGCATCGGCCTGCCCGAGGACCGCTCGCGTCTGTTTGACCCCTATGTGACGCTGAAATCCACCGGCACCGGTCTGGGCCTGCCGATCTGTAAAAAGATCGTCGAAGAACATGGCGGCAGCCTGACCCTGACCGATGCCCCCGAACCCATTCACGGCAAGCGCGGCGCGATGGCGCGGCTTGTGCTGCCACGCGAACGCCACCCGGTGCGCCAGCCGCGCGCGCCCCATAAACCATGACCGAGCAGGACGAACGGACCACAAGATGAGCGATATTCTGATTGTCGATGACGAACGCGACATCCGCGAACTGATTGCCGATATCTTGCAGGACGAGGGCTTTGCCACCCGTCTGGCGGCCAATGCCGACGAGGCCATCGCGGCGCTGAACGCGGCCGAGCCGGCGCTGATGATCCTTGATATCTGGCTGAAGGATTCGCGCATGGACGGGATCGACATCCTGAAACAGGTCAAGCGCGACAACCCCTCGGTGCCGGTGGTGATCATCTCGGGGCATGGCAATATCGAGATCGCCGTGGCGGCGATCAAGCAGGGGGCCTATGACTTTATCGAAAAGCCCTTCAACATCGACCAGCTGATGGTGGTGATCAACCGGGCGATGGAAACCAGCCGCCTGCGCCGTGAAAACAGCGATCTGCGGCGTCAGGGCAATGGCGGGGTCGAGATGATCGGCGCATCAGCCCCCTTCCGCCGGCTGCGCGACCAGTTGGACAAGGTGGCCAAGTCGAATGGCCGGGTGATGCTGACCGGCGAGCCGGGGACCGGCAAGGAACTGGCGGCGCGCTATGTCCATGCCCACAGCCCGCGCGCCGACGCGCCCTTTGTCACCGTGCCCTGCGCCACCATCGAACCCGAACGCATGGAAGAGGTTTTGTTCGGGCGCGAAACCCCCGAACGCGGGGTGGAAAAAGGGCTGCTGGAACAGGCCCATAACGGCGTGATCTATTTCGACGAAGTGGCCGACATGCCCCTGGGAACCCAGCCCAAGATCCTGCGGGTGCTGACCGAACAGCAATTCACCCGCGCCGGCGGCACCGACAAGGTGCGTGTCGATCTGCGGGTGGTGTCCTCGACCAACCGCGATCTGGCGGTCGAGATCGAGGCCGGTCGTTTCCGTCAGGAACTGTATGACCGGCTGAACGTGGTGCCGGTGGCGGTGCCCTCGCTGGCGGAACGGCGCGACGATATTCCGGCGCTGGCCGATCATTTCGTGGCCTGGTTCGCACAGTCGCAGGGTCTGACCCCGCGCGACCTGCCCGAAGAGACACTGGCCGCCCTGCAGGCGATGAAATGGCCCGGCAACATCCGGCAATTGCGCAACATGATCGAGCGCGTGCTGATTCTGGCCGAGGACAGCGGCCCGGTCCAGCCCGCCGAGCTGGAGGCCCAGACCGGCGGCAGCGGCCACGGCGAGGGGCTGGCCCTTGGCCCGGCCATTACCGCACTGGCCCTGCGCGAGGCGCGCGAGATGTTCGAACGCGAATATCTGCTGACCCAGATCGAACGTTTTGGCGGCAATATCAGCCGCACCGCCCAATTCGTCGGCATGGAGCGCAGCGCCCTGCACCGCAAGCTGAAATCGCTTGGCGTGGTCGGCGGCATCCGGGCCGAGGATGAGGTAAGCGGCAAATAACGCCGGTGCCGTGGCTGTGGGGGCAGGGGCGCTGCCCCTCGGGCCTGCGGCCCTCACCCCGAGGTATTTGGGACAGGCGCGAGGGTGCGGGCGGGCTTCTTCGTTGCCCAAATACCCGGACCACCCCGCCACCCAGGGCCGCGATGAAGATCGGTCTTGGCCTTGCGGCGCGGATTGCCTAAGCCTGTGACAGGTGAAACGGGCCGGGGGTGGCATGAAGATCATCATTTGCGGGGCGGGTCAGGTCGGCTGGCAGATCGCGCGGCATCTGTCGGGCGAGCGCAATGACGTCACCATCATCGACAATAATGCCGAACTGATCCGGCGGGCCAATGACGTTCTGGACGTGCAGGGGGTGACGGGTTTTGCCAGCCATCCCGATGTGCTGGACCGGGCGGGGGCGCGCGATTGCGACCTGCTGATCGCCGCCACCCATTCGGACGAGGTGAACATGGTCACCTGTCAGGTCGCGCATTCGGTATTTCAGGTGCCGCGCAAGATCGCGCGGCTGCGGTCCAGCGCTTATCTGGATGCGATTTATTCCGATCTGTATCGCACCGACCATCTGCCCATCGACGTGGTGATCAGCCCCGAGCGGGAGGTCGCGAAAGCGGCGTTGCAGCGTTTGTCGGCGCCCTCGACCTTTGATGCGGAAAGCTTTCTTGACGGGCGGCTGCAACTGCTTGGCATCGCGCTGGAGGCCGATTGTCCGGCGCTGAACACGCCGCTGCGGCAACTGAACGAGCTGTTTTCCTCGCTCAGCGCGGTGGTGGTCGGGGTGCGCCGCGAGGGGCGGCTGTTCGCGCCCGAGCCGGGGGACCAGCTGTTCGCGGGCGATCAGATCTATATTTTCACCCATACGCCGGATGTGGCGCGCACGCTGGAAATCTTTGGCAAACCGGCCGAGCGGCAGGAACGGGTGGTGATCATTGGCGGCGGCAATGTCGGGCTGTCGGTGGCGCAGGTCTTGGAAAGCCAGCCGCAGCGGGTGCGCGCCAAGATCATCGAACGTGACCGCGCCCGTGCCGAATTTGCCGCCGATGCGCTGGAACGCACCATCGTGCTGAATGGCGACGGTCTGGCGGTCGATCTGCTGGAAGAGGCCGCCGTGCCAAGCGCCGATGCGGTTCTGGTGCTGACCGATGATGACAAGACCAATATCCTTGCCTCGGTCCGGGCCAAGCAGGCCGGGGCGGGGATGGCGATTGCGCTGATTAACGACCCCTCGCTGGTGCCGCTGATGGAGGCGCTGGACGTCGATGCCTATATCAACCCGCGCGCGACCACGGTGTCGACCATTCTGCGCCATGTCCGCCATGGCCGGGTGCGCGATGTCTATTCCATCGGCGATGCCGAGGCCGAGGTGATCGAGGCGCAGGTGCTGTCCACCACCCAGATCGCCGGGCGGATGATCCGCGATATCGACTTTCCCGAAGGGGTTCTGGTCGGCGCGGTGATGAAGGGCAACCGTCTGGTCAAGCCCACCGGCGGGACACGCATCGAGGATGGTGACGTGATCGTCGTTTTCGCGCTGAGCGCGGATGTCCCCGAACTGGACCGGCTGCTGCACGTGGCCATCGACTTTTTCTGATGGCGGTCCTGTCGCGCCTGCCGCTGCTGGTGGTGCTGATGCTGTTTGCATCGGCGGCGATGCTGATCCCTGCGGGTTACGCCCTGGTGCTGCACCAGCATCACATTGCCCGTGCGTTCCTGCATTCCGGGCTGATCTTTCTGATCCTTGGCGGCATGGTGGGGCTGGCGGTGTCGGCCAATCCGGCGGGGTCGCAGGCGCGCGGCACGCTGATGGCGATGCTGGGGGCGGTGACCATTCTGCCGCTGATGATGGCGGTGCCTTTCGCGGAATCTCTGCCCGATACCGGGCTGCTGAATGCGTGGTGGGAAATGGTGTCCTGCCTGACCACCACCGGCGCGACGCTGTATGCCGCCGATCTGCTGGCGGCGCCGCTGCATTTGTGGCGGGCGATGGTGGGCTGGATGGGCGGGCTGTTCATTCTGGTTTCGGCCATTGCCATTCTAGCGCCGCTGCGGGTCGGCGGGTTCGAGATCATCTCCTCTCCCTATGTGCGGCATGGCCAGTTCGAGCGGCTGGCCACACCCGGCCCCGCCCCCGAGGCCCGGCGCCCGCATCTGGTGCAGCCGGGGCAGGGTGTGGCGCTGCCCGATCCGACCCAGCGGCTGATCCGTTCGGCGGGGCGGGTGCTGCCGGTTTATGGCGGGCTGACGCTGGTGTTGTGGGTGGTGCTGATGATGCTTGGCGATCCCGCGCTGGTGGCGCTGTGCCGGGCGATGGGGACGCTGTCGACCAGCGGCATCGCGCCGGTGGCGGGACCGGCGGGCCAGTTCAGCGGCGTCGGCGGCGAGGTGGTGATCTTTCTGTTCCTGATCCCGGCGCTGTCGCGGCGCTTCTGGCCCGGCGGGGGCGAGCTGAAGGCCACCGAACAGCTGCGTGACGACCCGGAATTGCGGCTGGGGCTGACCATCGTGGCGCTGGTGGCGCTGGTGCTGTTCGGGCGACATTTTCTGGGCGCGATCGAGGTTGGCACCGCCGCGCCCGGCGTGTCGGGCGGGCTGTTGGCGCCGTTGCGCGATGCGGCGGCGGCGGCCTGGGGCGGGCTGTTCAACGCGCTGTCCTATCTGACCACCACCGGCTGGAGCAGCGTCGACTGGCAGGGCGCGCGCAGCTGGTCGGGCTTTTCCTCGCCGGGGCTGCTGTTGGCGGGGCTGGCGATCATGGGCGGCGGCGTGGCCACCACGGCGGGCGGGGTCAAGCTGTTGCGGGTCTATGCGCTGGCCCGCCATGGCGAGCGCGAGCTGGAGCGCATGATCCACCCCCATTCCATCGCCGGGGGCGGGCGCATGGCGCGGCGGCTGCGGCGCGAAGGCGCCTATCTGGCCTTCATCTTTTTCATGCTGTTTGCGGTGTCCATCGCGGTGACGGTGGCGCTGGTGTCGATCCACCGGATCGAATTCGAAAGCGCTACCATCCTGTCGATCGCGGCGCTGACCAATACCGGGCAACTGGCCGGGACCATCCCCCTGACCCCCAGCTTTCAGGGCAGTGCCGGCATTGCCGGGGCGCCGTGGGACGGATGGGCCGGCCTGCCCGATTTCACCAAGGCGGTGCTGGCCGCGACGATGATCGTCGGGCGGCTGGAAACACTGGCCATTCTGGCGCTGTTCAGCCCCGATTTCTGGCGGCGTTAGCGGCATTTTAACCGGCTTTGCGGGCATCGGCTTGCACCGGGCGCGGCTTGGACCTAGATGTTGGGTAACGGAAAAAACAACGATCTCGGGATGGTGCCAGATGGCCGGTGACAAGCAGAACCTTCAGGACGCCTTTCTGAACCATGTGCGCAAGGCCAAGGTGCCGGTGACGATCTTTCTGATCAACGGCGTCAAGTTGCAGGGGGTCATCACCTGGTTCGACAATTTCTGTGTGCTGCTGCGCCGCGATGGCCAGTCGCAGCTGGTCTATAAACACGCGATTTCCACCATCATGCCGGGCCAGCCCATCAGCCTGTATGAAGGCGAGGACTGATTGACCGCATCCGATCCGCGTGACCTGACACAGCCCCGCGACCCGCACAGCACGCGCGCGCGGCCGACGCGGGCCTTTGTCCTGCATCCCGACCTTGGCGGCGATCGCCGTGCGCAGCGGCGCGACCCCGAACATGCACTGGCCGAGGCCGTGGCACTGGCCGAGGCGCTGCCCGCGATTGATATCGTGGGCGCGCAGGTGGTGCGGTTGCGCAAGCCCGCGCCCGGCACCCTGTTTTCGACCGGCAAGCTGGACGAGGTCGGCGCCGCGTTGCGGGCCGCTGCGGGGGGCGAGGGGGCGGAACTGGTGCTGATCGACGGCCCCGTGACCCCGGTTCAGCAGCGCAATCTGGAAAAGGCGTGGGACGTCAAGATTCTGGACCGCACCGGCCTGATCCTTGAGATTTTCGCCGACCGCGCCCGCACCCGCGAGGGGGTGTTGCAGGTGGAACTGGCGGCGCTGGCCTATCAGCGCACGCGGCTGGTGCGCGCCTGGACCCACCTCGAGCGTCAGCGCGGTGGTCTGGGTTTTGTCGGCGGTCCCGGCGAAACCCAGATCGAGGCCGACCGCCGCGCCATTGACGAACAGATGACCCGCCTGCGCCGCCAGCTGGAACGCGTGGTCAAGACCCGCAGCCTGCACCGCGCCGCGCGGGCCAAGGTGCCTTACCCGATCGTGGCGCTGGTGGGCTATACCAACGCGGGGAAATCGACGCTGTTTAACCGCCTGACCGGGGCCGAGGTGCTGGCCAAGGACATGCTGTTTGCGACGCTGGACCCGACGATGCGGGCGATCCGCCTGCCGTCTGCGGATGGGGCGCAGACCGGGCGCAAGATCATCCTGTCGGATACGGTGGGGTTTATCTCGGACCTCCCGCATGAGCTGGTGGCGGCCTTCCGCGCCACGCTGGAGGAGGTTCTGGAAGCCGACCTGATCCTGCATGTGCGCGATATTTCCCACCCCGAGACCGAGGAACAGGCCGCCGATGTCGGTGAAATTCTGGAAGGTCTGGGGGTCGAGGATGACGTCCCCCTGATCGAGGTGTGGAACAAGATCGACGCGCTGTCCGAGGACACCCGCGCCGCGCTGCGCCGCAAGGATGCGCGCACCCATGGCGTGCAGGCGGTCAGCGCCCTGACCGCCGAGGGGCTGGACGATCTGGTCGCCGCCATCGACGCGGCACTGGCCGAGGTGCTGAACGAGCCGCGCGAACAGGCGGTGCTGGTGCTGCCGTTTCAGGATGGCCGCCGCCGGGCGTGGCTGCACGCCGCCGGCGTGGTCGAGCGCGAGGAAAGCACCGAATCCGGTCAGCGAATGTATCTGCGCTGGACCGCCCGTCAGCGCGCGGGCTTCGAGGCCCTGTCAGCGGGCGATGACCCCGGCGCCTGAGGCCGCGCGCAATGCAGCGCCCAAGCGGCGGATGCCCCGCGACCTCGTGTCCACCGGGGGGCGGCGCCCCGCCCGTAATCTTCGGCACAGCAAGGGCATCGCGCAAGCCGCAGCAAGCAACAGATGCAGGTGACCTTTTTTTGGGGGGCGCTGAACAGGCGGCGATGCCCCGACGGTCCTGTCGGGCCTGCGTGACGTGATGATGGCGGCGCTGTTGTGCCTGCCCGACCTGCGGATGCCCCACCAGACCGCCCGCCCGCCAGCGGGCCAGCGCATCGCCACCCGGGCTGTAAAATTTTGTTAGCGCTTGACTTGCGTCAATGCACCGGGACGTGCAGCGGCGCATTGCGCAGATATGGACACTGACCCGCACAGACTGACCACCCAAGCCCCGCAGCGCCGCGCCTTTTTGCGCGGGCGCTTTCGGGCGCGACCGGCCAGGCCCCGGCCCTTTGGGGCATTGCCTGAGGCCGCCTTTTTGCAGGCCTGCACCGGTTGCGGCGATTGCGCCGCCGCCTGTGGGCAGGACATTATCCGCCGCGATGGCGACGGGCTGGCGGTGATCGACGCCCATGCCGGGGAATGCGTATTTTGCGGCGATTGCGTCACCGCCTGCACCACCGGGGCGCTGGTGGCGGATGGCGGCTGGCCGTGGCGGGCGGCGCTGGGGGAAGGCTGCCTGCACCAGCAGGGCATCACCTGCCGCGCCTGCGAGGATATGTGCGAACCCCGTGCCATCCGCTTTCGTCCGCAACCGGGCGGGCGCAGCCTGCCGCAGCTTTCACAGGCCGATTGCACCGGCTGCATGGCCTGTATCGGGGCCTGTCCCGAAGGCGCGATCACATTGCTGGCCGCGCCGCGCCCCGTCGCCCCGTCACCCTTTCAGGAGGCAAACCCATGCTGACCAATATCTGTGGCATTCTGGTCCAGTGCCGCCCCGACAAGGCCGATGCGGTGGCGTTGCACGCCGCGGCGCTGGACGGGGTCGAGCTGCACGCCCGCGACCACAATGGCCAGCTGGTGGTCACGGTCGAGGACAGCCCCGGCATCCCCGCCCATGACCGCATCATGCAGATCCACCAATTGCCCGGCGTGATCGCCGTCACGCTGACCTATCATTCCTTCGAAGACCATGACGGTCAGGCCGCGCCGGCCGCCTGACACCCCCCTTACCTCTGCTCCACAGCCATCGGAGACGACAGCCATGACACTTGACACCACCCGCCGTTCCATCCTGAAGGCCACGGCTGCCGCCGCGACCGCCTCGGCTGCGGGGATTGCGCTGCCCAATGGGGCGCTGGCGCAGACCCGGCAGGCAGATGACATCCGCTGGGACAAGGCCGTGTGCCGGTTCTGCGGCACCGGTTGTTCGGTGCTGGTCGGCACCAAGGATGGCCGTGTCGTGGCCACGCAGGGCGACCCCGATGCGCCGGTCAACCGGGGCCTGAACTGTATCAAGGGCTATTTCCTGTCCAAGATCATGTATGGCAGGGACCGCCTGACCACGCCGCTGCTGCGCAAGCGCAACGGCGTCTATGACAAGAATGGCGAATTCGAGCCGGTGTCCTGGGACGAGGCGTTCGACATCATGGCGCAGAAATGGAAACAGGCGCTGAAGGCCAAGGGACCGACCGCCGTGGGCATGTTCGGGTCCGGTCAGTGGACGCTGTGGGAAGGCTATGCCGGGGCCAAGTTCATGAAGGCCGGGATGCGGTCGAACAATATCGACCCCAATGCGCGCCACTGCATGGCCTCGGCTGTGGCGGGGTTCATGCGCACCTTCGGCATTGACGAGCCGATGGGCTGTTATGACGATCTGGAAAAGGCCGACACTTTCGTGCTGTGGGGCAGCAACATGGCCGAGATGCACCCGATCCTGTGGTCGCGTCTGACCGATACCCGGCTGACCCGCGAGGGCTGTCAGGTGCATGTGCTGTCGACCTTTGAACATCGCAGCTTCGAGCTGGCCGATAATGCGCTGGTTTTCAAACCCCAGACCGATCTGGCGATCCTGAACTATATTGCCAATTACATCATCCAGAACGATGCGGTGAACTGGGATTTCGTCAATAAACACGCCCTGTTCAAACGCACAGCGACCGATATCGGCTATGGCCTGCGCCCCGAACATCCGCTTGAGGAAGCCGCCGCCAATGCCGGTTCCGGCGAGATGTCGGATATGAGCTTCGAGGAATACAAGGCCGCCGTGGCCGATTATACGGTTGAAAAGGTCTCGGCCCTGTCCGGCGTGCCGGCCGACCGGCTGGAGGCGCTGGCCAAACAATATGCCGACCCCGATCGCAAGGTGATGTCGCTGTGGACCATGGGCTTCAACCAGCACACGCGCGGGTCATGGGTCAACAGCCTGTGCTATAACGTGCATCTGCTGGTCGGCAAGATTTCCGAACCCGGCAACAGCCCGTTTTCGCTGACCGGCCAGCCCTCGGCCTGTGGCACCGCGCGCGAGGTGGGGACGTTCTCGCACCGCTTGCCTGCGGATATGGTGGTCACCAATCCCGAACACCGGGCGATCTGTGAAAAGACCTGGGGTCTGCCCGAAGGCACCATTCCCGACAAGCCCGGTTATCACGCCGTGTTGCAGCACCGGATGCTGAAGGATGGCAAGCTGAACGCCTATTGGGTGCAATGCACCAACAACCTGCAAGCCGCGCCGAACATGAACGAAGAGGGTCTGCCCGGCTATCGCAACCCGGAAAACTTCATCACCGTGTCTGACCCTTACCCGACGGTGACCGCAATGGCCGCCGATCTGGTGCTGCCGACGGCAATGTGGGTGGAAAAAGAGGGCGCTTACGGCAATGCCGAACGCCGCACCCAGTTCTGGCGTCAACAGGTCGATGCCCCCGGCGAGGCCCGGTCAGATGTCTGGCAGGTGGTCGAATTTTCCAAGCGCTTTACCACGGATGAAGTCTGGCCCCAGGAATTGCTGGCCAAAAAGCCCGAATTGCGCGGAAAAACCCTGTATGAGGTGCTGTTTGCCAATGGCAGCGTGGATAAATTCCCGCTGGATCAGACCGCCGAGGGGTTCAATAACGCGGAATCGCGCGATTTCGGCTTTTACCTGCAAAAGGGCCTGTTCGAGGAATATGCCAGCTTTGGCCGCGGCCATGGCCATGACCTTGCGCCCTTTGACACCTATCACAAGGCGCGCGGCCTGCGCTGGCCGGTGGTCGATGGCAAGGAAACACTGTATCGCTTCCGCGAGGGCTATGACCCCTATGTCAAACCGGGGCAGGAGGTCAGCTTTTACGGCAAGCCCGATGGCCGCGCCTGGATCATCTTTGCCCCTTACGAACCGGCGGCAGAAAGCCCCGACAGCGAATTCGACCTGTGGTTCTGCACCGGGCGGGTGCTGGAACACTGGCATTCCGGGTCGATGACCCAGCGGGTGCCGGAACTGCACCGGGCCTTCCCGAACGCGGTGATCTTCATGCATCCGCAGGATGCCGCCGATCGCGGTTTGCGGCGCGGGCAGGAAATCGTCGTGACCTCGCGGCGGGGCGAATTGCGGTCCCGCGTCGAAACCCGTGGCCGCAACAAGCCGCCGCGCGGGCTGGTGTTCATGCCGTGGTTCGATGAAACCCAGCTGACCAACCTGCTGACGCTGGATGCGACCTGCCCGATTTCCAAGGAAACCGACTTTAAGAAATGTGCCGTCAAGGTGGAACGGGCCTGACCCGTTCCCCCGCCACCCCCTGTCACAGGACCGCCAGCCATGCCAGCCCCGCGCCAGCACGCCAGCCCCATGAACCGCCGCCGCTTTTTGCAGGATGCCGCGCGTGGCGTGGCGGGCTGTTCGCTGGCGGGCATGGCGATTGCGGCGCTGTCGCGTGACGCGCGCGCCCTGCCGGCGCAGGCCATCCGCCCGCCCGGTGCGCTGGCGGATGAGGGCGATTTCCTGTCCGCCTGCATTCGCTGCGGCTTATGCGTGCGCGATTGCCCCTATGACACGCTGAAGCTGGCGGAACTGGGGGTCGATGCGGTGGCGACCGGCACGCCGTTTTTCACCGCCCGCGATATTCCCTGCGAAATGTGCGAGGATATTCCCTGCGTTGCCGCCTGTCCGACCGGGGCGCTGGACCATGACCTGACCGACATCACGCAGGCCACGATGGGCACGGCCGTGCTGATTGATCAGGAACACTGCCTGAACTTTCTGGGGCTGCGCTGCGATGTCTGCTATCGCGTCTGCCCGGTGATCGACGAGGCCATCACGCTGGAGCTTCAGCATAACGCGCGATCGGGGCACCATGCCGCCTTTATTCCCACGGTTCACGCCGATAAATGCACCGGCTGCGGCAAATGCGAGAAATCCTGCGTGCTGCCCGAGGCCGCGATCAAGGTGCTGCCCACCCGCATCGCCCGCGCCGAAGGGGCCGGGCATTACCGTCTGGGCTGGGAAGAACAGGCCCGCAAAGGCGCACCCGTGGTCGAGGGGATCGAGGATCTGCCCGACCGGATGCCCGACCCCGTGCCCGCGCCCGCAACCCCACCCGGTGCCGCGCCCGGTCTGGCGCCGAT
Source organism: Paracoccus jiaweipingae (assembly GCF_044335505.1). NCBI lineage: Bacteria > Pseudomonadati > Pseudomonadota > Alphaproteobacteria > Rhodobacterales > Paracoccaceae > Paracoccus > Paracoccus jiaweipingae. The sequence continues at coordinate 353,417 of NZ_JBISBS010000003.1, read as the reverse complement.
GCCGGGCGATGGCGGCACTGTCGCCGATTTTGAACCGGTGATGAAACTTCCGGGGGCCAGACCATGAAACCGACCACCAAAGCCCCGGTCGGGCAGGAAGCCATTGCCGCCAAGGGCTGGCTGATGGCGCATCGTTTCCTGATCCTGCGCCGGCTGTCGCAGATGTTTTTCCTGTCGCTGTTCCTGATGGGACCGTGGTTCGGGATCTGGTGGGTCAAGGGCAACCTGACCGGGTCAATGACGCTGGATGTGCTGCCGCTGACCGACCCGTTCGTGCTGTTACAATCGCTGGCGGCGCGGCACTGGCCGGAACTGGTCGGGCTGACCGGGGCGCTGATCGTGGCGGGTGTCTATGCCGCGATTGGCGGGCGGGTCTATTGTTCATGGGTCTGCCCGATCAACCCGGTAGCCGATGCCGCGCATTGGCTGCATGAGCGGCTGGACCTGCCCAAAGGCTGGCAGCCCAAACGCCAGACCCGGCTGTGGGTGATGGCGATGGTGCTGGCCGTCAGCGCCATCAGCGGCACCATTGCGTGGGAATTCGTCAACCCGATCTCTATGCTGCATCGGGGGCTGATCTTTGGCATGGGCTTTGCCTGGGCCTTTGTGCTGGCGGTGTTCGTGTTCGATCTGGTGATCTCGCGGCGCGGCTGGTGCGGGCATCTGTGCCCGGTCGGGGCGTTTTACGGCTGTCTGGGGCAGGGCGCGTTGCTGCGCGTCAGTGCCGCGCGCCGCGATGCCTGTGACGATTGCATGGATTGCTTCGCGGTCTGCCCGGAAATGCATGTCATCACCCCGGCGCTGCGCGGCAAAGGCACCCAGACCCCGCTGATCCTGTCGCCCGACTGCACCAATTGTGGCCGCTGCATCGACGTATGCTCGGTCGATGTTTTCAACTTTACCCATCGTTTCGACGCGCGGCTGCGCCCTGTGCCCGCCCCGTCCCAGCCCCAACCTGCCCCCGACAAGAACGGAGCAATGACATGAAATGCATCCTTCCCCTGATTGCCGCCCTTGGCCTGACTGCGGGGGCCGCGCTGGCCGATAATGCGGGCGATGTCTCGTCGCTGCGCGCCGCGGCCCCCGATGACAGCGTCCCCGTGAACGAGGTCTTTCACCAGCGCGAGGGCCGGATGCCGCGCAATTACCGCCAGCAGCCGCCGCTGGTGCCGCACCAGATCGACAATTACCAGATCGACCGCAATGCCAACCAGTGTCTGGCCTGCCATGACTGGTCCAATGCCGGGGCGCGCAATGCGCCGACCCTGTCGATGACCCATTATCTGGACCGCGACGGCAACCAGCTGGATCAGGTCGCCGGCACGCGCTGGTTCTGCACCCAGTGCCACGTCCCGCAGGTCGATGCCCCGGCGCTGGTGGACAACACCTTCACGCCATCGGCCAGCCAGTAAGAAAGGGGGTCAGGAATGAGCAGCGAAAAAAACCCGCGCCCCGGTCGCCTGCGCCGGCTGTGGAACTGGTTCTGGTCACCGACAGCGGCATGGTCGCTGGGGGGGCTGCTGATTGTGGGCTTTGTTCTGGGCGTGCTGTTCTGGGGCGGCTTCAACTGGGGGATGGAGATGACGAACAAGGAATCGTTCTGCATCACCTGCCACGAGATGAAGGATAATGTTTACGCCGAATATCAGGGCAGCGTTCACCAGACCAACCATTCCGGGGTGCGCGCGACCTGTCCCGATTGTCACGTTCCCAAGGACTGGATTCACAAGGTGATCCGCAAGGTGCAGGCCTCGAAAGAGGTGTATCACCACCTGACCGGCTATATCGCGACGCCGGAACTGTTTGCCGAACACCGCCCCAAAATGGCGCAAAGCGTCTGGACAGCGATGAAAAAGACCGACTCGCGCGAGTGTCGCAACTGTCACAAATTCGAATATATGGACTTTACCCTTCAGGAAAACCGCGCCGCGCAGAACCACCAGCGGGCGATTGATCAGGGCATGACCTGCATCGACTGCCATCAGGGCATCGCCCATAACCTGCCGGCGAATTACCTGACCCTGTATGACGAGGTGGTCAAAAAGGTCGAAGCGGCGAAATAACCGGCCCGCCCGGCCTGATGCGCCCGGCCACATTCCCCGGCGCCTTTCCCCGGCCTGTCCGCATTGCGGGCGGGCCTTTTGCCGCGCTTAAAGCCCCAGCTCGGACGCCCATGGCGGGTTCGCCCCGCAGCGCGAAACGGTGACAGCCGCCGCACGCAGCCCCAGATCCATCGCCCGCGCCAGCCGGTCGTGGTCCAGACCCGCCAGCCCCTCGCGCGACAACAGCCCGTCGCGGGCCAGACCCGCCAGCAGCCCGGCGTTAAAGCTGTCACCCGCGCCGATCGTGTCGGCCACATGTGCCGGATGCGCCGGGGCCTGTGTCACCCCCTGCGCCGTATAAAGCTGCGCGCCACGGGCGCCGCCGGTCAGAAACACTGCGCGCGGCCCGCGTGACAGGATGCGCGCGATGGCATCCCCGGGGGCAGTGCCGGGGCAGATCCAGTCCAGATCGTCGCCGGACAGTTTGACCAGATCGGCCAGCGCAAACAGCCGGTCCAGCCGGGCCAGAAAAGCGGTGCGGTCGGGGATGAAAAAGGGCCGGATATTGGGGTCGATCACCACCGGCATCTGCGGGCGGGCGCGGGCGGCCAGTTCCCCGATCGTGGCGCCGCAAGGGTCGGGGACCAGACTGATGCCGCCGATGAACAGCGCCTGCGCATCCGCAGGCAGCGGGTCGGGCAGATCGCGCGGCGCAAACAGCCGCCCGGCGCTGCCCTCGTCATAAAAACGATAGCGCGCGTCACCGCCCGACAGGCTGACAAAAGCCAGCGTGGTGGGCCGGTCGGGGCGCGGGCACAGGGTGGTATCGACACCGGCCCCGGCCAGCCAGTCCAGCAGCATGGCGCCGAATTCATCGGTCGAGACCGGCCACAGATAGCCGGTCGGCACCCCCAGCCGCCCCAGCGCCACGGCGGTGTTACAGACCGCGCCGCCGGGCAGGGGCCGGAACAGCCCGTCCTGCGCCACCATGTCGATCAGCGCTTCCCCCGCGCACAGGATCATGGCCGCGCCCCGCTAATAGCCCTGAATGACGTAACCGCCCGCCGGGACCAGCCCGCCAAGCCCGCCGCCACCGCCGGTCTGAAACTGCCCTGATTGTTGTGCCACCAGCATCAGCACCGCCAGCACCACCAGCGCCGCAATCACCGCCAGCGCGATTTTCCATGCCGAATAGGGGCGTTCGCCCTGCACCTGCCCGCTTTGGCCATTGACCACGAAGCGATAGCTTTTGCCGTTATATTTATAGGCCGCCATCCAGACCGGCAGCAGGATATGCTTGAAGGTCTCGGCGCTGTGGCGGGTCTGGATCTGGTCGATGCGCTGTTCGTCGCCGCCAATATCGCGGCGCACATCCATCGCGATCACCCCGGCCATTTCCTGGCGCGCGATGCCATGACCATCCGACAGCGCCACGGTATAGCCCTCGGCGGTGAAGCCAGCCAGATATTGCGGGTCATAGCGGGTCAGATGCGACAGATCCCACGGCGTCAGCCCATCGGTCAGCCGCCGGGGCAGCGCGGTCGAGGCCAGCACCAGCACATCGTTGAACCGCCGCGCCACCCGGCCCTGCACCGCCCGCCAGCGGGTGCGCCGCACCTGCTGGGGCACGCGCTGGCTGCGGCCATTGACCTCGCGCGTGACATAGACGGTTTCGTAATAATAATCGCCGCGCTGCCCGGCATAGGCGCTGTCGGTCCGGGCGTCGAAGGTCCAGAAGGGGGAATAGACCCCGGTCAGCCGCCGCCCGCGCCGGGCATAGGCCACCAGCCCCGAAGGCGCAAACCACAGCCGCCCTAGCCAGTCCTCCATCGCGCGGCGGGCCTGATCCTCGGACAGAACGAAGGGCAGGACGCCCTGTGGCTTGATCTGACGGGTGGGACCGGTATCGGTGACCACCGGCGTGGCACAGAACGGACAGTCGGTGGCATGGGTGGGACCGTCGATTTCCATCCGTGCGCCGCAATTGGGGCAGGACAGGGTGCGGATGCTGTGGGCAATCTCGCTGCTGGCATCCAGACGCAAGCCGCGTTCCAGCGGAATTTCCACCAGTTCCGGGGCCTTGTGCTGTGCGTCCCATTGCAGGGCGCGGCCAGTGCCGGGCTGGTCCAGCAGGCGGTCGTCACCTTCGGCGCCGCCCCCGTCCTGCCGCGCCGGGGCGCGCGCCGCCCCCGGCGAAATGTGCTGGACATGCCCGCACCATGGACAGCCAAGCGCATCCTGACCCGGCGTAAAGCGCAGGCTGGCCCCGCAACTGTCGCAGGGAAAGCGGTATTCGCTGGGGGGCGTGGGCATGGCAGATCCGCTGGCAAAGGGGGCAGGGGCGATACCCCGCAGCCCGCCGCACCGGTATGATGTCGCACCGACTGGCGGGGCCGCGGGGATGAAGCGTCAGGGCAGCGGCGGGGGCGGCGGCGCGATGGTGAACAGTTGCGCCAGCTCGTCAACCTCGTCCGCGGGTTTCCAGCCGTCCTGCCCCGGTGTCCAGACCAGCGTTTCACGGCTGAAACTGCCATCGCGGACCAGCCGCCCCAGATGCGCGCGGCCATAGGGACCATCGGCCTGGCCGTCACGCGCCACATGCCAGACCCGTTCCGATTGCGGCAGCGGCGGCGGCACCGGGCTGGCGCTGGCGGGGGCGCTGCCCCACGGGCCGGTATAACCACCCTGCGGCGCGGCACCTGCGCCGCCCTGAGGCTGGCCCATCTGGCGGGCCATGTTCATGCCCATTGCCGCGCCAATCCCGGCGCCCATGCCCTGCGCAATGCCGCCGCCGCCCGGCTGTGCGGCACCGGTCATCACCGCCTCGGCGGTGGCATATTGGGTGAAACGGTCCAGATCACCGACGATGCCGATGCTGGTGCGCTTGTCCAGCATCTGTTCGACCTGATCGGGCAGGCTGATGTTTTCGATGTAAAATTCCGGGATGGTCAGGCCGTATTGGGCGACCGTGGGGGCAATCGCCTTGGCCACCATCTTGCCCAACTGGTCGGTATTGGCGGCCATGTCCAGAACCGGGATGCCGCTGCCCGCGATCATCCGGGAAAATTCCTGCACGATCACGTTGCGCAACTGAAAGCTGATCTCGTCACGGGTGAATTCGCCGTCGGTGCCGACGATTTCGGCCATGAACCGCGCCGGGTCGGTGACGCGCATCGAATAGGTGCCAAAGGCGCGCAGCCGCACCGGGCCAAATTCCGGGTCGCGGGCGATGATCGGGTTGCGGGTGCCCCATTTCAGGTCGTTGAAACGGGTGGTGTTGACGAAATAGATTTCCGATTTGAACGGGCTGCGAAAGCCGTGATCCCAGTGTTGCAGCCGGGTCAGCACCGGCAGGTTGTTGGTTTCCAGCATATACAGGCCGGGACCGAACACGTCCGCGATCTGGCCTTCATGGACAAACACGGCGGCCTGCCCCTCGCGCACGGTCAGTTTCGCGCCGTATTTGATGGCATTGCCACGGGTTTCGAACCGCCAGACCATGGTGTCGCGGGTGTCGTCGGTCCAGGCGATCACGTCGATGAATTCGCCGCTGATGAAATCGAAAAGCGCCATTCGGGGGGCCTCCTGTTGGATGCGTCACCGGTTCAAGCCGCGAACCGGGTCGTGGGTTCCGGTGCTTAATTGCCGACCAGTTCACGCGCGATCTGGTTGACGACGGGGCGGGCCTGTGCCGCGTTCATGCCCGGTTTCAGGCGCGGATCATACAGGATTTTCAGCAGCATTTCATCATGCAGCGTCAGCAGGGCGAATTCCTCGTCATCGTTGAAGATCGAGGGCCGGGCGCGGGGGCTGTCATTGGCCAGCCCCATGCCCTGTGCCAGTTCCTCGTGGATGCAGGACAGGCGCAGGCGCTGGGGCAGTTCGGCCCGGATCAGCGCCACGACCTGACTGTAAACCGGGTCGCTGCCGCGCGAATAGGCAAAGGCGGAACAGTAATTCTGCGGGTTCAGGTCGCGGATGGCGTGAATATCGGCGTCAGGGATGCCCGGCACCAGCCGCGACAGGCGGGGGCCGAAGGCGCGGCGTTCATCCTCGGTCAGGACCAGCACAAGGAAATTGCCGTTTGCGCCGGTCATTGACACCGGATGCCCGGAAACCTCGGACAGGCGGTTGGCAAAGCCCGCGATCATCGCGCTGTCACGGCTGCGGCTGGCGCTGTCGATGCTGTCGCCAAAGACGATCTGCATCCGCACCGGGTCGTGCCAGCGCCGCAGGGGCGCGGGCCGGGACCGGGCGACCAGATTATCCCCCTCGCGCGTGTATTCGTCGTAAAGCGCGATCTCGATGAAATCGCGGGTCAGGCTGTCGGCGGTGATGGGGGCGTCGGCGGGGCTGCGGTCGGCGCGCAAAAGGCCGCGCGACAACAGGCTGGATTCGACCTTGCGCAGATAAGCGGCGACGGCCTGACTGGCCGGGCCGGGCGCGGCCCCGTCGCGGTCGCGCGCGGCATCGGCGCGGCTTTTGCGCAGCGCGGCGGTCTGGGGCCGGGGCCGTGGCAGGGCCGAGCGTGACACAGACGGGGCCGCCTGCCGGGGCGCGGCGGTGGGCGGCGCGGACCGGGTTGACGGGCCAGCCGAACAGGCCGCCACGGCCAGCACCAGCCCCAGCGCCATGAAAAGGCCCACCCCGCGCAAGGCGGGGCGGGCGGTGCCGGAAAAATCAGCAATGCTCACGGCGGGTCACCTGCCTGTTGGTCAGCCCCGCGGCGCGCGCGCAGCGGCCAGCGTGTCGCGCAGTTCGGTTTCCATCCGCTGCAAATCCTCTTCGGCGGCGGCGCGGCGGGCCTTGCCTTCATCGGCAATGCGCAGGCTGTCCTCGATCGTGGCGATCAGTTCGGCATTGGCGGTGCGCACGGCCTCGATGTCGAATACGCCGCGCTCGATCTCGGTGCGGATCTGGGCGTTGGCGTCGCGCAGGTTTTTCGCATTCGCGGTCAGCAGGTCGTTGGTCAGGTCGGTCGCGCCCTTGACGGCGCGGGCGGCCTCGGCGCTGCGTTGGATGGTGACGGCCTGCGCCAGCTGGGTTTCCCACAGCGGCACGGTGTTGACCAGCGTGCTGTTGATCTTGGTGACCAGCGATTTGTCGTTTTCCTGCACCAGCCGGATCGAGGGCAGCGACTGCATCGTCACCTGACGGGTCAGTTTCAGGTCATGGACCCGGCGTTCCAGATCGTCGCGCATCCCGCGCAGATCACGCAGTTCCTGTGCCTCAAGCACCTGCGCATCGGATGCGGTTTCGTTTAGCTGCGCCTGTTTGGCGGGGATGGTGCTGTTGTCCAGTTCGACCAGCTTGGCCTCGCCCGCGGCGATATACAGCGCCAGTTCGTCGTAAAATTCCAGCGTGCGTTCATACAGCACATCCAGCGATTTGATGTCTTTCAGCAGCACCTGTTCGTGCTTTTCCAGATCCATGGTGATCTTGTCGATCTGGGTCTGGACCTCTTCGTAATTGGCGACGAAACGGGCAAAGGGCGCGGCCCGCCCCAGCAGGCGTTCCCACCACGACCGTTCGCGGCGCACATCCAGTTCGCTGACCGAAAAGCCGCGGATGGTGGTGACGATATTGCGCAGGCTTTCGCCCGCGGGGCCGACATCCTTGTTTTTGACATCGGCCAGCATCGACTGGCTGATTTCCTGCAATTTCGACTGTGCCCCGGCCCCGAAGCGCACGACCGAGCCGGTGTCGCGGATGTCGATTTCCGACATGCGCTTGCGGATGGCCTCGGCATGGATGGGGTCGGCCTGGGTCAGGGGGACGACATCGCCCGCCGGTTCGGGCAGCACCAACGCGGTCACGTCTTCGATATCCTTCAGCGCGGCTTGGGCGCGGGCCTGGGTTTCGGTGGTCATGTCATTTCCCTGAGCTGGTTACGGGACTGGCCGCAGCATAGGCCAATCTGTCGCCGGATCAACGGGATGTTTGGGGGAAAGTTCCCCGCCGCCATGGCAAGGGCCGGGGGTGTTGCCCCCCGGCCCGAACCTGTTGTGTCACAGCGTGGCGTGGCCTCAGGCGGCCTTTTTGCCGCTGCCATAACGGCCATAGAAGGTCTGGCCGGTCCGGGCCAGATCGCGCAGCAGGTCGGGGGTCTGGAAGCGTTCGCCATGGCGCGCGGTCAGATCCTCGGTGATGGCGACGGCCTTTTCGGCACCCAGAATGTCCAGCCAGCTGAACGGCCCGCCCGACCACGGCGCAAAGCCCCAGCCAAGGATGGCACCGACATCGCCTTCGCGGATGTCTTCCAGAACACCCTGTTCAAAGGCGCGCACGGCCTCCAGCACCTGTGCGAAATACAGCCGGTTCTGGACCTCTTCTAGCGTCGGCTGGTCCTTGGCGACCGGGTATTGACCGGCCAGACCATCCCACAGGCCCTGACGCTTGCCCTTGTCGTCATAGGCATAAAAACCGGCATTGGCCTTGCGCCCCAGACGGCCCTTGTCGGCCATCCAGAACACCACCTCGTCGACCGCGCCATCGGGATAGGCATCGCCCATCGCCGCGCGGGTGGCCTTGGCGATCTTGACCCCCAGGTCGATGCTGGTTTCATCGACCAGTTGCAGCGGACCCAGCGGCATCCCCATCAGCCGGGCCGCCTGTTCGATCAGCACCGGGTTCACCCCTTCGGCCACCATGCGGATGCCTTCGTTGATATAGGGGATGATGCAGCGGTTGGCATAGAAGAAGCGCGCGTCATTGACCACGATCGGGGTCTTGCGGATCTGGCGCACGAAATCCAGCGCCTTGGCCACGGCGCGGTCGCCGGTCTGCTTGCCCTTGATGATCTCGACCAGCAGCATCTTGTCGACCGGGCTGAAGAAGTGGATGCCGATGAACTGTTCGGGGCGTTTGGACGCCTTGGCCAGTTCGGTGATCGGCAGGGTCGAGGTGTTGGTGGCAAAGATCGCGTCCTGCGGGATCTCGGCCTCGGCCTGCGCGGTGACCTGCGCCTTGACGCCGGTATCCTCGAACACGGCCTCGACGATCAGGTCACAGCCCTCAAGCGCGGCATAATCGGTGGTGGCGGTGATGCGGCCCAGAACCTGTGCTTTCTTGTCCTCGGTCACTTTGCCCTTGGCGATGCCCTTGTCCAGAATCCCCTCGGAATAGGCTTTGCCCTTATCCGCCGATTCCTGTCTGGCGTCGATCAGCACCACCTCGATCCCGGCATTGGCGCTGACATAGGCGATGCCCGCACCCATCATGCCGGCCCCCAGAATGCCGACTTTCTTAACGGTCTGGTCGGGCTGCTGCGGGCGGTTGGCGCCTTTTTCCAGCGCTTCCTTGTTCAGAAACAGGCTGCGGATCATCGCGCCCGAGGACGGGTTCATCAGCACTTTGGTGAACCAGCGGGCCTCGATCTTAAGGGCGTTGTCGAAATCGACCAGCGCGCCCTCATAGATGGCCGACAGCATCGCCTTGGCCGCCGGATAAACGCCCATGGTCTGGCCGTTGACCATCGCATTGGCGCCGACAAAGGTCATGAAACCCGCCGGGTGATAGGGCGCGCCGCCGGGCATCTTATAGCCCTTCTGATCCCAGGGTTTGACCAGATCGGCGTCCTTGGCATTCAGCACCCAGTCGCGCGCCGCGGCCACCGGATCGGCAACGATTTCGTGGATAATGCCGTTACCCCTGGCTTTCTGCACGCTCAGCATCTGGCCTTGCAGCAGGATCGGCGCCGCCGCCATCGCCCCGATCAGGCGCGAAATGCGGGTGGTGCCGCCCGCGCCGGGGAAGATGCCGACCTTGATTTCGGGCAGGCCGATCTTGGCCTTGGGGTTGTCGGCGGCAAAGATGCGATGCGTCGCCAGCGGCAGTTCCAGCCCAATCCCCAGCGCCGTGCCGGGCAGGGCGGCCGCGATGGGCTTGCCGCCCTTGTTGGTCTTGGGGTCCATGCCCGCACGTTCGATCTTGCGCAGCAGCTTGTGCAGCGCCATCACGCCGTCGAACACACCCTGCGCGCCGCCCTTTTCCTTCATGCCCGCAATGACATTCAGGTCCATGCCCGCGGCGAAATCGGGCTTGCCCGAAGTGATGACGATGCCCTTGACGGCATCATCGGCCAGCGCGTCGTCGATCAGGTCGTTCAGTTCCTGGGTGCCGGCCTCGGTCAGCACATTCATCGACTTGCCGGGCAGATCCCAGGTGATGATCGCGACGCCGTCGGCGTCTTTCTTCATGGTGAAATCGGTCATGTCCTGTCCCTTCCTTACACGCGCTCGATGATGGTGGCGGCGCCCATGCCGGACGCGATGCACAGGGTGGCAAGGCCGACCTGTTTGTCCTGACGCTCCAGCTCGTCCAGCAGGGTGCCGATGATGATCGCGCCGGTCGCGCCAAGCGGGTGGCCCATGGCCATCGCGCCGCCATTGACATTGACCTTGTCGGCGCTGACGTCAAAGGCCTGCATGAAACGCAGCACCACGGCGGCGAAGGCCTCGTTGACCTCGAACAGGTCGATGTCGCTGATGGACATGCCGCTGTCGCGCAGGATCTTTTCGGTCACCGGAACCGGGCCGGTCAGCATGATGGTGGGATCGGTGCCGATCTTGGCGGTGGCGCGGATGCGGGCGCGGGGTTTCAGGCCGAACTGTTCACCGAATTCCTTGTTGCCGACCAGCACAGCCGCCGCCCCATCCACGATCCCCGAACTGTTGCCAGCGTGGTGGATGTGGTTGATCGCGGACAGATGCGGATATTTCATCATCGCGATCTTGTCGAAACCGGGCATGACCTGACCCATCTCGGCAAAGCTGGCTTTCAGTTTCGCCAGATCTTCGATCGTGGTGCCGGGGCGCATATATTCGTCGCGGTCCAGAATGGTCAGGCCGTTCTGGTCAAGCACCGGCACGATGGATTTGGCAAAGCGGTTTTCCTGCCATGCCAGCGCGGCGCGACGCTGCGATTCAACGGCCAGCGCATCGGCCTGTTCACGGGTAAAGCCATATTCGGTGGCGATGATATCGGCCGAGATCCCCTGCGGCACGAAATAGCTTTCCATGGCAAGGCTGGGGTCAACGGCAATCGCCGCCCCGTCGCTGCCCATGGCCACGCGGCCCATCATTTCCACACCGCCGGCGATATAGGCCTTGCCCGCGCCGCCCTTGACCTGATTGGCGGCCAGATTGACGGCCTCCATCCCGCTGGCGCAGAAGCGGTTGATCGACAGGCCGGGGATGCGTTCATCCAGATCCGAGGCCAGAACCGCGCTGCGCGCCAGACAACCGCCCTGTTCCATGACCTGCGTGACATTGCCCCAGATCACATCCTCGACCGCGTGGCCCTCAAGGCCGTTGCGTTCCTTGACGGCGCTCAGCAGACGCGCCGACAGCGCCAGCGAGGTGACTTCATGCAGGCTGCCATCCTTGCGGCCCTTGCCGCGCGGCGTGCGGGCGGCGTCGTAAATATAGGCTTCGGTCATGTTTCCTCCTGTCAGGCCCGGTCCGACGGATGGCCGGGCATCAAATCATAAGGGTGTTTCCAGCCGGGCAGGGCGCTGATGCGGTCCAGCCAGGCGTCGATATGGGACCATTCGGCACGGTCGAAACCGAAAGGTTCGGGGTAATACAGGTACCCGCACAGCGCGAAATCCGCGATGGTGGGCGCGCTGTCTGCCACCCAGTCGCGGGCTTGCAGATGCCGGTCCAGCACCTTGAATGCATCGCGCAGCCGCGCCTGCTGAAAGTCGATCACCGGCTGCGGGCGCTTGGCCGCGGGGATGAAATTGGCCAGAAACCGCGTGCTGCCCGCGACCGAGGACAGCTTGTGGTTGTCCCAGAACAGCCAGCGCAGCACCTCGTTGCGGTCGCTGCCGCCAAACCGCCCTGTCTGGCCGGCCACATGCAGCTGAATCACCGCCGATTGCGTCAGCACCAGATCGCCTTCGCGATAGACCGGAACCTCGCCCATTTCATTGAGGGCGCGGTAATCCGGGCTACGGGTCTGGCCGCCAAAGAAATCGACCTTGACCGGGCGCCAGTCGGCCCCCGCCAGTTCCAGCGTCAGCGCCGCCTTATAGGCATTGCCGGATTCGCCAAAGCAAAACAGTTCCGCCGCCATCTTAAACCTCTCCTCCGCATGGGTATTTGGACAACGAAGAAGCCCGGAATTTTTCCGCGCCCGTCAACGGTATGTTAATCAGTTCGTGGCAAACCTGTCAGTGCGGTACAGGCTGGGGAGCCAATGACCGCCAACGAGGAAGCCGCCCCGGTCGCTGGGTGAACAACCTGATCCGCTGTAGCGGCGGAAGGGGCCGGGGCGCATTTCCGTTTCTTCGTTGTGGAAATACCCATGATCCGGCCCCTCCCCGTATCCTGTCGGCGCGGGATCAGAACTGATCCTCGGCCAGCGCCATGACGGCGTCCGCGCCCGAGGTGATCCGCGCCAGATGGGTCGCGGTCATCGGCAGCTGGCGGGCCATGTAATAGCGCCCGGTGGCCAGCTTGGTTTCATAAAAGGCCGCATCGCCGGCGCCCTCATCCAGCGCCTTTTGCGCCGCCACCGCCATGCGGCCCCACATCAGGCCAAGCACGGTGTGACCGAACAGATGCATGAAATCATAGCTGCCCGACAGCGCCGCATTGGGGTTGGTCATGCCGTTTTGCATGAAGAACATCCCCGCCGCCTGAAGATCCTTTGAGGCGGCTTTCAGCGGGTCAAGGAAATCGGCCTTCAGCGCCTCGTTGCCTTCGTTTTCCCTGATGAAGGTTTTCACCATGTCGAAGAAGGCCATGACATGCTTGCCGCCGTCCTGTGCCAGCTTGCGGCCGACCAGATCCAGCGCCTGAATGCCGTTCGCGCCCTCATAGATCATGGTGATGCGGGCATCGCGGACAAATTGCGACATGCCCCATTCTTCGATATAGCCGTGGCCGCCATAGACCTGCTGTGCGTTGACCGCGACTTCAAAACCCTTGTCGGTCATGAAACCCTTGATCACCGGCGTCAGCAGCGAGATCAGCCCCTCGGCATCCTTGTCGCCGTGATGGGCCTGATCAATCAGGTTGGCGCCCCAGAAAGCCAGCGCGCGCATCCCCTCGACCAGCGATTTCTGGTCCATCAGGTTGCGGCGGATATCGGGGTGCACGATGATCGGGTCAGCCGGTCCCGAGGGGTTCTCGGCCCCGGCCACGGCCCGGCCCTGAAGGCGGTCCTTGGCATAGGCGACAGCGTTCTGATAGGCGGTATCCGCCACGGCATAGCCTTGCAGGCCGACGCCCATCCGTGCCTCGTTCATCATCGTGAACATGGCGCGCATCCCTTTATGCAGGTCACCCAGCAGCCAGCCCCTGGCGCCGTCATAATTCATGACGCAGGTGGCATTGCCGTGGATGCCCATCTTTTCTTCCAGATTGCCCACCGAGACGGCATTGCGATCGCCAAGGCTGCCATCGGCATTGACCAGGAATTTCGGCACGATGAACAGGCTGATGCCCTTGGTGCCCTCGCCGCCGCCCGGCGCCTTGGCCAGCACCAGATGGATGACGTTATCCGACAGGTCGTGATCGCCTGCCGAGATAAAGATTTTCTGCCCGGTGATCAGATAACTGCCATCATCCTGCGGCTCGGCCTTGGTGCGCAGCATCCCCAGATCGGTGCCGCAATGCGGCTCGGTCAGGTTCATGGTGCCGGTCCAGTCGCAGGACACCATTTTCGGCAGATAGGTCTGTTTCTGTTCATCCGTGCCATGGGCGTGGATGGCGGAATAGGCGCCATGGGTCAGGCCCTGATACATGGTAAAAGCGATGTTCGAGGCGCTGAACATCTCGCCGGTGGCCAGCCCGATGACATAGGGCATCCCCTGACCGCCATATTCGGGGTGGCAGTCCAGACCGGTCCAGCCGCCCTGTTTCATCGCCTCGAACGCGTCCTTAAAGCCCTTGGGCGTGCTGACCACACCGTTTTCCAGCGTGCAGCCCTGCTGATCGCCCACAATGTTCAGCGGCGCCAGCACGTCGGTCGAGATCTTGCCGGCCTCTTCCAGAATGGCGGCGGTGGTGTCGCGGTCCAGATCGTCATAACCGGGCAGGGATTGCGCGGTGATGTCCAGCACATCGTGCAGAAGGAACTGCATGTCACGGACGGGGGCGTTGTAAATGGTCATGTCTCGGTCCTGTGTCTGTGATCCCGGTGGGCGGTGATCGGATGAAGGAAAGCCTGCGCCACCCGTCCGGGCGCCGCGGGCGGGGTGTGTCAGGCCTCGTCGGGCATCTGGGTCAGGCGGGTTTCAGCCTCGTTGATCTGGTTGCGCAGATCGGTGATCGCCAGTGCCAGTTCGGCATGTTGCGATTCCATCAGCGCCAGCCGTTCGCGCCCTGCCGTCAGCGTGGCGCGGATCTGGGCGCGGTTGCGGCGGCCCGGCTCGTACAGGTCCAGCAACTGGCGGATTTCTTCAAGGCTGAAGCCAAAGCGCTTGCCGCGCAGGATCAGCGTCAGCCGCGCCCGGTCGCGCCGGTCATACAGGCGGTGCTGGCCCTTGCGCTCGGGCGAGATCAGCTCGCGCGATTCATAGAATCGCAGCGTGCGGGGGGTGACGCCGAACAGATCGCACATCTGGCGAATGGTCATGCGACCCTCGCTGTCCTGTTCAGGCTGTGCATCCCTCATCGCGTGTGATCCTCCCATCGCTCGCGTCCCTGAACTGACTATAGCCACGGGTTGACGCGAAGGTAAACGAAACGCTGCGTCACGGATGCGGGCTTTTGCCAAAGCGGGGCGGGGCCGCATGGGACAGGCTGGCGCGGCAGGGGGCAGGCGTGCGGCGCAGACTGGGCGCGGCTGCGGCAGGGGATGTGTGACAGGCGCAATGGAATGCCGGGGCGAATGCCGGTGGGCGCGCATGGATCATCCGCCGTCAATGGGGCGGGGCCGGCCTGTCATGGCCGCAGTGTCAGCCCCGTCTTTTCACGGCTGGGGCGGGCCGGTGCGGGGCGGATGCGGCTTGTAGACCGGCAATTTCCAGCCCCAGATCAGGCTGCCGCCGCGCAGCACCAGCACCATCGCGGCACAGGCCAGCAGGGCCTCGTTGCGGGGCAGGCCAAGGCCGCGCGCCAGTTCCGCCGCCAGCGCGCCGCCGAAAGCGGCGGTAATATACAGCTCGCCCTGACGCAGGATCAGCGGCACCTCGTTACTGACAACGTCGCGCATCAGGCCGCCGAAACTGCCGGTCATTACCCCCATCGTCACCACGATCACCGGTCCCGCGCCGCTGGCCTGCGCGATGCCCACCCCCGCAGGCACCGCCACCGCCAGCGCGCAGGCATCCAGCCACAGCAGCGCCCGATAGCGGCTTTCCAGCAGATGCGCGGTCAGAAACACCACCACCGCCGACAGCGCGGTCAGCACGATCAGTTCCGGGCGCTCGACCCAGAAGACCGGGGCGCGCCCCAGCACCAGATCGCGCAGCGTCCCGCCGCCGACCCCGGTCAGCGTGGCGAAAAAGATAAAACCCACCAGATCCAGCTGGCCCCGGCTGGCCACCAGCGCGCCGGTCAGGGCAAAGATGATCACGCTGGCGTAATCAAGCGCCAGAACCAGCGTGGATGCGGTCACGCGCCACCTTTTTCCGGCATGGCCTTCAACAGCCCGTCGGTTTCATCACGCAGCGCCCGCAGATCAGCAATGGTGTCATCCAGTTCGGCGCGCTGCCGGGTCAGGGTGTCCAGCTGACGGTCGGCCAGATCGACCCAGACCGAATATTGTTCACGGGTGCCTTTCTGTTCATAGATTTCCAGCCATTGCCGGATTTCTTCAAGGCTGAATCCAAACCGCCGGCCACGCAGGATCAGGGTCATGCGCGCGGTTTCACGCGGCCCGTAAAAGCGCGAACGGCCTTCTTTGCGGGGGCTGAGAAGCTCAATATATTCGTAATAGCGCAGCGTCCGGGGCGTCACGTCGAAACGTGCGCACATCTCCTTGAAGCTGAGGTAACCGTCTTCCTGCATCGCTGTCCCCGCTGTCGCATCCTTGCGCCCGATTATGCCGCCCGCGCGCGCGCGCCGCAAGCGGGCAGGCCCGGACAGCAAAGCCCGACCACCGGGCGCGGCAGCCTGCGCTTGCATCTTGCGGGCACAGGGTCAGTTGCGGCATGGTCGCGGCCAAAGCGGCCCCATGCGCCTGCCCGCATCTGCGGGGGGCGCATCAGGGGCCGCGCCACCCGTTGCCAGCAAAGGCCCGCCCATGACCGAAAGCCTGCAAACGTCGATCGCCGAGGCCCTGCGCCAGGGCTCGGACACCGAAACCATCGCCCGCCAGTTCATCGAGGCCATCCCCCATGCCCGCGCGCTGGGGCTGACCATCCGCCAGATCGGTGATGGCCGGGCCGAGATCGAGATGCCCTATCACCCCAATCTGGTCGGTGATCCGCGCAGCGGCGTGGTTCATGGCGGGGCGGTGTCGGCGCTGATGGATACCTGTTGCGGGGCGGCGGTGATGGGGCATCCGCGGGTGATGTCGGCCACCGCCACCATTGACCTGCGCATCGACTATATGCGGGCGGCGACGCCGGGGCATCGCATTCTGGCGCAGGCCGAATGCTATCACGTCACGCGCTCGGTCGCGTTTGTGCGCGCCACCGCGCTGGACGAGGACGAATCACGCCCCGTCGCCACCGCAACCGGCACCTTTACCGTGGGACAGATCTGATGGCTGACCGCAACGAACCGCTTTCGCAGATCAAGTCGCGCCGCGACGGGGCGCTGGCCGCGCTGGTGGCCGGGGTGCCCTATACCCGCTGGCTGGGGATTCACTTTGACCGCCGCGGCGATGAACTGACCGGCATCCTGCCCTTTGATGAAAAGCTGATCGGCAACCCGTTCCTGCGCGCGATCCATGGCGGGGTGACGGCGGCGTTTCTGGAAACGGCGGCGATTATCGAACTGTCCTGGACGGCGATGTGGGACGACCTTGAAGCCGGGCGCATCACCCCCGGGGCCAGCCAGCCCGACAGCCTGCCACGCCTGCCCAAGACCATCGATTTTACCATCGACTATCTGCGTTCGGGGCTGCCGCGCGATTCCTATGCGCGGGCGCGGGTGGTGCGATCGGGGCGGCGCTATGCCAGCGTCCATGTCGAGGCCTGGCAGGATAACCGCGCCCGCCTGTTCGCGCAGGCCACCGGGCACTTCCTGATGCCGCCCAATGACTGATCCGTGCCGATGACCGCGCCGGTGCCCGCCCCGGCGGCGCCGCTGACCCATCGCCGGGTGCTGGCCATCGCGCTGCCCATCGTGCTGTCGAATGCGACGATCCCGATTCTGGGCGCGGTCGATACCGGCGTGGTCGGCCAGATGGGCGATCCGGTGCCGATTGGCGCGGTGGGCATTGGTGCGGTGCTGCTGGCCTCGGTCTATTGGATCTTCGGGTTCCTGCGCATGGGCACCTCGGGGCTGGTGGCGCAAAGCATGGGGGCGGGCGACCATGCCGGGGCGGGGGCGCATCTGGCGCGCGCGCTGGGTATCGCGGCGGCGGCGGGGCTGGCGATGATCCTGCTTCAGGTGCCGCTGATCTGGCTGGCCTTCCGGCTGGCCCCGGCCTCGGACGCGGTCGAGGATCTGGCCCGCGATTACCTGACCATCCGCATCTGGGGCGCCCCGGCGGCGATTGCCGTCTATGCGCTGACCGGCTGGCTGATCGCGGCGGAACGCGCCGGTGCGGTGCTGGCGCTGCAAGTGCTGATGACCGGCACAAATATCGCGCTGGATCTGGCCTTCGTCATCAGGCTTGGCTGGGGGGTGCAAGGCGTCGCGTTGGCGACATTGATCGCGGAATATGCCGGGCTGGCGCTGGGGCTGTATCTGGCCCGGCATGTGCTGTCGGCGGCCCTGCACCGGCAAGGGGCGCGGCTGTGGACCCGGCCCGAAATGACCCGGCTGGCGCGGGTCAATGGCGATATCATGCTGCGTTCGGTGCTGTTGCAGGCCAGCTTTACCACCTTTTTGTTCATGGGCGCGGCGCAGGGCGATGTGACGCTGGCGGCGAATCAGGTGCTGGTGCAGTTTCTGGAAATCACCGCCTATGCGCTGGACGGCTTTGCCTTCGCCGCCGAGGCACTGGTGGGGCAGGCCGTGGGTGCGCGCCGGCCCGACCGCCTGCGCCGCGCGGCGGTGCTGACCAGCCAATGGGGCGTGGCTGGGGCGGTCCTGCTGACGCTGGTCTTTGCAGTGGCGGGCGGGGCGATCATCGACCTGCTGACCACCGCCCCCGAGATCCGCGCCGCCGCCCGTCAGGTGCTGCCCTGGCTGGTCGTCGCGCCGCTGATCGGAATTGCCAGCTGGATGCTGGACGGCATCTTTATCGGCGCCACGATGACGCGCGACATGCGGGTGGCGATGATCTGGTCGGTGCTGGCCTATCTGCCGGCTTTGCTGGTGCTGCCGCTCCTGTGGGGCAATCACGGGCTGTGGGCGGCGCTGATGGTGCTGAACCTGACGCGCGGTCTGACCATGTGGGCCAGATACAGCAAGGCCGAGGCGCTTGCTGCCGCCCCGGCCTGACCTGTCCTGTCATTTCTTCGTTGCCCAAATACCCCGGCGCGGCACCCGCGGCAGGCGGGGCGGTTCAGGCCTGTTCCAGCACTTCCTTGCGGGCGACCTCGCGCATTTCGGCCATCTTGGCGCGGATGGTGGCGGCATCGGCCTTGCCTTCCAGATCGGCAGCCAGCTTGCGGAAGACATCCTCGTCGCCCGGTTCTTCGAAATCGGCGCTGACCACGGTCAGGGCATAGGCGCGGGCATCCTCGCCGGTCTTGCCCAACAGGGCTGCGGCCCAATCGCCCAACAGGCGGTTGCGGCGGGCATCGGCCCTGAAACGCATCTCGGCGTCATGGGCGAATTTGTTTTCGTAAGCGGCTTCGCGGTCGTCAAAGGTGGTCATGGGGGCCTCCTGTAGGGTTTGTTAACCATATGACCATCCGCGCGCCTGATCGCAAGCCCGAAGGCTGCCCATTGCCCGCGCTGGCCCCTTGCCCTATAGGCTGGAAGAAACCAGAGCGTGCATCAAGGCGGGGACGATATGGCACCGAGGCGCAAGAAAATCTATGAGGGTAAGGCCAAGATCCTGTATGAAGGCACCGAGCCGGGCACGCTGGTGCAATATTTCAAGGACGACGCCACCGCCTTCAACGCGCAGAAAAAAGCCGTGATCGAGGGCAAGGGCGTGCTGAATAACCGCCTGTCCGAATTTTTCATGCAGGGCCTGACCAATATCGGCGTGCCCAACCATTTCATCCGCCGCATCAATATGCGCGAGCAGCTGATCCGCCAGGTCGAGATCGTGCCGCTTGAGGTCATCGTGCGCAATTTCGCCGCCGGGTCCATTGCCAAGCGGCTGGGGCTAGAGGAAGGCACCGCGCTGCCGCGTCCGATCGTCGAATATTCCTTCAAGAACGACGAATTGGGCGACCCGATGGTGTCCGAGGAATATATCATCGCCTTCGGTTGGGCCAATCAGCAGGATCTGGACGATATCGTGTCGCTGGCCCTGCGGGTGAATGATTTCCTGTCGGGCGTGTTCTATGGCGTCGGCATCAAGCTGATCGACTTCAAGATCGAGATCGGCCGCGTCTGGGATGGCGATTTCATGCGCCTGATCGTTGCCGATGAAATCAGCCCCGACAGCTGTCGGCTGTGGGACGTCAAGACCGGGGAAAAGCTGGACAAGGACGTGTTCCGCCGCGATCTGGGCAACCTGACCGACGCCTATACCGAGGTCGCGCGGCGTCTGGGCCTGATGCCCGAAAACACCGCGACCATCAACAAGCCCACGCTGATTAACTGAAAGGACGCCGCGATGAAGGCTCGTGTCACCATCATGTTGAAGGACGGCGTTCTGGACCCGCAGGGCGAGGCCATCCGCCACGCGCTGGCCGGTCTGGGCTTTGACGGCGTGTCCGGGGTGCGGCAGGGCAAGGTGATCGAGCTGGATCTGGCCGCCACCGATGCCGCCGCCGCCGAGGCCGAGGTCGCGCAGATGTGCGAAAAGCTGCTGGCCAATACCGTGATCGAAAAATACAGCGTCCAGATCCTCTGAGGTCATCTGACCGTGCGCCGCCGTCAGGATGCGCCCTGATTTCCCCCGCCGGACCGCCTCCGGCGGGGGTATTTTTACAACGAAGACGCAGGTCTGGCCTGTGCCTGCCCCTCAATCGGTGGTGATTTCGTCCAGCAGGCCCGCGGCAAAGCCCGCCATCGCATAGGCGGCGGCGAAATCATATTGGTTGATGCTGACGAAAACCCCGGCTTTCCGGTCGGGGGCCAGCATCACCAGCGACATCTGGCCTTGCAGGGCGCCGGCTTTTTGCAGGATGCGCGGCTGCCGGTCATGCGGATACATCACCACCCAGCCAAGGCCCATTTCATCCATCCGGCCCGATTCGTCCATTGACAGCACCATCCGCTTTCCGGCGCGGCTGACATAGGCGGCATGGTCCAGCAAGCGAACCTCTGGGTCGGGGCCGTAATCTGACAGGTGCCACGCCATCCAGCGCAGCATGTCGCGCGCTGTGCTGCGCAGCCCGCCCGAGCCGGCATTTGCAACGCCCGAGGGAATGTCGGGCAGGGCGCTGCCGTCCGGGGCATGGCCGGTCATCAGCCGTCCCGCCATGTCGGGGGTCAGTGCGAAACGCGTATCGGTCAGCCCCAGCGGGTCCAGCAGCCGCTGCTGCACCAGTGTGGTATAGTCGTCCTGCCCCGCGCCTGACAGGGCGGCGGCCAGCAGGTCAAACCCGAAATTGGAATAGGCAATGGCCTGTCCGGGCGGATAGTCCAGCCGGTTCTGTCGCAGCCAGTCCGCGAAGGCGGCGTGGGTCAGTGTAGCATAAGGGTCGCCATCCGGTCCCGGCTGGCGCGGCAATTCGCGCGGCAATCCGCCGGAATGGGTGACCAGGTCGATGAAACGAATGGGGGGCTGGTCCTGCATTGCCGTGGCCAGATCGCCTTGCAGATAGGGGGCGATGGGGTCGGTCATGCGGGCCTCGGCGCGGGTGGCGGCATGGGCCAGCATCTGGCCGGTGAAGACCTTGGTGATCGAGCCGATGCGCAGCACCGTATCGCCATCGGGCTGTTGACCATTGCCGCGTTGTGTCTCGCCAAAGCCGGCGATGGCGGTGTCGCCGTCGCGGATGGCGGCGATGACAAGGCCCGGCACGCCGGTCTGAAGGTGGAAGATACTGCCGCCGAAGCTGACGGCATCCTCAAGCAGGGTATCGGCCCGTGACACTGCGGGCAGGGCCAGCACCGTGACTGCGATCAGCGACGGGGCCAGCCATGCCAGCAGGCGCCGGGGCCGGGGATGGGAGCGGGGATTCGGGGGGTGTTTGGGTGACGGTTCCTGGGTCATCTGCAAGCCTTTCCTTGGGTGATTTGGGTGTCATGGGACGGGCATTGCGATGCACAGGCCGGGCCGCGATTGCGACGGTCGGGGTGGCGCTGGCTGCGGCTGGTCATGTGGTCTGTGCCCCTGTTCAATGCCCGGTTGGCACGAAGGCGCAGAAAACCTGTCAGACGAACCCGCACAGACCTGTTTTCCCGCGCCAATGCGCCAGAAAATCAGCCAGTGCCTGCGCCGGAAGCGGACGAGGTCCGCCGGATCGTCCTGTTATCCGGCATCTTGGCGGGGCGGCTGACCCCGCCGGTTCTCAGACCCTGTCAGCCTAGAGCAGGGGGGCGGGCGGTGCAAGGCCGGTCAGCCGCGTTCGGCGGTGTCCTCGATCCCGACCTTCATGTCGGGTTCGATCAGCCCGGCGATGATCATGGTGGCGGCGGGGCGGATATCGGCAAAGACCTGGGCCAGCACGGCAAAGACCGGGGCGACATGGGCGCGGTCGGTCACGATATAGCACGCCCGCACCACATCATCCATTCCGAACCCGGCCTGTTGCAGCGTCTGGGCGATGGTTGCCAGCGCATTGCGCGCCTGCTGCACCACGTCGGGCGGCATGGTCATGCGGGCATCGTCATAGCCGGTGGTTCCGGCGACATGGCAGCGGTTGCCGCTGACCACCGCGCGGGAATAGCCTGCGGCGGCCTCGAACGGGGAACCGGTGGAAAGATGTGGGCACCTGTGTTGGGCCGGGACCACGAAACCACGGGTTGCGGCACAAAAAAAGGGGCCTTTCGGCCCCTTTTCGCAGCAGTTGCGGTCAGCTCAGTCGCGCGCCACCAGATCGGTGATGCGGCGCACGGCGACGCGGCGGTTGCGGCGTTCATCGGCATCGGTGCGCACCTTCAGGAACTGTTCGCCATAGCCCTGCACGACCATGTTTTCCGGCGGCACGGCGAAATATTCCGACAGCGCCAGCGCCACGGTTTCCGCCCGCCGGTCCGACAGCGCAAGGTTATAACCCGCATCGCCCACGGCGTCGGTATAGCCCTCGATCAGGAACAATTCCTGCGGGTTTTCGCGGATGGCGTCGCTGATCACCTTGCCAAGCGTCGACAATTGCCGGGCCTGATCGGGGCTGATCGCCGCCGAGGCGGTGTCAAAGGTGATCGCGTCGATATCGACCGGGGCCACCAGCGCGCGCACCTGCGCGATATTGCGGATCTGCCCAAGGCTGAAGCGGCGGTCAATGGCGGCCTCGCGGCGCAGGGCCTCGCGCAGGGCAGCCTCGTCCGAGATCGAGACCGGTTGCGGACGCGCCGCCGGGGGCAGGTCGCCGACCGTAACCGGGGCAACCCTGGCGGTGTCGTCGATCAGCTGCGTGCTGGTGCCATCCGCCGCCACCAGCGTGCGCCGCAGCACCCGCAGATCGGCATCGCGGATGGTCACCACCTGCGAGCCATCCTCGCGCTGGACAATGGTCCGGGTCGAGCCGTCATCGAAGGTCTCGGTCGTGACGCTGGCACCGGGCTGGCGCAGCAGGGCCATGTCATCCTTGATCACCTCCTGGCTGCCATCGGGGCGGGTGACGATCACCCGGTCGCCGGTGTTCATGGTGACCTGACGCTGGTTCGACATCATGTGCCCCACGGCCAGCGCCCCCAGCCCGATCAGCGCCGCCTTGGCCAGATCGTCCTTTTTGTCATCCTTCTTGTCGGCGGCCGGGGCCACGGCGCCGGTTGTGGCCTTGGCCAGCGCATCCCTCAGGCTGGTGTCAAATTCCTCGGACGAGGACCGGGCGCTGTCCTTGGTCACGGTTTCGGTGGTGACTTTGGGGTCGGTGCCGGTTTGCGCGGAAGTGCCGTCTTGCGCAGCGGTCACCGCGGCCAGCGCGGCAGCGGCGGCGGGGTCGGCGCCCTTGGCGGCTTCTTCGGCGGCGGCGGTGGGGGCGGCGCTGGCCTCGGGCGTGTCGGTCACGCTGCCATCATTGGCGGGGGCCGGTTGCGGGGTGACATCCTGACCCGTCACCGCCTTTTTCAGCGCGTCACGCAATTCGGCCTCGGTCGGGGCGGTATCCTGTTTCGTGGCGCTGTCTTTGGCGGCGCTGTCTTTGGCCGGAACGTCTTTGGCCGGAACGTCTTTGGCCGCACTGTCAGGCGTGGGGATGTCGGGCGCGGCGCTGTCGGGCGCGGAGGCGGCAGGTGTTGCTGTTTCCTGACCGGCGCGATCGGCGCTGTCATCGGGTGCCGCAGCCGGGGCAGCGTCCGGTGTGGGCGTTCCTTGCGCTGCGGGCTGGTCCGCATTGCCCGCGCCCTGCGCATCGGCGGTCGGGGCTGGCTTTTCTGCTTTCGGCTGCGGGCTGTCCTTGCCAGCATCGGCCTTGGGGGCCTTGGGTTGGGGGGCCGGGTCAGCCGTCTTTTCTGGCGCAGGCGGCTGTTGGGCGGGGGCCGAAGCGCTGTCGGTGGCGGGGTCATCGGCGGGCTGATCAGCCGGGGCTGTGTCAGCGCCGGCTTGGTCCGGGGCGGTTTTCTCAGCCGGCTGCTGATCAGCGGGCTGGCGGGGGGACGACTGGTCCTGCGCAGCGTCCGGGGCGGTCTTGGCGGCGCCCTTGTCAGCGGCGGGGGCAGGCTCAGTTGGGGCTTCGGGTTTTGCCTCCAGCGCCTTCTGGGCTTTTTCTGCGGCTTTTTCAGCCTGCTGTTCGGCCTTTTCGGCCTCGCCCCCGGCTTTCTTGGCCAGCTTCGCGGCCAGCGCCTCGGGGCTGGTGGCGGCCGCTTCGGGGGCGGCGTCTTCGGGGGGTGCGGTGACGGGTTTGCCGTCGATGATCAGCGGCTGTTGCGCCTGCGCCAGTGTTGGCAGGCCAAGGGACAGGATCACGGCAAGCGCGGTGGTCGAGCGGAAAACAGTGGTCATGGCAGGGCTTTCACCTTTTACAAACAGACAGAACGGTGTTGCCGCCCCAACGCGCGCCGCGCCCGCCCCGTTCCTGACAGTTGCGTGAGGCGCGGGTGCGGCGTGGTTGCCGGTCGGGGCGGGGGGGCACCTGCCTGCAACATCCGCTATTTTCGACAATAATAATCGGATTTTAACATTGACGTTCGCGATCCGGGGGCTAAGAAGGCGCCTCTTGCAAAGACGCAGGCCGTTCAGACAGCGCCCCTGGCGCGATCCAGATGTGTTCTGTCGCTTTCCCTTACAACACGAGGTATCAATGCGTTCTCAGGCGCTTTTGTCGGCATTGCGGATCACCACCACGATGGGGCTGGTGCTGTGTCTGACCCAGACAGCCACCGCCGAACCGGCCGGGTTTTCCGCGACCGGCGATCTGGTTCTGGATGAAATCACCCTCAGGCACCGGTCGGGCAAGGCCGGGATTTACGATCAGTCACGCGCCAGCGACCGGATCGACGCCGAAACCATCAGCCATTTCCGCGGCCAAAGCCCCGCCGACATCTTTCGCGGCGTGCCGGGCGTGCGCTCGGGCGAGGCGCGCAATGCCGGGGGCGCCATCGACGTCAATATCCGCGGCCTTCAGGGCATGGGCCGGATCGAGACCACCGTGGATGGCATGTCCAACAATATGACCATCTATCAGGGCTATCAGGGGCTGTCGAACCGCAGCTATGTCGACCCTGATTTTCTGGCCGGGGTCGAGATCAGCAAAGGCGCCGATATTTCCAGTGCCGGCATCGGCGGCAGTGTCGCCATGCGCACCCTGTCCGCCGATGACATCATCCCCGAAGGCCGCAACTGGGGCCTGCGCGTCAAGGGCGGGTTCACCAATAATACCTCTACCCCGATCACCGGCTATAAGGCGGGCTATGAGGTGAGAAATTCGCCAAATGCCGCGCCCCAGATCAGCGGCGATCCGCGCGGTCTGGACCGCCCGGCGCTGTTTCAACCCAGCAGCGGTTACGGCAGCATTATCGGCGCGTGGCGGCAGGGCGGGTTCAACGCGCTGCTGGGGTTCAGCCATCGCGATCAGGGCAATTACCATGCCGGCACAAACGGCCCGGCGGCGCGGTTCGAATCGGACGGGCCGACGAAGCTGTGCACGTCCTGGGGCAGTTGCACCGAATACCCCTTTGGCTATGCCACCAATCGCGGCGACAGCACCTTCCGCGCCGGCGAGGTGGTGCCCAATACCTCGTCCCGCGTGTCCTCGGCGCTGATGAAACTGGGCTATGATTTCGGCGCCGGTCATTCCCTGCTGCTGACTTATAACGGGATGCGCAGCGAAGCGGGCGACCGGCTGGCCTCGTTGCTGGTCCATGACGGGGTGCGATCGGTCCAGCAGCCCTATCGCTTTGGCATGGGGCTGGACAGCGCCTCGCTGACCTATGGCTGGCGGCCCGCCGACACTGGCCTGTTCGACCTTCAGGCCCGGCTGTGGGGCACCCGGCTGGACCTGCGCACGCCCGACCGCTATGGCTGGAACCGCGACCCGAACACGCCGCCGGATTACCGCTATCGTCAGATCAACAAGCGCTTTGGGCTGGATGTCACCAATACCGCGCGGATGACGCTGGCCGACCGGGCGCTGACGGTGAAATCCGGGCTGTTCTGGCACCACGAGGACCAGGAACCACGCCGCGACCCCAAAGGCTATTGGATGCCGACCAACCTGCCTGACGCGGTCAGCGAAACCGCCGGGCTGTATGTCGATGCCGACTGGACGGCCAGCGACCGGCTGACCCTGCGCGGCGGGCTGCGGTTTGAACATTACCACACCCATGACCGGTCTGACACCTCGCGGGTCAGTTCCTTCTCGCGGCCCTATTACGGGCGCACCCGCAGCGGCGATATGTGGTCGGGCAGCATCGGCGCGACCTATGCGCTGACGCCGGATGCCGATCTGTATGCCAATGTCACCAGCCGCGCGCGGGCGCCGGGCCTGCTGTCGATTGATGCGGGTTTTGTAAAAAGCGATGCCGACCTGCATCACGAACGGTCCCGCAGTGTCGAGATCGGCGCCAATCTGCGCCGGGCCGGGCTGTTGTCGCAGGACGATCAGGCGTTGCTGAAGCTGGGGGCTTTCCATACCGAAATCGACGGCTTTATCACCCGCGAATGGGTCCAGAAGGATTACCAGATGCGGCTGTTCAACCAGCACAAGGCCACGTTCCAGGGGGTCGAACTGAACGGCAGCTACAGCCGCGGCGGCTTTACCGCTGAACTGGCGGCCAATTACTATACCAAGGTCCAGTTCTGCCGCACCGCCGACACCTGCGAGGAAAAATCGCTTTACGCCGATTATGCCACCAACCAGATCCCGCCCGAATATTCGGTCGACCTGACGCTGACGCAAAAGCTGATGGATGACCGGCTGACGGTGGGCGGGCGTATCAGCCATGTCTCGCGCCGGGCCATCGGCCACGGCGATTCCACCGGCAGCGGCATGTCCGACTATATCACCAAGATCGACTGGAAGCCGCATACCATCGTCGACGCCTTTGCCGAATATAAGGTCAGCGATGGGCTTCAGGCCGAAATCGGGGTCCAGAACCTGTTTGACCGGTTCTATACCGACCCGCTGTCGCTGGTGAACCAGCCGGCACCGGGGCGGACGGTAAATGCCTCGGTCAGCTATACGTTCTGACAGCGAAAGACCGGTCCCGCCCCCCGCATTTGCGCGGGGGCGGGGCTTGCGGCCGGCGCAGGCGACGCTTTTGCGACACAGATTCGCGCTGTTGCGGGGCGCGAAGGGGCCGGTGCAGTGGTCATTTCGCCGGACAGAGCGTAAGCCATGGGGGTTGGCGGATGCCCCGCCCATGGTTTTCAGGAAAGCCCGCTTATGTCCGCCAGTCCGACCCTTCTGACCCGCACCGAAGATCTTGCCGCCTTTTGCGCGCAGGCCAAGACCGCCCCCTATGTCACCGTCGACACCGAATTTCTGCGCGAACGCAGCTATTATTCCAAGCTGTGCCTGATCCAGATGGCGCTGCCCCCGGCCTCGGGGGGCAAGGCCGAGGGGGGACCGGCGGTGCTGGTCGATCCGCTGGCCGATGGGCTGTCGCTGGCGCCGCTTTACGACCTGTTCGCCCATGAAGGCACGGTCAAGGTGTTCCACGCCGCGCGTCAGGATCTTGAGATCTTTTTCCATGATGCCGGGATCTTCCCCAAGCCGCTGTTTGACACCCAGGTTGCGGCGATGGTCTGCGGCTTTGGCGAACAGGTCGGCTATGAAACGCTGGTGCGCAAGATCGTGCGCCAGTCGCTGGACAAATCCTCGCGCTTTACCGACTGGTCGCGGCGGCCGCTGTCGGCGGCACAGCTGGAATATGCGCTGGCCGATGTCACGCATTTGCGGGCGATCTATGAATTTCTGCGCGATCAGCTGAACCAGACCGGACGCGCCGCATGGCTGGCCGAGGAAATCGGCGTGCTGGAAAGCCCCGACACCTATGTCACCCGCCCCGACGAGGCATGGCTGCGGGTGCGCACCCGGTCGACCGCGCCGCGCTTTCTGGCGATTGTGCGCGAACTGGCGCGGTTTCGCGAAGATTACGCCCAACGCCGCGACATCCCCCGTTCGCGTGTGTTCAAGGATGACGCGCTGATCGAACTGGCCTCGACCAAACCCGCGTCCGAGGCCGATCTGGGCCGCTCGCGCCTGCTGCTGCGCGAGGCCCGCAAGGGCGATATCGCCGCCGGTATTCTGGCCGCCGTCAAGGCCGGTCAGGACAGCACCGACCTGCCCAAGACCCAGCCCGAGGCACCCGGCGCCCCCAAGGACGGCGCGCTTGCCGATCTGTTGCGCGTGCTGCTGAAGGCCAAGGCCGATGCCGCGGGCGTGGCGCCCAAGCTGATCGCCTCGGCCTCGGATCTGGATGCGCTGGCGGCGGGGCAGCGCGACCTGCCGATGCTGGCAGGCTGGCGGGCCGAGGTTTTCGGTCGTGACGCGCTGCGGCTGGCACAGGGCGAAATCGCATTATCGGCGCGCAATGGCGCGGTGCAGGTGGTCGAAACCGGCTGAGACCCGGCCCCCGGCACCGACCGCCTGATCCCCTGGGGCGCGACACAGGCAGGGCGACCGGTCCTGCCGTTGCTGCCCGCACCGGTCTGCGCTGCATACAGTGTCAGGGCAGCGGCGCCAATCCTGATGCGTTTACAGGTTTTTCCAGCGCCGGTGGACCCAGAACCACTGGTCCATATGGCGCCGTATCAGGGCCTCCAGATCGTCATTCAGCGCCTGCATCATCGCCTCGGGCTTGTCATGGGGGACCGGCATCCCGACATGGACGCGAAACCCCAGACCGTCAGGCTGGCGGATGCCCGCAATCGGCACCAGCAGCGCGTCATAACGCAGCGCCAGTTCCGCAGGCGTCAGCACCGTCTTGCTGGGCAGGTCGAAAAACCGCAATTCGGCCCCGTGCTTGTCATACTGGTCAAAGCCAAGCGCCAGAAAGCCGCCGCCGCGCAGGAACCGGATCATCGCCGCGAACCCGGCCCGCCCGCGCGGAAACAGCGGCTCGGCAATGGCGCTGATCGCGGGGATGTAATGGCGGTTGAAGGCTTCGTTATTCATGGGCCGATACAGCGCCCCGACCGGCCAGCCGCGCCCCGACAGCGCCGCGCGCATGGCGTCGTAATTGCCGAAATGCGCGCAGGCCAGAATGACCGGACGCCCCTGTTCGGCAGCATCCCCCAGCAGCGCCAGCCCCGGCCCCTCCAGCGGGTCGGCGTCGTGGATGCGGCGGGTAAATTCGGCGGCGGAATAGATCTCGGCCAGCGACCGCCCGGCATTGTCAGGCACTGCGCGGGTCAGGGCGTGGATCTCTGGCGCGGTCAGGTCGGGCCGGGCCAGCGCCAGATTGTCGCGAATGCGCCGTCGCCAGCCGGCCAGAGGGGCCAGAACATGGGCAAAGAACCACCCGACCGAGGCCACGCGCCGGGGATAGGGCAGCAACCGCGCCACGCCCATCACCGCCAGAAAGCCGATATTGGCAATGCGGTCGCCAAGCGGCGGGGTTTCGGTATCGTCCTGTTCGCGCATTATGATCCGGTTCTGGTGTCAGTCCTGCGGGCCTGTTCCGTGCGCCGCGCCGCGCGCATCGCGGCCGCCTCGCGCGACCAGACATACAGCCCCGCGATCACGATAATCACCGCGCCGATAATCGTCCACAGATCTGGCACTGTGCCCCAGAACAGCCACCCCCACAGCCCCGCCCATAACAGTCCGGTATAGCCAAAGGGCGCGACGGCGGCGGCCTCGGCCATGCTGAATGCCTTGATCAGCAGCGCCTGCGCAATGGTGCCCAAAGCGCCGATCAGCACAAAGGCCCAAAGGTCATGCGCGGCAATGGGCTGCCAGACGAAAGGCACGACGACAGATGTCGCCAGTGTGCCGAAACTGACCGACCACAGCACCGAGGTCGCGGTAGAATCGCCGCGCACCATCCGGGTCATTACCGCCCCGGCGGCATAGGTGCAGGCCGCCATCAGCGGCAACAAAGCCGCGGGCTGAAACACCCCGGCGCCGGGACGGATGATGATCATCGCCCCCGCCATCGCCGCAGCGATCCCCAAGATGCGGCGGATGCCGATGCGTTCACCCAGAAACAGCGCCGCGCCAAGGGTGATCAGCACCGGGTTGATATCCATGATCGCCGTGGCTTCGGCCAAGCCGATGAATTGCAGCGCGGTAAAGAACAGCCCGATCGAGGCGATCTGGGTCAGCCCCCGCCCCAGTTGCAGCCCCGGATGCCGGCTGCGCGCCACCCGCGGCAGGCGTGGCGCCAGCAGCACCAGCACAATGACGAAATTGCCCGCATAACGCGCCCAGACCACCTGAAGCGGGGCATAGTTTTGCGTCAGGTATTTGCCGGTCGCGTCCATCAGGGTAAAGGCGAACACCGCCGCCAGCAGCATCAGAATTCCCAGCCCTTGCTGGTCCTGGCCGCCGGATATGCGCTGTTTCATCAGCGCGAAGGCGCGTGGCAGGGCGCGCATCACGCCGCCCCGCCGCAGGTTATGGGCCGGGATGCCAGTGACAGGGTATTTGGGCAACGAAGAAGCGCCAGCGCACCGGGTTTCTTCGTTGCGGCAATACCCCGGCCGGAGGCATCCCGCAGCATCAGATCAGCGCCTTGACCTTGTCGGTCACGGCCTCGGCAGTGATGCCGAACTGGCGATAAAGTTCCGGCGCCGGGGCCGAGGCGCCAAAGCTGTCCATGCCGACGAAAGCCGAGGTTTCGGCGCTGCCGCGCTCGCCCATCAGCAGCCAGTCCCACGGCATCCGCACGGCGGCCTCGACCGCGACGCGGACCGGGCCGGCGGGCAGCACCTGTTCGCGATAGGCCGGGATCTGGGCGCGGAACAGTTCCATCGAGGGGACCGAGACGACGCGGGTCGGAATGCCCGCCGCTTCCAGCGCCTCGCGGGCGGTGACGGCGATCTCGACCTCGGACCCGGTGGCCATCAGGATGGCCTTGGGCGTGGCGCTGGCTTCGCGCAGAATATAAGCGCCCCTGGCCGACAGGTTTTCCGTGCTGTCCTTGACCCGCAGCGCCGGCAGGTTCTGGCGCGACAGCGCCATGACCGAGGGCGTGCCGGTCTGCGACAGCGCGATTTCCCATGCTTCGGCGGTTTCGACCACATCGGCGGGGCGCAGCACCAGCGTGTTGGGCGTCGCGCGCGAGATGGTCAGGTGTTCGACCGGCTGGTGGGTGGGGCCGTCCTCGCCCAGACCGATGCTGTCATGGGTCATGACATAGACCACCGGCAGCCCCATCAGCGCCGACAGGCGCATTGCGCCGCGGGCGTAATCGGTAAAGGCCATGAAGGTGCCGCCATAGGGGCGGAAGCCGCCATGCAGCCAGATCCCGTTCATCGCCGCCGCCATGCCATGTTCGCGGATGCCGTAATGCAGGTAACGGCCCGTGCGGTTTTCCGCCGAAAAGATCCCCAGATCGCCGGTCTTGGTGTTGTTCGACCCGGTCAGGTCGGCCGAGCCGCCGAAGGTTTCGGGCATCACCGGGTTCAGCACCTCAAGCACCATTTCGCTGGCCTTGCGGGTGGCGACCTTGTGCTTGGCCGCGACGGCCTGTTCCTTGAACGCGGCGATGGTGGGGGCCAGATGCGGGTTGGCGGCGGTGCCGATGCGCTGGCGGAAGGCGTCACGGGCGGCATCGTCCAGCGCGTTCAGGCGGCCTTCCCATGCGCTGCGGTCCTGCGCGCCGCGTGCGCCGATTTCTTCCCATTCGGACTTGATCTGGGACGGGATGACAAAGGCCGGGTGGGTCCAGCCATAGACGGCGCGGGTGGCCTCGATCTCGGCATCCCCCAGCGGCGAGCCATGTGCGCCCGAGCTGTCGGCCTTGTTGGGTGCGCCAAAGCCGATGATGGTTTTGCAGGCGACCAGAACCGGCTTGTCGTCCTGACCCGATTTCGCCGCCGTCAGCGCGCGGTCGATATCGGCGGGGTCGTGGCCGTCACAGGCCAGCACCCGCCAGCCCGAGGCCTCGAACCGGGCGGTCTGGTCGGTGCTGTCAGACAGCGACACGCGCCCGTCGATGGTGATGTCGTTATCATCCCACAGCACGATCAGGTTTTTCAGCTTCAGGTGCCCGGCCAAAGCGATGGCCTCCTGGCTGATCCCCTCCATCAGGCAGCCGTCACCGGCGATGACCCAGGTGCGGTGGTCGCACAGTTCGGCACCGTGTTGGGCGCGCATGGCCTCTTCCGCGATGGCCATGCCGACCGCGGTGGCAATGCCCTGACCCAGCGGGCCGGTGGTGGTCTCGACCCCTTTGACATGGCCGTATTCGGGGTGGCCCGCAGTGATCGCGCCCCATTGGCGGAAATTACGGATCTGGTCCAGCGTCATGTCCTGATAGCCGGTCAGATGCAGCAGCGCATAGATCAGCATAGAGCCATGCCCCGCCGACAGCACGAAACGGTCGCGGTCGAACCAGTCCGGGGCGGATGCGTCGAATTTCAGGTGGTTGCGGAACAGCACCGTGGCCACATCGGCCATGCCCATCGGCATACCGGGGTGGCCGCTGTTGGCGGCCTGAACGGCGTCCATGGCCAGCACGCGAATGGCGCTGGCAAGGTTCCAGTGGTCGGGATGCGCGTGGCGCAGGGCTTGGATATCCATCTGGTCCTCGGGGATTCGTAGCAAAGGGATCATTAGGCTTTGACCGTCTGATAGGTGGCGCGGGCCGTGGTTGCAAGCCGCAGCGGGCGCGGCTAGGGTCGGCGGGCCGTCAGCCAAAGGGATGCCGCCGCGTGCCGCAGATCGCCCCCGCCATCATCGGATACCGTCAGGACCGGATCGGGGCGCGGCTGATCGCGATGCTGAATGTGCAGCGTTTTGCCGCGCTGACCGGCACCGAGGGGCGGTTTTGCTGGCTGTCCCAGCCGGATGGTCCCTATCCCGAACTGGCCGATCCGACGCGGTTTTTCAGCGCCGGTTACGTTGCCCGCCACCTGCGCATCGTCAGTGCCGCCCCGGACCTGACCGGGCGGGGGTTTTACCCGGCGCTGTCCAAGGGGCTGAACCTTGGCGGGCTGCGCGCGGCGCTGCGCGACGGGCAGGGCTTCTGGACCGATTCCAACCTGTCGGTCGACCGCGTGATGGACGAGGACACCGCCAGCGTCGCCCGCCAGATGGCCGATCTGTCCGCCGCGATTGATCTGGCGCCGGCATTGCGCAGCGCGCTCGGGGGGGCGCGCGCGGCGCTGGCGCGGCGCTGGGGGCCGGGGCGGCCCTTTGCCATCCATGTCCGGCGCGGCGATATTCTGGACGCCCTGCCATGGTCGCTGAGCAGCTGGCCCACCAAATACCTGCCCGATGAATTTTTCCGCGCCTTCGTGGCCCAGGTCGATGGCCCGGTGATTGCCTTTTCCGACACGCCCGACGCGGTGCGGCATCTGGCGCAGGGCGATGCGCGCATCGTGCCGGTGGGTGATCTGGTCGACCTTGGCACGCTGGACCGGGCCGAGGTGGATCTGGCGGAAATGCTGCTGATGGCGGGGTGCCGGCTGATCGGCGCCCCGGCCCAAAGCGCCTTTTCCCGCGCCGCCGAGGTCATGGGCGCGGCCGAGGTCGCGCCGCTGCCCGCAGCCTTGCCCGAACCGGCGCGGCACGCGGCGTTCGACGCGCTGCTGACACGGGTGATCGACCGCCCCGACAGCTTTTTCGCGCCCGGCGATCTGGCGCAATCGGTGCAATATGCGGCCAGCCATGCGGTCAGCGCCGGGCGGGTGCCAGCGCTGCTGGACCTGTTTGCGCAGCGCCCCGAAATGCCCGACCGCTTCCCCTTTCTTTACCGTGCGCTGGCGGTGGCGGCGCAGGGCGCGGGGATGGCCGGGCGGGCGGCGGAACTGGCGGCGCAGGGGCTGGCGCATCCGCAGATGCGGCGGCGCGACCGGTCGGAATGCGAACAGGTGCTGACCCTGACCCGCGCGCTGGCCCTGCCGGGGGCGGCGGCACTGGCTGGCGGTCCAGACCCCGCCGCTGCGCCCGCCCGCCCCACTGCGGCTGACAGCCCCGAGGCCGATTTTCTGAACCAGCTGTTCCGGGGCCGGGCGCAGGACAGCGCGGTGATGCCGCATCTGGGCTGGCAGGTGGTGATGGCGGGGGGCATGGCGGCACGGGCGCTGATGCTGGCGCCGGAACTGGCGGCGCTGATGGCCGCTGCCCCGGCCACGCATGGCGCATCCCCAGATACGCCAAAATCCGATACGCCAAAACCCGATACCCACGAACCCGACGCATCCCCCCCCGACATGCCGGCCGCTGGCACGCCGGGCGCCGACCCTCCGCCATCGCTGCCGGTCTGGGTGCTGCTGACCGATTGGGAGGAATTGCTGGACAATGACGCCCATCGCAACGCCCTGCGCGGCAGCCCCGACCTGTGGGGCAAGATCCGCCCGCTGGGGCCGCAGGCGGCGGCGCTGGAACAGGCCATTGTCGCGGGTGATCCGCCCCCCGACTGGCCGCCCCCTGACTGGCCGCCTTCTGACTGGCCCGGCCCTGACGGGA
Organism: Paracoccus jiaweipingae; assembly: GCF_044335505.1. Taxonomy (NCBI): domain Bacteria; kingdom Pseudomonadati; phylum Pseudomonadota; class Alphaproteobacteria; order Rhodobacterales; family Paracoccaceae; genus Paracoccus; species Paracoccus jiaweipingae. Next base: position 319,052 of record NZ_JBISBS010000003.1, on the reverse strand, counting down.
ATGGTGCGGATATGCTGCGCCGCATGGGGTTTCTGGCGGCGGTGCTGCGGCTGAACGGGCGTTTCCGGCGGGCCTATGCCGTGCTGCACTGGCTGGAGGATACAGCCCCCGCGCATGAAGTCGCGCTGACCGCCAAGCGGCTGGCCGATTGCGCGTTCCGGTCGGGCAATGACGCGCTTGGCAAGGGCTTCATGGACCGCGCGCTGGCCGCGGCGCCCGATAATGTGCTGTTGCATCTGTCCGCCGCCACCCGCGCCGCGCAGGCCGGACAGGTGGTGCGGATGCGCCGCCATCTGGCCGAGGCGCAGACCATCCTGCCCGACAGCGCCCTTGTGACCCGCAAATCGCGCCGCATCCGCCGCCTGCTGCCGCCGGCCTGACACGCCGCCCGGCACAGCGCAGCGGGGACGGTGGGTTCGGGTCGTGGCGCCGGGGCGGCTGCGGCGCGGGCTGGCGGGGTGTAGGCGACGGGCGGTGCAGGTCGTTGTTGCGGCGGCAGCAGGCGGCGGATGCGCGGGCTGGCTGTGCGCAGGCGGCGCGATCCGGGCTGTGCCGGATACTTTGCCATCCGGCGCGGTTCTGATCGCCCGGTTCCGGTCGGTGGGGAATATCACAGGCCCCGGTGGGCGGCGCACCACAACCACGGTGGATGGTGGGCAGCAGGCCATCGCCTGACGTTCGGGGCCGCGCAAGCCGCGATCGGGATGCCGGGCCGGATGGCATTGGATATTTCAGCACCATTCGCAACTGGGTAACGGGGCGCCGGGGCTGGGGCGGCGTTGCGGCTTAATCCTCGGGGGCGGGGCTGGCCAGCGGGCGGATTCGCAGCCGGGTGATGCGGTTTTCGCGCCGGGTGACGACCTCGAACCGATAGCCGTGAAAGCTGAACACCTGACCCTGTGTCGGGATCGACTGGGCCATGTGAATGACCAGACCGGCCACGGTATTTGCCTCTTCATCCGGCAGCGCCCAATCCATCGCCCGGTTCAGGTCGCGGATGGTCATTGCCCCGTCCACGATGTAATCGCCATTGGCCGAAGGCGTCAGGCCGGGTTCGTCGCCGGTGTCATGTTCATCCGCGATTTCACCGACGATTTCCTCAAGAATATCCTCAAGCGTGATCAGCCCGCGCAGCGCGCCATATTCGTCGATGACCAGCGCGAAATGGCTGCGGCGTTTCAGGAATTCGCGCATCTGTTCGTCCAGCGCGGTGGTGTCGGGCACGAAATAGGGCGGCATCGCGATGCTGAGGACATCGAAATGGCGCAGCGCCCCGACCCCGCCGCCATCGCGCAGGGCGCGGTTGACGCCGCGCAACAGGTCCTTGGCGTGGATGACCCCGATGACGTTTTCACGCTCGCCGCGATAGACGGGCAGCCGGGTATGCGGGCTGGACAGCACCGCGTCCAGGATCTGTTGCGGCGGCAGTTCGGCGTCGATCATCTGGATCTGAGAGCGGTGCAGCATGATCTCCTCGACCGTGCGGTTGCCCAGATCCAGCGCCCCCAGCAGGCGGTCGCGGTCCTCTTTGTGGACGGCCCCGGCACTGTGACCGATGGCCAGCGCGCCGGCGATTTCCTCTTGCACGGAAAACAGGCTGTGATCGGCATCGGTGCGCAGGCCGAACAGCGCCAGAATGCTGCGCACGATGGTCTGAACGACCACCACCACCGGCGATAACAGCCGGATCAGCACCCGGATCGGGCGGGCAACCAGACGGCTGACATTCTCGGGCGAGATAATGGCATAGGTCTTGGGCAGCACCTCGGCAAAGATCAGCACCAGCACGGTCATCACCAGCGTCGCCAGCGCCACCCCGCCCGACCCGAAGGCGCGGGTGAACAGCGCCGTGGCCAGACTGGCCGACAGGATATTGGCGACGTTATTGCCAAGCAGGATCGCCCCGATCAGCCGTTCGCCGTCCGTGGTCACATCCAGCGCCGCCTGCGCGGTGCGGTCGCCCTTGTCGGCGCGGGCGCGCAGCTTGGACCGGCTGGCCGCTGTCAGCGCGGTCTCTGACCCGGAAAAGAAGGCCGACAGCCCCAGCAACCCCGCAATCGCGGCGGCGGTGATCCAGAAGCCGGTATCCATCCCCCCGGTGGCGGGGACAGGCGCGGTGGCATCGGCGGTTTGGGCAAGGGCAGAGGTCAGAAAGGCCAGCATCGGTCAGTCGTCTTGTTTCAGGGGTGGGGGCGCGGGCTGCGCCAGCGGGTGATGGGTCAGCACCAGATCGCGCATCCGCGCATCCAGCACATGGGTATAAATCTCGGTCGTGCCAAGGTCGGCATGTCCCAGCAGGCTTTGGATGGCGCGCAGATCGGCACCGCCTTCCAGCAGATGGGTGGCAAAGGCGTGGCGGATAACATGCGGCGTCACCCGCGCCGGGTCGATCCCCGCCGCCAGCGCCAGATCCTTCAGGATCAGCGCATATCCCTGCCGCGTCAGGTGTCCGTCCCGCGCCGCCGAGGGGAACAGGAACCGCCCCGCCTTGCCCGCCAGCAGCCGCCCCAGACGGCTGTCGGCGGCGGCACTGTCGCGGTGGTCCAGCCAGTCGGCCAGCGCGCTGCGGGCGGGGCCGGACAGCGGCACCATGCGTTCCTTGCCGCCCTTGCCCCGCACCAGCAAAAGCTGCGGATCGCCCCGGCAGGCCGCGACCGGCAGCGTCACCAGTTCGCTGACCCGCAGGCCGGTGGCGTAAAGCAGCTCGAACAGGGCGCGGTTGCGCAAGCGGTCGGTGGTGTCGCGCCCGGTGCGGGGCAGCGCGTCGATCAGCGCACCGATCTGGTCGTGATCCAGCGTGCCGGGCAGGCGCCGCGCGCGCCCCGGCCCGGTAATGCGCCCGGCAGGGTCATCGGTGCGCCAGTTTTCGTCCAGCGCAAAGCGGGTGAACTGGCGAATGGCCGACAGCCGCCGCGCCCGCGTTGCCCGCGACAGGCCCTGCGCGTCGCAATCGCTCAGGTAATCCTCGATCAGGTCGCGATCCATCGACAACAACCCCGCGCCGCGCCCGGCCAGCCAGTCGCGCAGATCGCGCAGGTCGCGGCCATAGGCCAGCAGGGTGTTGCGCGCCGCCCCGGCCTCGGCCGCCTGCGCGTCCAGAAAGGCCGAAATCCGTCGCCCGTCGCCCGCGCCGGGGCCATCGGCCCTGCCGGTTCTGTCGCCCCCTTCCGGCATCAGGGCCGCCCGTCCGGGGACAGGCGCGGCCACAGCGCGATCTGCACCGCCGCCAGCCATGCCTGTTCCTCAAGCCCCAGCGCCCGCAGCACCGCCAGCCCGCGCGCGCCACGGGTCAGATCGCCCGCCAGCGCCGCGTCGGTGTCGCTGATCGCGGCCAGCAGGGCGGCGCCGCGCTGGTCGGGGTCGGGTTGGGCGGCATCGCGGGCGGCGTCGGTCAGCCCCTCGGCCAGGGCCTCGGGCAGCAGGGACGGGGTGGGCGGGGGATCTGCGCGCGGGGGCAGGCGGCGATGGGCCGCCATCACGGCCAGTTCGGCCAGCGCTGCATCCGTCGGGGTGACGGGCAGCCCGGCCCACAGCCGCAGCATCGCCGCGTCATCGGGGGCACCGCTGTCACCGCCGGTGCCCGTTGCGGTCCCGGTGCCGGTCAGCGCCGGGGGCAGGTCGGGTGCGATCATCGCGGCCAAAGCGTCGGCCAGCCCGGCGCTGGCAAAATGTGCGCTGGCCTCGGCCAATGCGGTGGCGATGCGGTCGGGATCGCCCCCGGTCAGGGCCAGATCCAGCGCCTGCAAGGCCGCCGCCCGGTCCCAGACCCCGCCCGACGCGGCGGGCTTTTGCTCGGTATAGATCGCGCGCAGGGTCGCGGCCTCCAGTGCGCCGACGCGGGCCAGACGCTCGGCGGCCTCAAGCCGGGCCTTCCAGCCGCCATTCGCGCGCAGGTCGGCATGGGCCATGGCCAGCGGCAGGCCGGTGGTTGGCAGCGGCTGGCCGATAGCCTCGAGGATGCGAAAGGCCAGCGGCGTCACCGGTCGCGGTGCCGTCAGGCTGCCGGGTTGGTCGACAAGGCTGTCATCCAGAAAATGCGCCAGCAGCGGTGCCATCTGGCGGTCAATCAGCCCCAGCGCATCGGCGGCATAAAACACCGTCGACGCCGCCGCCCAATCGCCCCCCATCGCCAGACAATAGACCCGCGCCTGAAAGCTGGGGGCAATGCCGGGGGTGGCGTCCATCATCTTGCAGGCCTGCTGTTCGCGCCCCTCGATCAGGGCGATGTCGAACAGGCGGCGGAAACGGTCAGCATCGGGGGTGCCTGCGACCTCGATCAGGGCGCGGGCCTGTGCCAGCGCGGCCATGTCCAGCAGCCCGTCGACGCGGGCCAGATGCAGCTTGCCCTGATCGGCAAGGTCGCTGACCGGCGCGGCGCGGAACTGGGTCAGCAGCAGCTGTCGCAACAGGCCGCGCAGCACCGGCAGGCGCGGGTCGGTGGCGGCGATGGCGCGGGCCAGATCGGGCGCCGGGGTCCGCCCCCACAGATCGGCCGGCAGCCCCAGCTTGCGCGGCGGTACCGTGCCGGTGGCATCGGGATCGCCCGCCCCCAGCCGCGTGACCAGCACATCACCCGCCGCGCCGCTGCGGGCCACGGCCTGAGGGCGCGGGCCGGGCGGGCGCGCATCGGCTGGCACCCCGTCACCGGGCCGCCAGGCCGAGCTTTCGCGCGGCACGGCCAGACTGCCCGATAGCCAGTCCGAGGCCACCAGCGGCGGTTCAGCCCGCACCGGCGCGGCCAGCAGCCCCACGGTCAGGGCCAGCCCGGCGATCCGGGGCAGGGGATCAGTCCAGCGTGGCGGCATCCGCGGGCGCTTCCGGTTCGGTCTGGGGGGCGGGGGTGGTGTGTTCGTCGCGGGCCGCAGCCGCGGCGGGCGCGTCAAGGTCCAGCGCCACGGGCTGGCGCATTTCGCGGGTCCGGGGCGCCATGTCCCCGAAATAGGCGTATCCCGCCAGCCCGGCGAAAGCCAGCACCAGCAACCCCACCAAAATCTTGATCAACCGCATCGAGTCTGCCCTTTCTGTCCGGTCTGTTGCCGGGTCATGCGGAATATATATGGCATTTTCGGAAAGATCACGCCATCAAGTCACCCGCTGGCAAATCCCCGCGCCGGTCCGCCCCGGATCGGCCGGTCACGCCACGACAGATGCGCGGAGGGCAGGAAATGCAGGGAAACCTGGTGCTGATCGGAATGATGGGGGCGGGCAAATCCGCCGTCGGCCACGAGATCGCGCGCCAGCTTGGCCTGCCCCATACCGATGCCGATACCGAGATCGAGCGCGCCGCCGCCATGACCATTTCCGAAATTTTCGCCCGCGATGGCGAGGCGTTCTTTCGCGACCGCGAATCGCAGGTGCTGGCGCGGCTGCTGAGCACCGGCCCGCAGGTCATCTCGACCGGGGGCGGGGCGTGGTTGCAGCCGCGCAACCGCGCGATGATCCGCGAACACGGTCTGGCGGTATGGCTGGATGTCGATGCCGATACGCTGTGGGAACGGGTGCGGGCCAGGCCGACGCGGCCGCTGTTGCTGACCGAAGATCCGCGCGGCACGCTGGACCGGCTGCTGGCACAGCGCCGCCCGGTCTATGCCCGTGCCGATCTGGTCGTGCCGGGCATGGCGGGCGACACGGTCGAGGGCACCGCACAGCGTGTTATCCGCATCGTCAGCCAGTCCCGCCCCGGCTATTTTTCCGGCACCCCTGAAAGAGGTTTTTCCGATGACCGCATTTGAAACCGTCCATGTCGATCTGGGGGCGCGCGCCTATGACGTGCGCATCGGGCCGGGGCTGGTCGCCAGCGCCGGGCGTCACATCGCGCCGCTGACCGGGCGCAAGCGGGTGGCGATTATCAGCGACGAAACCGTGGCGGCGCTGCATCTGGACACGCTGCGCGCGGGGCTGGCCGCTGACGGGGTCGATTCCGTCTCGCTGACCCTGCCCGCAGGCGAGGCCACCAAAAGCTGGCCGCACCTGACCCGCACTGTCGAATGGCTGCTGGATCAAAAGGTCGAACGCGGCGATCTGGTGGTCGCTTTCGGCGGCGGGGTGATCGGGGATCTGGTCGGTTTCGCCAGCGCCATCCTGCGCCGCGGGGTGCGGTTCGTGCAGATCCCCACCAGCCTGCTGGCGCAGGTCGACAGCAGCGTCGGCGGCAAGACCGGCATCAACAGCCCCGCCGGCAAGAACCTGATCGGCGCGTTTCATCAGCCGACGTTGGTGCTGGCCGATACCGATGTGCTGACCACCCTTGCCCCGCGCGATTTCCGCGCCGGATATGGCGAGGTGGTGAAATACGGCCTGCTGGGGGATGCGGGGTTTTTCGACTGGCTGGAAATCAACGCCCCCGCGCTGGCCGCAAACGAGACGCTGCGCCGCCACGCCGTTACCCATGCCGTAACCATGAAAGCCCGCATCGTGGAACGCGACGAAACCGAACAGGGCGACCGGGCGCTGCTGAATCTGGGCCACACATTCGGCCATGTGCTGGAATCGGCCACCGGCTATGGCGACCGCCTGCTGCATGGCGAGGGCGTGGCCATTGGCTGTGCGCTGGCCTTCGATCTGTCGGCGCGGATGGGGCTGTGCAGCCAGGAGGCGCCCTCGCGCGTGGTGGCGCATCTGCGCGACATGGCGCTGCCGGCGCGGCTGGCCGATGTGCCGGGCGATTTGCCCGATACCGAAACGCTGGTCGCGATGATGGCGCAGGACAAGAAGGTCAAGGATGGCAAGTTGCGCTTTGTGCTGGCACGCGGCATCGGCGCGGCTTTTGTCACCGACGCGGTGCCGCCGGATCTGTTGCGCGCGGTCTTGCAGGACAGCCGCGGCTGAGGCTGCGGGTGGCGAAAGGGGGCGCTCGCGCCCCCTCTGGCCTGCGGCCATTCACCCCCGGAAGGTATTTCAGACAGAAGCGAGGTAGCAGGCTTTCGCGAGCCGCTGGTTTCTTCGTTGTCCAAATACCCAGGCGCCATGGGGGCCGCCCGCGCCGGTCTGACGGTGGCGCGGGGCGGGCAGGCCGGGGTCAGCGATATTCCGCCGCAAAGACCGGGGCATAGATTTCGGCCAGACGCGCGATGGCATCAGCGGGGGACATTTCGGTTGCAACACCGCTGCGCCGGTCGGTCAGTTCAACCAGATTATTGGCCAGCCCGCGCGGGCCGACGGTGATGCGCCAGGGCAGGCCGATCAGGTCCATGGTGGCGAATTTCGCGCCCGCGCGGTCGTTGCGGTCGTCATAAAGCGCATCCAGCCCCTTGGCCTTCAGTTCGGCATACAGGGCCTCGCAGGCGCTGTCAGTGCCGGCATCGCCCTGTTTCAGGTTCACGATACCGACATGGAACGGGGTCACGCCTTCGGGCCAGATAATGCCCTTGTCGTCGTGATTGGCCTCGATGATGGCCCCCAGCAGGCGCGAGACGCCGATGCCGTGGCTGCCCATGTGAACCGGCACGCGGCTGCCATCGGCGGTGACCACGGTGGCGCCCATCGGTTCGGAATATTTGGTGCCGAAATAGAAGATCTGGCCGACCTCAATGCCACGGGCGACGCGGCGGCGGTCCTCGGGGATGGCGTCGAACAGCGCGGCGTCATGGGTTTCGTCGGTGCGGGCATAGCGCGAGGTGAACTCGGCCAGCACCGCCTGACATTGGTCGCGGTCGTCATAGTCGATCTGACGGTCACCGAATTTCAGATCAGTGATTTCGCTGTCGTAAAACACCTCGGATTCGCCGGTTTCGGCCAGCACCAGAAATTCATGCGTGTCCTCGCCGCCGATGGGGCCGCTGTCGGCGCGCATCGGGATCGCTTGCAGGCCCATGCGTTCATAGGTGCGCAGATAGCTGACCAGATGCCGGTTATAGGCGTGCAGCGCGTCCTCGCGGGTCAGGTCGAAATTATAGCCGTCCTTCATCAGGAATTCCCGGCCCCGCATGACCCCGAAACGGGGGCGGATCTCGTCGCGGAATTTCCACTGGATCTGATACAGCGTCAGCGGCAGATCCTTATAGCTGTTGACATGGGCGCGGAAGATGTCGGTGATCTGTTCCTCGTTCGTGGGACCATACAGCATGTCGCGCTTGTGGCGGTCGGTGACGCGCAGCATTTCCTCGCCATAATCGTCATAGCGACCGGATTCGCGCCACAGATCGGCCGATTGCAGCGTCGGCATCAACAGCGGAATGTGACCGGCGCGGGCCTGTTCCTGATGCACGATGGTTTCGATGCGCCGCAGCACCTTATACCCCAGCGGCAGCCAGGAATAGATCCCGGCGCTGGCTTGCTTGATCATGCCGGCACGCAGCATCAGCCGGTGGCTGGCGATCTGGGCATCGGCGGGGGTTTCCTTCAGGACGGGCAGGAAATAGCGGGACAGGCGCATGGGCGGAACCTTTGGCAGTTTCTGCCTTGTCGCCTAGAGGATCGCCCGCCTCCGCGCAAGCGCCGCGCGCGGCTGATGGTTGCACCAGCCCCCGTTTCATGCGCAAAACACCCCTCAAGGCGACCGTGGATGCGGTCAGGCGAAAGGACAGCGCATGAGGATCAGCCCGGCGAAACAGGCATGGTGGTGGGGCGGCGCGGGAATCGTGCTGCTGGTGGCGCTGTGGGGGCTTGGCGCGGTGCTGATGCCCTTCATCATGGGCGCCGCGATTGCCTATTTTCTGGACCCGGTGGCCGACCGGCTGGAACGTCTGGGCCTCAGCCGGATACTGGCGGTGGCGGTGATCACGCTGGTGGTGGTGGTGCTGTTCGTGCTGGCGATGCTGTGGCTGGTGCCAACGGTGATCCGGCAGGGCAGCCAGCTGATCGAAAACGCCCCCGGCATGATCGACCAGTTGCAGGGTTTCGCGCAACGCCAGTTCCCCGGCCTGATGCCCGAGGGCGGCACCATCCGCACCGCGCTGTCCAGTCTGGGCACAAAAATCAGCGAAAGCGGCGGCCAGATCATGTCGACCGTCGCCGGATCGCTTGGCAGTTTCGTCGGCGTCATGGTCAATCTGGTGCTGATCCCGGTGATTGCCTTTTACCTGTTGCTGGACTGGGACCGGATGGTGGCGCATGTTGACGAATTGCTGCCGCGCGAACATGCCCCGACCATCCGCCGGGTGGCGCGCGATATCGACAAGGCGCTGTCGGGATTTGTGCGCGGGCAGGGCACGGTGATTCTGATTCTGGCGGTGTTTTATTCCGGGGGGCTGCTGGCGGTGGGGCTGCCTTACGCGGTGCTGATCGGCTGTCTGGCGGCGACGCTCAGCTTCATTCCCTATGTCGGGGCGCTGATCGGGGGGGTGTCCTCGATCGGGATTGCGGCCTTTACCTTCTGGGACGACCCGGTCTGGATCGGCGCCGTGGCCGCGATCTTTTTGCTGGGACAAGCGATGGAGGGGAATATCCTGACCCCCAACCTTGTCGGCGGTTCGGTCAATCTGCACCCGGTCTGGCTGATTCTGGCGCTGTCGGTTTTTGGCACGCTGTTCGGCTTTGTCGGTATGCTGGTCGCAGTGCCGGTTTCGGCGGCGCTGGGGGTGCTGGTGCGCTTTTTCATCGCCCAATACAAGGAAAGCCCGCTGTATACCGGGCGCGCGGTGCCGCCGCCACCGCCCCAGCCGACGCTGGTGGAACTGGTCCCGCGCGGCACCCTTCAGGCCGAGCGCGCGCAGGCGCAGCAGGTGCATAACCGCGTGGTTGCGCAGATGCACAGCGCGCAGGACGGGCCGGATGCCGGTGATGGCGGGCCGCAAACGACCGGCGGGTGATGCGTGGCGCGACAACTGACCTTTGATCTGACGACGCCGCCGGCGCTGGGACGGGCCGATTTTCTGGTCACCGCCGCCAATGCCGATGTGCTGGCGGCGCTGGATGCGCCGCAGGGCTGGCCGCAGGGGCGGATGCTGCTGATCGGGCCGGAAGGCGCGGGCAAGTCGCATCTGGCGGCTTTCTGGTCGGCGGAAAACGGCGCCCGCCGCATCCAGGCCCGCGCCCTGCGCCCCGAATCGCTGGACGACCTGATGCCCGAGGGCGCCGCGCTGGTGGTCGAGGATGCCCACCGTGCCGGCGGGGCCGCGGGCGCCGAACAGGCGCTGTTTCACCTGTGGAACATGGCCGGTCAGCGCGACGGGCTGTTGCTGCTGACGGCGCGCAGTGCGCCGCGCGACTGGGGGCTGGTGCTGCCCGATCTGCGCTCGCGCATGGATTCGATGGCGCAGCTGCGGCTTGGCCCCCCGGACGAGGCGCTGTTGCAGGCGGTTCTGGTCAAGCTGTTTGCCGACCGTCAGATGGCGGCGCCGCCCGCGGTCATCGACTGGCTGGCCCTGCGCATGGACCGCGACCTTGGGCTGGCGCGGCGGCTGGTCACGGCGATGGATGCGCGCGCCCTGTCCGACCGCCGCCCCGTCACCCGCGCGCTGGCGGCGGAAACGCTGGACAACCTGACGACCCAGACGACATAACCGGCGACGACGATCACCGACGCCCCCAAGCCCCGGTTCCTGCCATGACCCAAGCCGATTTCCTGTCCACCCCTTTTCCCGCCCCCCAGGACCTGCCCGATGGCCCGCCCGAAGGCGCGGCGCGGTTTTTCAACCGTGAACTGTCCTGGCTGTCCTTTAACTGGCGGGTCCTGGACGAGGCCCGCAACCCGCGCGTGCCACTGCTGGAACGACTGCGCTTTTTGTCGATCAGCGCCACCAATCTGGACGAATTCTATACCGTTCGTGTGGCCGGTCTGCGCGAACTGGTGCGCGAGGGCAGCGCCACCCCTTCGGATGATGGCAGGACGCCGGCGGAACAGCTGACCCTGATCAACGCCGATGCCCGCCGCCTGATGAGCGCGCAGCAAGCGGTCTGGAACCGCCTGCGGGCCGAGATGGAACAGCAGGACATCACCATCCTGACCCGCGACGATGTGCTGGAGGCCGAGCAGGCCTTTCTGCGCCGGCATTTCCACGAACAGGTGCTGCCGGTGCTGTCGCCGCTGGCCATCGACCCGGCGCATCCCTTCCCCTTCATCCCCAATACCGGCTTTTCACTGGCGCTTGAACTGGCGCGCGCCAGCGACGGCCGGGCGATGAAGGCGCTGCTGCCGATCCCGGCCCAGATTCAGCGCTTTATCGTGCTGCCCGGCGGTCAGCGTTTCCTGCCTCTGGAAGAGCTGTTGCTGATGCATCTGCCGATCCTGTTTCCCGGCTATCGCGAAACCGGGCATTGTGCCTTCCGGGTGCTGCGCGACAGCGATCTGGAGGTCGAGGAAGAGGCCGAGGATCTGGTGCGCGAATTCGAAACCGCGCTGAAACGCCGCCGCCGCGGCAGCGTTATCCGGCTGAAGATCACGGCGGGCGCCCCCGACCAGTTGCGCCGGCTGATCATGCATGAACTGGTGGTTGACCCTGACGAGGTGGTCGAGGTCTCGGGGATGCTGGGGGTTGCTGACCTCAAGGAGCTGGTGCTGGACAGCCGCCGCGACCTGCAATGGCCGGCCTTCACCCCGCGCGTGCCGGAACGGGTGCAGGATTACGACGGCGATATGTTCGCCGCGATCAGCCAGAAGGACATGCTGCTGCACCACCCGTATGAGACATTCGACATGGTGGTGCGGTTTCTGGCACAGGCCGCGCGCGACCCCGATGTGCTGGCCATCAAGCAGACGCTGTATCGCACCAGCAAGGACAGCCCCATCGTCGACGCCCTGTGCGAGGCGGCCGAGGCCGGCAAATCGGTGACCGCGCTGGTCGAACTGAAGGCCCGTTTCGACGAGGCCGCCAATATTCGCCAGTCGCGGCGTCTGGAACGCGCCGGGGCGCATGTCGTCTATGGCTTCGTGAATTACAAAACCCATGCCAAAATCAGCAGCGTGGTCCGGCGCGAGGGCGACCGGCTGGTGACCTATTCGCATTTCGGCACGGGCAATTACCACCCGATCACCGCGCGCATCTATACCGACCTGTCGCTGTTCACCTGCGACCCGGCGCTGGGGCGCGATGCGACGCGGGTGTTCAATTTCCTGTCCGGCTATGTCCAGCCCGAGGGTCTGGAAAACCTGTCCATCTCTCCGGACGGGCTGAAGGACAAGCTGCTGGACATGATCCGGCGCGAGGCCGAACTGGCCCGGCAGGGCCGTCCCGGACATATCTGGGCCAAGATGAACAGCCTGATCGAGCACGAGGTGATCGAGGCGCTGTATGCCGCATCCGCCGCCGGGGTCAGGATCGAGCTGGTGGTGCGTGGCATTTGCGGAATCAGGCCAGGAATCAATGGATTGTCCGAGAATATTCGGGTAAAATCTATCGTCGGCCGGTTTCTGGAACACAGCCGTATCGTGTGTTTTGGTAATGGCCACGCGCTGCCCTCGGGCAAGGCGCGGGTGTTCATCAGTTCCGCCGACTGGATGGGGCGCAACCTGAACCGCCGGGTCGAGACGCTGATCGAATGCCATAACGAAACCGTCAAGGCCCAGATCACCAGCCAGATCATGGCCGCCAATATGGCCGACGAGGCGCAAAGCTGGTTGCTGCAACCCGATGGCCGCTATCTGCGCTATCTGCCGGCGGGTAAGGACGATCTGTTCAATTGTCACCGCTTTTTCATGGAAAACCCCTCATTGTCGGGCCGTGGTTCGGCGGGGGCGGCGGATGTTCCGGCATTGACCCACGCGCCCGATTGACCCATCACTGTCGGGCAGGCCAGTCCTGCCCCGACGCTCACGCCCCATGACGGAGCCGCCATGAACGGAATCCTGACCGCCACCGGCAAGAGTATCGAGCCATTCGGCCGTTCCCTGTTCGAAAGCGCCTCGGCGCGGGCCTTGTCGCGGGTGGGGGTGGTCGATGTCGGATCCAACAGCATCCGCATGGTGGTGTTTGATGGCGCCGCCCGCAGCCCGGCCTATTTCTACAACGAAAAGGTGATGGCGGGGCTTGGCTCGGGGCTGGCCAGCACCGGGCGGCTGAACCCTGAAGGTGCCGAACGCGGGCTGGCGGCGCTGAAACGCTTTGCCGCGCTGGCCGAGGGGATGAATATCAAGCCGCTGACCTGTGTCGCCACCGCCGCCGTCCGCGAGGCCGAGGACGGCCCCGACTGGCGCAAGCGGGTGGAAAAGGAAACCGGGCTGAAGCTGTGGGTGATTGACGGTCAGGAAGAGGCCCGGCTGTCGGCACAGGGCGTGTTGTTGGGCTGGCCAGACGCAAAGGGGCTGGTCTGCGATATCGGCGGCAACTCGATGGAGCTGGCGGTGGTGCAGGGCGGCAAGGTCGGCAAACGTGTTACCAGCCAGTTGGGGCCGTTCCGCCTGCAACAGGTCAAGGGCGGCGAGGCCGGCATCCGCAAGCATATCCGCAAGGTCATGTCCGGTCTGGCCGAACAGATGGGCACCGACCATGACCGCATCTATCTGGTGGGCGGGTCGTGGCGGGCCATCGCGCGGCTGGACATGGAACGGCGCAGCTATCCGATGACGGTGCTGCATGAATACCGCATGGATGCCGAAGCGGTGACGGCGACCACCGACTGGATTGCCGCCAGCGACCTTGCCGAATTGCGCAAGAAAGCCAGCATTTCCGCCACCCGGATGGAGCTGGTCCCGCTGGCCGGGATGGTGCTGCGCCAGTTGATGGACAGTTTCGCGCCGCGTGAACTGGCGGTGTCGTCTTATGGCATCCGCGAAGGGCTGTTGTATGAACAGATGCCCGGCGAATTGCGTCACCGCGACCCGCTGCTTGAGGCGGCGCGCTTTGCCGAACGACAGATGGCGCGGATGCCGGGTTTCGGCAAGAAGCTGTATCATTTTCTGATGCCGCTTTTCCCCGATGCCGGTGCGGCGCGCGACCGGCTGATCCGTGCGGCCTGCCTGTTGCATGACACGACCTGGCGTGCGCATCCCGACTATCGCGCCGAGGCCTGTTTTGACAATGTCACCCGCGCCAATATGGCCGCCCTGTCCCATCCCGAGCGGGTGTTTCTGGGGCTGGCGCTGGTGCATCGCTATAAAAGCAGCCGCGCCTCGGACAGTGTGATGGGCACGATTTTCACCCTGCTGTCGGAAACCCAGCAGCTGGAGGCCGAAATTCTGGGCCGCGCCATGCGGTTTGGGGCCATGTTCGCGATCAAGGACCCGTCCGAGGCCGGGCGGCTGAAACTGAATCGCGATGACGGCCAGTTGGTGCTGCAATTGTCGCGCATCGGCCACAACCTGTTCGGCGAGGTGGCCGACGCCCGCTTTCAGGCGCTGTGCAAGGCCATGGGCCTTGAAGCTGTGGTCAGAACCTGACCCCTCCGGGCCCTGGCTGCCAGCATGTCTGGTCGGGCCGGGGGGCCTGTTGCTGTCCTGCGTTTGACCTGCCATGGCACTGTTCGCCGTGACGCTGGCCGGGCAGGGCGGCGGGCTTGTGAGCTTTGCTGTGAAGGACAGGCTTGTTTGGGTGGTTTTGTTATAATATAACTGCCGCTTCCTTTCCAGCGAAGCGAGACAGCGATGCCAGTTTCCGATACCCGCCTTCCCGTCACGGTGCTTTCCGGCTTTCTGGGGGCCGGCAAGACGACCCTGCTGAACAACGCCCTGAACAACCGCAGCGGCCGCCGTGTGGCGGTGATCGTCAACGATATGTCCGAGGTCAACATCGACGCCGACCTGATCCGGGCCGGCGGTGCCGAGTTGAGCCATGCCGAGGAAAAGCTGGTCGAACTGACCAATGGCTGCATTTGCTGCACCCTGCGTGAGGACCTGCTGACCGAGGTGCGGCGGCTGGCCGATGAGGGGCGCTTTGACTATCTTCTGATCGAATCCACCGGCATTGCCGAACCGCTGCCCGTGGCCGCCAGCTTCGAATTCCGCGATGAAAACGACGACAGCCTGTCCGATATTGCCCGGCTGGACACCATGGTGACCGTCGTCGATGCCGCCAGCCTGCTGAACGATTTTTCCAGCCACGATTTCCTTGAGGATCGCGGGGAAACCGCAGGCGAGGGCGATGACCGCACGCTGGTTAACCTGCTGGTCGACCAGATCGAATTTGCCGATGTCATCGTGCTGAACAAGATCAGCGCCGCCGGTCCCGAAAAGCTGGACGCGGCCCGCAAGATCATTGTCAGCCTGAACCCCGATGCCCGTCTGATCGAGACCGATTACGGTCAGGTCGAGCATAGCGATATTTTCGACACCGGGCTGTTCGATTTCGACCGCGCCCATCTGCACCCGACCTGGGCCAAGGAGCTGTATGGCTTTGCCGACCATGTTCCCGAGACCGAGGAATATGGCGTCAGTTCTTTTGTCTATCGCGCGCGCAAGCCGTTTCATCCGCAGCGCATCCATGCCCTGCTGAATGGCAACCTGCCGGGGGTTATCCGGGCCAAGGGGCATTTCTGGTTGGGCAGCCGCCCGGAATGGGTGGCGGAATACAGCCTTGCCGGGGCGATCAGTGCCGTGGTGCCGCTGGGGCGGTGGTGGGCCTCGGTCCCGCAAAGCCGCTGGCCGGACCACCCCGAGGCGCAAAGCCACATCATGGCGAACTGGCAGGAACCCTATGGCGACCGCCGGCAAGAGCTGGTGTTCATTGGCGCAGGGATGGATCAGGCCGCGATCTGTGCGGCGCTGGATGCGGCACAGCTGACCGAGGCCGAGGAACAGCAGGCCGACAGCCTGCCCGATCCGTTCCCGCAATGGCGCGTCGCAGCCTGAGCCACCCGGCAGCACCGGCCAGACCTGCCGCGTGACACGCGGCAGGCACAGCAGGCTGGCAAGAAGACGCGCGAAACAGGTCAAAACGGGCCTTTTCCATAACAGGCCCTGTCAGGCTGACGCAAAAACCTTGATATTTCGTAAATGCGCGCCCGGAAAATGGCGCGCATTTTTCATATCAGGGTTCATGTCAGGGCGGGGACCAGCGGTTTGGCTGTGCCTAGGCCGCCAAAAGAAAATGGCCAAAGAAAAAGGGCACCCCGCAGGATGCCCTTTCCCGATTGTCGCATCGGCTGCGACGGATCGGCGGATGATTACATCATGCCGCCCATGCCGCCCATACCACCCATGCCGCCCATGTCAGCACCGCCAGCGGCGCCTTTGGGTTCGGGTTTTTCAGCGATCATGGCTTCGGTGGTGATCAGCAGGCTGGCGACCGAGGCCGCGTCTTCCAGCGCGGTGCGGGTCACCTTGGCCGGGTCGATCACGCCGAATTTGAACAGGTCGCCATATTCTTCGGTTTGCGCGTTGAAACCAAAGTTCTTGTCGCCCGATTCACGGATCTTGCCCGCCACGACGGCACCGTCGACACCGGCGTTTTCAGCGATCTGACGCAGCGGCGCTTCCAGCGCGCGGCGGACGATGGCGATCCCGGCGTCCTGATCGGCGTTTTCGCCTTTCAGACCTTCCAGATCCTTGCCGCCCTGAACCAGCGCGACGCCACCGCCGACAACCACGCCTTCCTGAACGGCAGCGCGGGTCGCGTTCAGCGCGTCATCGACGCGGTCTTTACGCTCTTTCACCTCGACTTCGGTCATGCCGCCGACGCGGATCACGGCAACACCGCCGGCCAGTTTGGCCACGCGTTCCTGCAGCTTTTCTTTGTCGTAATCGCTGGTGGTTTCCTCGATCTGCTGACGGATCTGCGCCACGCGGGCCTCGATCTCGGCTTTGTCGCCGGCACCGTCCACGATGGTGGTGTTGTCCTTGTTGATCGAGATTTTCTTGGCCGTCCCCAGCATGTCGATGGTGACGTTTTCCAGCTTCATGCCCAGATCTTCGCTGATGACCTGACCGCCGGTCAGGATGGCGATGTCCTGCAGCATGGCCTTGCGACGGTCACCAAAGCCCGGCGCCTTGACCGCAGCGATTTTGAGGCCGCCGCGCAGTTTGTTGACAACCAGTGTGGCCAGGGCTTCGCCCTCGACATCCTCGGCGATGATCAGCAGCGGCTTGCCCGACTGGATCACGGCTTCCAGCAGCGGCACCATCGGTTGCAGCGAGGACAACTTTTTCTCGTGCAGCAGGATCAGGCCGTCTTCCAGTTCGGCGATCATCTTGTCCGGGTTGGTGACGAAATAGGGCGACAGATAGCCGCGGTCGAACTGCATCCCTTCGACGACTTCGACTTCGGTTTCCATGCCTTTGTTTTCTTCGACGGTGATCACACCCTCGTTGCCGACCTTCTGCATGGCCTCAGCGATCTGCTGACCGATGAAGGCTTCACCATTGGCCGAGATGGTGCCGACCTGCGCCACTTCGGCGGTGTCGTTCACCGGACGGGCGGCGGCTTTGATCGCCGCGACGACCTTGGCGGTGGCCACGTCGATGCCGCGCTTGAGGTCCATCGGGTTCATCCCGGCGGCGACGGCTTTCATGCCTTCGCGAACGATGGCCTGGGCCAGAACGGTGGCGGTGGTGGTGCCGTCACCGGCCTCGTCATTGGTGCGCGAGGCGACTTCGCGGACCATCTGCGCGCCCATGTTTTCGAACTTATCGGCCAGTTCGATTTCCTTGGCAACCGACACACCGTCCTTGGTGATGCGCGGGGCGCCGAAGGATTTCTCGATCACCACGTTGCGGCCCTTCGGACCCAGCGTGACCTTGACGGCGTCGGCCAGGATGTTGACGCCTTTCAGCATCCGGTCGCGGGCGTCGGTGTTAAACTTGACTTCTTTGGCAGCCATGTCAGGCCTCCTGATAACAGATTGAAATTAAAGCGAGGTCATGGGCCCGGCGATCAGCCGATGATACCCATGATGTCGCTTTCTTTCATGATCAGCAGCTCTTCACCGTCCAGGGTGACTTCGGTGCCCGACCATTTGCCGAACAGAACGCGGTCGCCGGCCTTGACGGCGGGCGCGATCAGTTCGCCCGAATCCTTGCGCGCGCCTTCGCCAACGGCGACGACTTCGCCCTCGGCGGGTTTTTCCTTGGCGCTGTCGGGGATGATCAGGCCGCCCTTGGTCTTTTCGTCGGATTCGACGCGACGGACCAGAACGCGGTCATGCAGCGGGGTGAATGCCATTTTGAACACTCCGGTGTTTCAGGTTGCAGTGTCGTTGGCACTCGGGTCGCCCGAGTGCCAGTAACGCCGAGATAGGCAGGCACCGGCGCGCTGTCAACGGGGGCGTGAGGGCGTTTTTCATGCCGCGCGCCAAACCGCCGGTGCTGGCCTTGGCGGCGGGGCTGTGGCATCGTCGTGACACTTAACTGACCGGAAGGGGTTTGTCATGGCCATGGGGGCAAAGCTTTTGACGGCGCTGGCGGTCACGCTGTGCATGGCGGTGCCGCCGGCATCGGCCAGGACCGGCGCCGATGCAGGGGCCGATGCCGGGGTCAGTGGGGCCGCTGCCGGTGCCGCCCCGACAGCGGATGATCGGGCAGGGGGCACGACCGCTTTTTGCCAGGGCCGCGACCTGATCGCGGCGCTGCCAGCGGATCAGCGTGCGGCGCTGGCGGCGGTGGTGCGCGACGTGCCCTATCATCAGGGTCGCTTCTGGCAGGCCGAACGCGACGGCGCGCGCATGACCATCATCGGCACCTATCACTTTCCCGATGCGCGCCACGCCGCCACGCTGGCGCGTTTTGCCCCGGTGCTGGCCGATGCAGACGCGCTGCTGGTCGAGGCCGGTCCCGATGAACAGGCCCGCCTGACCCGCGCGCTGGCCGATGACCCGACGCTGATGATGGACCCGACCGGCCCGACCCTGCCCGAACGTCTGCCCGAACCGGTCTGGGACGACCTTGCCGCCGCCATGCAGGCGCGCGGAATGCCCCCGTTCATGGTGTCGCGGATGCGCCCCTGGTATGTGTCGATGATGCTGGGGATCGCGCCTTGCGCGCTGCGCCAGATCCAGGCCGAGGGGACCGATTCGGGCCTTGATGGCCGACTGGTCGCCGCGGCGCAGGCAGCAGGGGTTCCGATTCGCGCGCTGGAGCCATGGGACACCCTGTTTACCCTGTTTGCCGATCTGACCCCGGATCAGCAGATCGCGATGATGCAGGCGGCGCTGGCCTCGGCGGTCAATGCCGATGATTTCGCCGTCACGCTGGCCGAGGCCTATTTCCGCGGCCAGATCTGGACGATCTGGGAATTTGGCATTCAGGATGCCTATCGCCACAGCGGGCTGGACCGGGCCGAGGTCGATGAACAGGCGGCGCTGGCCAAAGCGCGGATGATGGATGCGCGCAATGCCGACTGGATCGAACCGCTGGAACAGGCGGCGCTGGCGGCAGCGGGGCGTGACAAGGGTGTGGTCGCGGCGTTTGGGGCGCTGCATCTGCCGGGCGAGGCGGGCGTGCTGAACCTGCTGGCCGCGCGGGGCTGGCGCATTACCGCGCTGGATGCGGACAGGCCATGACCACGGCAGGGCGGTGATGAGGCATGGCGCGTGGCT
The DNA here is from genome assembly GCF_044335505.1 of Paracoccus jiaweipingae. Taxonomy (NCBI): domain Bacteria; kingdom Pseudomonadati; phylum Pseudomonadota; class Alphaproteobacteria; order Rhodobacterales; family Paracoccaceae; genus Paracoccus; species Paracoccus jiaweipingae. Next base: position 299,711 of record NZ_JBISBS010000003.1, on the reverse strand, counting down.
GCGGCGGTCGGGGCGGCGGCATATCCGCTTTCTGATCGCTTTTGGCACCGGGCTGCTGGCCGCGCTGCTGGTGCCGCAGGGCGGTCTGGCGCTGCGGCTGCTGATCGGGTCGGACCTGTTCTTTGCCACCTTTCTGGCCGCGATTGCGCTGCATATCCCGCATGTCACCAGCGATACCCTGCGCTATAGCCCGGACGAGGACGAAGGCATCAGCCTGATCGTCGCGCTGGCGCTGGCCGCCATCGGCACCAGCCTGTTTGCCATTTTGCGCATCACCAGCGACCCTGTGCCCGGCGCGGTGCTGACGCCGGCGCTGGCGCTGGTCTCGGTGCCGCTGGGATGGGCGGTGCTGCACACGGTGCTGGCCTTTCATTACGCCGGGCTGTGGTATGGGCGCGACGACAGCACCGCCTGTGCGCCGCTGGATTTCGGCCCCGCGACCGCCCGTCCGGGGATCTGGGACTTTCTGTATTACAGCTTTACCATCGGCATGACCGCGCAGACGGCGGATGTGGATCTGCGCAGCACCCGGATGCGGCGGGCGACATTGTTGCACGCGATCGTGTCGTTTTTCTATAACACCGTCATTCTGGCGCTGGCGGTGAATGTCGCCGCCGGGCCTGGCGGCTGATGGACTTTCCGGCGCGTCGCCGCTAGAAGCCGGTCAGACCAGTCTGACCACACTGCCCAAAGAGGAATGCCCGATGATTCAGGTTTTTGGCCACAAATCCCCCGACACCGACTCGACCGGCTCGCCCATCATCTGGGCTTGGTATCTGACCGAAATCCGCAAGCAACCGGCGCGTCCGGTGCTGCTGGGTGAACCCAATACCGAAGCCAACTGGATGCTGTCGCACTGGGGTCTGGACAAGCCCGAGATCATCAGCGACGTGGCCGCCGGCGACAAGGTCGTCATCGTCGACACCAACAACCCCGGCGAGCTGCCCCCCAGCGTCAACGATGCCGAGATTCTGGAAATCATCGACCACCACATGCTGGCCGGTGGCCTGAAAACCCGCAGCCCGATCAACATTACCGTTCGTCCGGTGGCCTGCACGGCGACCATCATGCATGACCTGATCGGTGATGACCTGTCGCGTGCGCCGCGCGAAATCAAAGGGCTGATGCTGACCTGCATCCTGTCGGACACGCTGGAATTCCGCAGCCCCACCACCACCCCGCATGACCGCGCCGTGGCGGAAAAGCTGGCGGCGGATATGGGCGTCTCGATCCCCGCTTATGCGGCCGAGATGTTCGCCGCGAAATCCGATGTCTCGGCCTTCTCGGAAGAGGCGCTGCTGCGCATGGACAGCAAGGAATACGAACTGGGTGGCAAGAAGCTGCGGGTTTCGGTGCTGGAAACCACCGCGCCGCAGATCGTGCTGGCGCGCAAGGATGCGCTGATGGCGGCGATGCCCAAGGTCGCGGGCGACGATGGCGCCGACGAGGTGCTGCTGTTCATCGTCGACATCCTGAACGAACAGGCCACGCTGCTGGTGCCGAACCCGTGGATCGGTGAGGTGGCGGAAAAAAGCTTTGGCGTCACCGTGTCCGGCGACACCGTGGTTCTGCCGGGGATCGTCAGCCGCAAAAAGCAGATCATCCCGAATCTGGCGGTCTGATCCGCCCATGGCTTGCCCCGTCACGGCTGTCGTGGCGGGGTGACGAAAGGCGCGGCCTGCGCGCCGCGCCCTGCTGTTTCCGCCCCGCGACGCCCGACCCGGTTTCCGGCGCCCGACCCCCGACCCCATTGCCTGAGGCTCCCCATGACGCAGATTATCCAGAACCTGTCCCGGATTGCGGCGCAATATGACTTGCTGTTTTGCGATCTGTGGGGCTGTCTGCATAATGGCCGCGAGGCCTATCCCGCCGCTGTGGCGGCCTTGCAGGCGTTCCGCGCCGGGGGCGGGCAGGTGGTGCTGCTGACCAACGCCCCGCGCCCGGCCAGCTTTGTCATTGCGCAACTTGACCGCATGGGGGTGCCCCGCGATGCCTGGGATCTGGTGGTCAGTTCCGGCGATGCCGCGCAGGATGCCATGTTCGCGGGTGTCGTGGGCCGCAACGTCTGGCATCTGGGACCGTCCAAGGATGACGGCTTTTTCACCGAAATCCCCGCCGAATGGCAGGGCCGCGCCGATGTCGCGCGCGTTGCCTTCGATCAGGCCGATGGCATCGTCTGCACCGGCCCCTTCGACGAAGATACCGAAACCCCCGAGGATTACCGCGCCCGGCTGATGCTGGCGCGGGAACGCGGGCTGAAAATGCTGTGCGCAAACCCCGATATCGTGGTCGATCTGGGGGACCGCCGGATCTATTGCGCCGGGGCGATTGCCGCGCTGTATCAGGAAATCGGCGGCGAGGCGCTGTATTTCGGCAAGCCGCATCCGCCGATTTATGACTTAGCGCGGCGCAAGCTGAACGCCCGGCCCGATGCGCGTTATCTGGCGGTGGGCGACGGCATTATCACCGATATTCCCGGCGCCGCAGGCGAGGGGATTGATTCGCTGTTCATCACCGGCGGTCTGGCCGCCGAGGCGATGGGCCATGACGTCGAAAACCCCAATCCCGACCGTCTGGCCGAATTTCTGGCCATGCATCAGGAAAACCCGACCTGGACCATGGGCCGCCTGCGCTGAGGCCGGGCGGCAACCACCGCAAAGCCGTGCGCAATTTTCTGACGCGAACGCGTCGTTTTCAGTTCTTTTCTTGCCAGGTGCCTTTTTTGCTGCTATGCAGCATGTCAAAGGCCATCAGGGGGCACGAATGATGCTGGACAATTTTCCGCGCGGCACGATCTGGTTGGAAGATCTGGAAATCGGCATGGTCCGGCATGTCACAAAAGAGGTGACGGACCGCGATATTGAAATGTTCGCGGAGGTCTCGACCGACCGCAACCCGGTCCATCTGGACGAGGACTACGCCCGCGACACCATGTTCGAGGGGCGCATCGCCCATGGGATGCTGACCGCCGGGCTGATCAGCGCGGTGATCGGGGAACAACTGCCCGGTCACGGCACCATCTATCTGGGTCAGACGCTGAAATTCATGGCCCCCGTCCGCCCCGGAGAGGTCGTCCGCGCCGAGGTGCGCGTCGAGATGATCGACCTGTCCAGGCGCCGCGTAACCCTTGCAACACGCTGTCTTGTGGGCGATACGGTCGTCCTGAAAGGCGAGGCGGTCGTGCTGGCCCCAAGCCGCAAGCTGGACTGACAAGCTGGACTGACAGGGGCACGGCCCCCAAGGGGGGCGTTGCCTTGCATATCCACACCGACTGGACCGGACTGCCCGCCAGCGCCCGTGGCGCCAGCGTTGCCATGGGCAATTTCGACGGCGTGCATCTGGGGCACCGCTCGGTGATTGACGCGGCGCGCGCGGCGGCGGATGCGCCGCTGGGGGTGGTGACCTTTGAACCGCATCCGCGCCAGTTCTTTGCCCCCGATGCCCCGCCTTTCCGGCTGATGAATGCCGAGGCCCGCGCCAACCGGCTGGCCCGTCTGGGGGTGGGTCACCTGTATGAACTGCCCTTTGGCCCGGTGCTGGCCGGGCTGACCCCGGATGATTTTGCCCGTCAGGTGCTGGTAGACGGGCTTGGTGTCGTCCATGTCACCGTCGGTGGCGATTTCCTGTTCGGCAAGGGCCGCGCGGGCAATGCGCAGACGCTGGCCGATCTGGGGCGCCAGATGGGGTTTGGCGTCACCATCGCGCCGCTGATGCAGCAGGGCCAGACGCGGGTGTCCTCGACCGCGATCCGGCAGGCGCTGTCCGACGGCACCCCGCGCGAGGCCGAGCGGATGCTGGGTCACTGGCACCGGATCGAGGGCGCGGTGCTGCATGGCGCCAAACGTGGCCGCGATCTGGGTTATCCGACCGCGAATATGGCGCTGGACGGGCTGCATCTGCCGCGGCTGGGGGTGTATGCGGTGCTGGTCGATGTGCTGACCGGGCCGGATGCGGGGGGCTATCAGGGCGTGGCCAGCCTTGGGGTGCGGCCCATGTTCGGGGAAAACACCCCCAATCTGGAAACCCACCTGTTCGGTTTCAGCGGCGATCTGTATGGCCAGCACCTGTCGGTGGCGCTGGTCGATTTCCTGCGCCCGGAATTGCGCTTTGACGGCGTCGATGCGCTGATCGCGCAGATGGACCGCGACAGCGCGCAGGCCCGTGCCATTCTGTCGGGGCTGTGATGCGGCCCCGGTTCTGGGAATTGCCACTGGCCGATCTGACCCGCCCCGAATGGGAGGCGTTATGCGACGGCTGCGGCAAATGCTGTCTGAACAAGCTGGAATACGAAGACACGGGCGAGCTGGAATTCACCCGCATTGCCTGTCGCTTGCTGGACGGGACCAGCTGTCAGTGCATGTCTTACCCCGACCGGCACCGCTATGTCCCCGAATGCGTGGTGCTGACGCCGGAAAAGCTGGCCGAGATCCGGTATTGGCTGCCGCGCAGCTGTGCCTATCGCCTGCGGGCCGAGGGTAAGCCGCTGTTCGGCTGGCACCACCTGATCAGCGGCGATCGCGATGCCATCCACCGGGCCGGGGCCTCGGTTCAGGGCTGGACGATCAGTGAACTGACCGTCCCGGAGGCCGACTGGCAGGATTACGCGATCGAGGATCTGTCCTGAAGCAATTGAAATCGCGTTGAAAAGGTCTTGATATGAATTTCGCCTCTGACAATTGCGCCGGCGTTCACCCCGATATTATGGCGGCGCTGCTGGCGGCCAATGACGGGCATGTGGCCTCTTACGGGCATGACCGGCTGACGGCGCAGGCCCATGACCGGCTGCGCGACCTGTTCGAGGCCCCGCAGGCGCAGGTGTTTCTGGTCGCCTCGGGGACGGGGGCGAACGGGCTGGCGATATCGTCGCTGTGCCCGCCTTGGGGGCGGATCTTCTGCCACGACACCGCCCATATCGAGACCAGCGAATCCGGCGGTCCGCAATGGATGGCGGGGGGCGCACAGATGACGCTGCTGCCCGGCCCGCATGGCCGCATCCTGCCTGAAACGCTGGCACAGGCGCTGGTCGGGCATCCCCAGCAGGACGAACATGACGGCGTGAATGCTGTGCTGTCGCTGACCAATGCGACGGAATGGGGCACGGTTTACGACCCCGCGCGCCTGACCGCGCTGACCGCGCTGGCGCATCAGGCGGGGCTGTCGGTGCATCTGGACGGGGCGCGTTTTGCCAATGCGGTTGTCGCGACCGGCGCCAGCCCGGCCGATCTGACATGGCGGGCGGGCGTGGATGCCGTCAGCTTTGGCGCGACCAAGAATGGCTGCATGGCGCTTGAGGCGGTGATCTTTTTCAACCCCGATCAGGCCCGCGATTTTCGCTTTCGGCGGATGCGGGCGGGGCATTTGTGGTCCAAGCACCGGTTTCTGGCCGCACAGATGCTGGCCTATCTGAATGACGGGCTGTGGCTGCGGCTGGCCGGGCAGGCCAATCAGATGGCCGCCGGTCTGGCGCGGGGGCTGGTGCGTGCGGGCCATGCGCCGCTGGCCCCGGTGCAGGCGAACGAGGTCTTTGTGACCCTGCCGCGCCCGCTGATCGCGCGTTTGCGCGGTGCCGGGCTGCGGGCCGCCGACTGGCCGCAACCGGGCGATGATGCGGGGCAGGGGACGCTGCGGCTGGTCAGTTCCTGGGCAACGACCGAGGCCGAGGTTCAGGCCTTTCTGGACGCGCTGTGATCCAGCGTCCCGCGCAACAATTGCAGGGCATGGGCAACCGTGGCGGCGCGTACCCTGTCGCGGCCAATGGCGCCGAACTCGACCGTTTCGGTGTGCAGCCCCGCCGCTGAGGCCAGCCCGAAACAGACCCTGCCTTCGGGTTTATGCCCTGACCCGCCCGGCCCGGCGATGCCGGTGACCGACACCGCCAGCGCCGCGCCGGATCGGTCGCGCGCGCCCTGCGCCATTTCGGCGGCGACCTGTTCGCTGACCGCGCCAAAGGCGGTCAGGGTGGCGGCGCGCACGTCCAGCATGTCCTGCTTGGCGGCGTTGGAATAGGTGACAAAGCCGCGATCGACCACGTCAGACGACCCGGCCACGGCGGTCAGCGCCGCCGCGATCAACCCCCCGGTGCAGCTTTCGGCAGTGGCGATGGTGACGCCCTGCTGCCGTGCCCGCGCCAGCACATCCCGCGCGAGGCCCGAGGGCGGCAGGATGAAATCGCCCGTGCTCATGCCATCACCACCAGATGCGCGAAAGCGGCGGCGGCAAGCGTGGCGATCCCGGCAAACAGCCCCGCCCACAGATCGTCGATCATCACCCCATCGGCGTCACCGCGCCGGTCGGCCGCGCCCACCAGCCACGGCTTCCAGATGTCGAACAGGCGGAAAAACACGAATGCCGCGACCCAGCCCGGATAGGGAAACTGCGTCACCCCCAGCCCGGCCATCCAGAACCCGGCGGCGGGGAAGCACAGCGCCAGCCACTGGCCCGCGACCTCGTCAATCACGATCTCGCTGCGGTCCTTGTCGGTCATCGCAGCGGTATAGCGCCGCACCGCCCAAAACCCCGCCAGCGTCACCGCCAGCGTTGCCGCGGCCAACAGCCAGACATGCCCCAGCCGGTAAAGCCCCAGCGCCAGCAGCACCGCTGCCGCGCTGCCCCATGTGCCGGATGCGGGCTTCAGCCAGCCAATCCCGAACCACGTCGCCAAAAGCCGGTCCATCACGCCCCCCCGATCAGGGTGGCGGTGGCCAGCGCGGCGATGCCTTCCTCGCGCCCGGTAAAGCCAAGCCGCTCGGATGTGGTGGCCTTGACGCTGATCCGGCCGATATCGGTGCCGATGATCTGCGCCAGCCGCGCGGCCATGGCCTGTGCATGGGGACCGATCTTGGGCTGTTCGCAGATCAGGGTGACATCGGCATTGCCAAGCGCAAAGCCCTTGTCGCGGGCCATCTGCGCGGCATGGGCCAGAAACACCGCGCTGTCCGCGCCCTTCCATTGCGGGTCGGATGGCGGGAAATGCCGCCCGATATCGCCCGCCGCCAGCGCGCCATAAATCGCATCGGTCAGCGCGTGCATCCCGACATCGGCATCGGAATGCCCGGCCAGCCCGCGCGAATGTGCCACCCGCACCCCGCACAGCATGACGTGATCGCCATCCCCGAAGGCATGAACATCGAAACCGTTTCCAAGGCGAATATCCATCGCGCCCTCCTTTGCGGCCAATAACCGTCCGGCCCGCGCCAGATCGCCGGGCCAGGTGATTTTCAGATTATCCTCGCAGCCGGGGGTGATGGCCACCGCCAGTCCGCTGCGATGGGCCAGTTCCACATCATCGGCGGCCCCTGTGGGATGGGCGCGATGCGCAGCCAGAATATCGGCCAGCGCAAAGCCCTGCGGGGTCTGCGCCCGAAACAGCCCGTCGCGCGCCGCAAACCCGGTGACCACCCCATCCGCCCCGCGCCACAGCGCATCGCTGACCGCCAGCCCCGGCGCCGCTGCCCGCGCGCCGCCGCGCAGGGCCGACACGACACCCGCGATCACGGCGGCCGGGACCAGCGGCCGCGCCCCGTCATGGATCAGCACATGGCGCAAACCGGCGTTTTCCAGCGCCTCCAGCCCGGCGCGCACGCTGTCGGACCGGGTCTCGCCGCCAGCCACCAGCACGACGCCACCGCCAAACAGCGCCGCCGCCTGCGCCAGATCGGCGGCAGGCACGACGACGACGACCCGGCCAAAGCCCGCGAATGCCGCGACCGAACGCGCCAACACCGGCTGACCGGCCAGCAACTGCCACTGCTTGGCAACCCCGCCACCGGCCCGCAGACCTTTGCCCGCGGCGGTGACGATCACGCCGATATCGGAATAATCCTGTGTCATACGCCCCTGCTAACCCAAGCCGCGCAGCATGGCCAGCCCACGGCTTTACCCCGCTTCGCGCCTGTCACAAATACCTTGCGGGGGTGAGGCGCGCCCCGCGCCGAGGGGGCCGCACAGGCCCCCTTTGGCCCACCCGCCACGCCACACCACCGGGCTGTGCCCAACTGGCCCTGTCCCTTGGCCGCAGGCGCGGTTATACAGCCCGTGACCCCACTGCCATCACAGGAATATCGCCATGACCGACCTGACCCCATCTGAGGCCTGCAAGGATGCCGCCGCCCGCGCCGCTGTTGCGCTGGTCCAAGACGGGATGCGCCTTGGGCTTGGCACCGGCTCGACCGCGGCATTCATGGTCCGCCGTCTGGCCGAACGCGCCCGTGACGAGGGGCTGAATCTGCGCTGCGCCGCCACCTCCGAGGTCACGGCCGATCTGGCCACCAGCCTTGGCCTGACGGTCGAGGCGCTGGACGATATCGGCTGGCTGGACCTGACCATCGACGGCGCGGATGAGATCGACCCCGACCTGAACCTGATCAAGGGCGGCGGCGGCGCCTTGCTGCGCGAAAAGATCGTGGCGCGGGCCTCGGACCGGATGGTGGTGATCGCGGATCAGGACAAGGTCGTCGACACCCTTGGCGCCTTTCACCTGCCGGTCGAGGTGATCCCCTTTGGCTGGGAAACCACCAAGACGCTGATTGGCCGGGTGCTGGACCGGTTCGACCTGACCCAGCGCCCGATCCTGCTGCGCCGGCGCGACGACAAGGTGATGCGCACCGACGAGGGCAATGTCATCCTTGACCTCGCGCTAGAGGAAATTCCCTATCCCCATGATCTGGCCGCAGCGCTGAACGAACTGCCGGGCGTGGTTGAAAACGGGCTGTTTCTGAATATCTGCCGTCTGGCGCTGATCGGTCATGCCGATGGCACGGTGACGGAACTGACAGCAGAGGATGTGGCATGAGCTTCGATTTCGACCTGTTCGTGATTGGCGGCGGCTCGGGCGGGGTGCGCGCGGCGCGCATTTCCGCACAGCACGGCGCCCGCGTCGCCCTGGCCGAGGAAAGCCGCATGGGCGGCACCTGTGTCATTCGCGGCTGCGTGCCCAAAAAGCTGATGATCTTTGCCTCGGAAGCGCCGGAACTGGTGGGTTTGGCGCGGGGCTATGGCTGGTCGGCGCAGATGGGCAGTTTTGACTGGCCCGCCTTCCGCGCCAGGCTGCATACCGAATTGTCGCGGCTCGAGGCCGCTTATACCCGCAATTACGAGGCCGCAGGCGGGGTGCTGTTCAAACAGCGCGCCATGGTCGTTGACCCCCACACGGTCGAACTGGCCGATGGCAGCCGCCACAGCGCCAAACATATTCTGGTCGCGGTCGGTGGCCGCCCGCAACTGCCCGGCATCGAGGGCGAGGAACTGGGGCTGATCTCGGACGATCTGTTCGATCTGCCCGAAATGCCCGCGCGCGCGCTGGTGGTGGGGGGCGGGTTCATCGCCTGCGAATATGCCACCATCCTGAACGGGCTGGGGTCGGCGGTGACGCTGTCCTATCGCGGCGACAGCCTGCTGCGCGGCTTTGATCAGGACGGGCGCGATGCCGTGACCCAGCAGATTCGCGGCATCGGCGTCGATCTGCGCTGCGGCACGGTCATCACCCGGCTGGAAAAGACCGATACCGGCATCCGCGCCCATTACCGCGACGGCGACAGCACCGACCATGACGCGGTGTTCTTTGCCACCGGACGGTCACCCTATACCAAGGGGCTGGGGCTGGAACAGGCCGGGGTCCGGCTGGGGGACAAGGGGCAGGTCATTGTCGATGATTATTCCCAGACCAATATTCCCTCCATCTTTGCGGTGGGCGATGTCACCGACCGGGTGAACCTGACCCCGGTCGCCATCCGCGAGGGTCACGCCTTTGCCGATACCATCTTTGGCGCCACCCCGCGCAAGGTTGATCACAGCCTGATCGCCAGCGCCGTCTATACCCGCCCGTTCGAGCTGGCGACCGTCGGCCTGACCGAGGAGGAGGCCGCGCAGACCGGCCCGGTCGAGGTGTTTCAGACCGCCTTCCGCCCGATGCGCACCCTGTTTGCCGGGTCCGAGGCGCGGGTTCAGATGAAGCTGCTGGTCGCGGTCGACAGCCGCAAAGTGCTGGGGTGCCACATCTTCGGTCCCGAAGCCGGCGAGATGATCCAGCTGGCGGCGGTGGCCATCGGCATGGGCGCCACGAAAGAGGATTTCGACGCCACCTGCGCCGTGCATCCCACGCTGGCCGAGGAACTGGTGACCATGCGCAGCCCCAGCCGCCGCATCGGCTGAGGGCTGGCCCGGTGTGGCAGCTGGCGGGCCGAAGAGGATTGGCCTGACAGATTCGGGCCGGAACGCTCTGGGCCAAGGCGGGTGCGGGCCTGACAGGTCCGGGCGCTGACAGGTTTAGGGCACGCGCGGGCTTGACTTTCGGGCCTGCGACCCCAGTTTTCACCCTGACGTGAAGTGGCAAGAAAAAGGCGGAACGCATGGCTAATCAAGGCCCCTGGGGCGGTGGCAGCGGTGGGGATGACCGGGGTGGCGACAAGCGCCCCGAAGGGGGCAACCAGCCCTGGGGCAAGCCGGGCGCACCGCGTCCGCAAGGCCCGCGCGGCGAACAATCCCCCGAGATCGAGGATCTGATGCGCAAGGGTCAGGAACGCCTGCGCGTTCTGATGGGCGGCAAGGGTGGCTCGGGCGGCGGGCGCGGGTCCCAGCCGGGCGGCCAGTTGCCGCAGCTTGGGCGCGGCAGCTGGGGCATTATCGCGCTGGTGCTGATCGGCCTGTGGGCTTTTGTCAGCTTTTACCGCGTCCAGACCAACGAAAAAAGCGTCGAATTCCTGTTCGGAGAGGCGATCGGCGTTGGTGACGAGGGCCTCAATTTTGCCCCTTGGCCATTCGTGACCGCTGAAATCGTGCCCGTCACCGATGAACGCGTGACCGAGATCGGCACCGGTCGCAACGGCACCGCCGATAACGGGCTGATGCTGACCCGCGACCAGAACATCGTCGATATGGAATATCAGGTGGTCTGGAATATCTCGGACCCGGAAAAATACCTGTTCAATCTGGCCGATCCGCGCGACACCATCCGCGCCGTGGCGGAATCGTCGATGCGCGACATTATCGCGCGTTCTGAACTGGCCCCGATCCTGAACCGCGACCGTGGCGCCATTGGCAATGACCTGAAGGCCAGTGTTCAGGCCACGCTGGACAGCTATCAGTCCGGGATCAACGTGGTTCGCGTCAACCTTGACCGCGCCGACCCGCCAAGCGAGGTGATCGACGCCTTCCGCGAGGTGCAGGCCGCGCAACAAGAACGCGACCGGCTGACCAAAGAGGCCGACGCCTATGCCAACCGGGTTCTGGCCGCCGCCCGCGGCGAGGCCGCATCCGTGGTCGAACAGGCCGAAGCCTATCGCGCGCAGGCCGTCAACGGCGCCGAAGGCGAGGCCGCGCGCTTTAACTCGGTCTATGATGAATATGTCAAGGCACCCGAGGTGACGCGCCGCCGCATGTATCTGGAAACCATGGAAAAAGTTCTGGGTGGCGTCGATAAGGTCATCCTTGGCGAGGGCCAGAACGGCACCGGCGTGGTGCCCTATCTGCCGCTGGACCAGCTGCGCAGCAGTCAAAAAACCGTGGAGGGCAAATAACATGGCGAACGCAAAACGAACCCTTGCTGCCTTTGCCCTTCCGGCGGTGGTCGCGGCTTTCGTGGTCGGGCTGTCCTCGGTCTATATCGTGGACGAGCGTGAAAAGGCGCTGGTGTTGCGGCTTGGCCGGGTGGTCGATGTGCGCACCGAACCGGGGCTGGGCTTCAAGGTGCCGTTTCTGGATCAGGTGGCGCGTTATGACGACCGGATTCTGGGCCTGTCGACGCGCGACTCGCAAGAGGTCACACCGCTGGACGACCGTCGCCTGATCGTGGACGCCTTTGCCCGCTGGCGCATTGCCGACACGGTCCAGTTCCGCCGCGCCGTCGGGTCCGGCGGGATCGACACCGCGATGAACCGGCTGGAGCCGATCCTGAACAACGCCATCCGCGAGGTTCTGGGCACCGTGCCCTCGACCGCTGTGCTGTCGGATGACCGCACCGCGCTGATGAACCAGATCCGCGACGAGGCGCGCAAGAACGCCGCCAACCTTGGGGTCGATATCATCGACGTGCGCCTGACCCGCACCGACCTGCCTAAGCAGAACCTGTCAGCCACCTATGCCCGCATGAAAGCCGAGCGCGAGCGTGAGGCCGCCGACGAAATCGCCCGTGGTGGCGAGGCCGCGCAGCGCATCCGCGCCAGCGCCGACCGCACCGTGGTCGAGCTGACCTCGGAAGCGCGCAAAAAGGCCGAGGTCGTGCGCGGCGAGGCCGATGCCCGCCGCAACGCCATCTATGCCGAGGCCTTTGGGCGCGACCCGGAATTCTTTGCCTTCACGCGGTCAATGACCTCGTACGAGCGGGCCTTGCAGCCGGGCAATTCGCAGCTTGTCATCGCCCCCGAGGGCGAATTCTTTGACTATCTGCGCAGCGATGGCGGCGACCGCGCCAACCCGGCGCCAGCGCCAGCGGCACCGGATGCCGATACCGGCAAGGGCAACGCGCAGGGTGCCGGGGCACAGCCCGACGCCGCCGCATCCGAAACCGAACCCGAGGCCGCGACGGACCCGATTCCCGACGCCCCGGTCCCCGCGCAGTAATCGCGCGGTTGTGACGGTCCTCACGAACGGGGCGCGGATCTGCGGGTCCGCGCCCCGTTTTTCATCGGCAAACTCTTGCCAGACCCGGTTTTGCCAGTCACGATCAGTTCATCACGCGCGAGCGTGGATTTCTTGCAACGCGGGCCGAAATCCTTTTCATATCAAGCATGTTGTCCCCGTGGCCGGGCCTGGCCACGGACCCCGAACGCAAAGGACGATCAGATGAGCTTTCCCACCCCCCGTCTTCTGTCGCCGCGCCACCTGTTGACGGTGTCGTCGCTGGCGCTGGCGCTGGCTGCCGCCCCGCTGGCCGCACAGCAGGCCGCCCCGGTGACGGATGCCCCCGGCGCCGCCAACCGCAATGCGCCGCTGTCGGCCCCCGACACCCCGGCCAAGCGCGCACAGGTGATGCCCGACAGTTTTGCCGATCTGGTCGAACAGGTCAGCCCGGCGGTGGTCAATATCACCACCACATCGGTGGTTTCGACCCCGGCCAGCCCGTTCCCCGGCTTTCCCGAAAACAGCCCCTTCGGTGATCTGTTCCGCGATTTCGGCTTTCCCGGAATGCCGCAGGGCCGCGACGGGCAGGGCGGACCGATGACCCAGCAGCGGTCGAATGCGCTGGGGTCGGGCTTTGTGATTTCGGCCGATGGCTATATCGTGACCAATAACCACGTCATCGACGGCGCGGACGAGATCGAGATCGAATTCAAGGATGGCGGCAAGCGTCCGGCCAAGGTGATCGGCACCGACCCCAAAACCGACATCGCGCTGCTGAAGGTCGAGGGCACGGACCTGCCCTTTGTCAAGTTCGGTGACAGTGACCGCGCCCGCGTGGGCGATTGGGTGCTGGCGCTGGGGAACCCGCTGGGGCAGGGCTTTTCGGCCAGCTCGGGGATCATCTCGGCGCGCAACCGCGAATTGTCGGGCACTTATGACGATTATCTGCAAACCGATGCCGCCATCAATCGCGGCAATTCCGGCGGCCCGCTGTTTAACATGAACGGCGAGGTCGTAGGCGTGAACACCGCCATCCTGTCACCAAATGGCGGCAGTATCGGGATCGGATTTTCCATGGCCTCGAATGTGGTCAGCAAGGTGGTCGACCAGCTAAGCCAGTTTGGCGAAACCCGGCGCGGCTGGCTGGGGGTCAAGATCCAGAACGTGACCCCGGATATGGCCGACGCCTTGGGCATTGATGGCGGGCAGGGAGCGATGGTCACCGATGTGCCCACCGGCCCGGCGCTGGAAGCCGGGATCAAGGCCGGTGATGTCATCACCAGCTTTGACGGCGGCGAGGTCAAGGATACCCGCGATCTGGTGCGCCGGGTGGCCGATGCACCGGTCGGGCAGGCGGTGGACCTGACTGTGCTGCGCAATGGCAAGACCGAAACGCTGAAGGTCACGCTGGGGCGTCGCGAACTGGCCGAAGGCACCGACGATGCCGGTTCGGGGGCTGGCAATGGCAACGCCAGGGGCGATCTGCTGGGTATGACCCTGACGCCCCTGACCCCCGAAATGGCCGATCAGATGGGCATTGCCCCCGGCACCACCGGTCTGGTCGTGCGCGAGGTCGCCCCCGATGGCGTGGCCGCTGACAAGGGGCTGGCCGCGGGTGACCTGATCACCGAGGCCGGGCAACAGCCGGTCGCCAGCCTGAAAGATGTGCAGGACCGCATTGACGAAGCCCGCAAGGCCGGGCGCAAATCGGTGCTGCTGCTGATCCGCCGCAATGGCGAGCCGCATTTCCTGGCCCTGCCGGTTGACGGGGACAAATAACAGCCAATCCTGACCGGTTCCGCCGTGAACCGGGTCTGCCTGCCGGGCGGTCGTCATGATCGCCCGGTTTTTTCATCGCCTCGCGGGGGGTTTTCCTGCCCGCCGTGATGGCCTATCTGACGCAAAGCAAGGGGAACCAATATGGCCAAGATCATTTATATCGAACATAACGGCACCAAGCACGAGGTCGATGTCGCGCCCGGCATGACGGTGATGGAAGGCGCGCGCGACAATGGCGTGCCCGGCATTGATGCCGATTGCGGCGGCGCCTGTGCGTGCTCGACCTGCCATGTCTATGTGGCGCCCGAATGGGTTGACCGGCTGCCGGCCAAAGACCCGATGGAAGAGGATATGCTGGATTTCGCCTATCAGCCCGATCCCGCGACCTCGCGCCTGACCTGCCAGATCAAGGTCACCGCCGATCTGGACGGGCTGGTCGTTAACCTGCCGGTCAAACAGATCTGAGGTCCCGATGTCGGATTTCGTCCTGACCATCACCTGCGCCACCCAGCGCGGGATCGTTGCCGCCATATCGGGGTTTCTGGCCGAGCAGGGGTGCAATATTACCGACAGCGCCCAGTTCGACGATATGGAAAGCCGGCGCTTTTTCATGCGCGTCAGCTTTACCTCGGAACAGGGGGCGGGTGGTGATCAGCTGCGCCGCGCCTTCGGTCCCACCGCCGAAAGCTTTGGCATGGATTGGGCGCTGCATGATGCCGGCGCGCGGATGAAGGTGCTGCTGATGGTGTCGAATTTCGGCCACTGTCTGAACGACCTGCTGTATCGCTGGAAGATCGGGGCCTTGCCGGTCGACATTGTCGGTGTGGTGTCCAATCACCTGACCTATCAGAAACTGGTGGTCAATCACGACATCCCCTTCCACCACATCAAGGTCACCCGCGACAACAAGCCCGAGGCCGAGGCCCGGCTGATGCAGGTGGTCGAGGAAACCGGCACCGAACTGGTGGTGCTGGCGCGTTACATGCAGATCCTGTCAGACAAGCTGTGCGCGCGCATGTCGGGGCGGATCATCAATATCCACCATTCCTTCCTGCCCAGTTTCAAAGGGGCGAATCCGTATAAGCAGGCCTATGAACGCGGGGTCAAGCTGATCGGCGCGACGGCGCATTATGTCACCGCCGATCTGGATGAAGGACCGATCATCGAACAGGACACGGTGCGCGTGACCCATGCCCAATCGGCGGCCGATTACGTCACCCTTGGCCGCGATGTCGAGGCACAGGTGCTGGCCCGCGCCATCCATGCCCATATTCACCACCGGGTGTTCCTGAATGCCAGCCGCACTGTGGTCTTTCCCGCCAGCCCCGGCGAATATGTCAGCGAACGCATGGGCTGAAGGCGGCGGCAATGCCCGCAGCAGATGCCAAAGGGGCACCCGCTGGGTGCCCCTTTTTCGTGCCTTGCCCTGACGGTTTTGCCTGCCGGGCGTGGTTCAGCCGGGGCGCGTCGTGTCGGCGTCGCGGAATGTGTCGTGACGCACGAAATCGCGCACCGTATCGGTCAGCATCTGGGTGATATCGGCATCCTGTGGCATCCAGTTCAGCAAATGCCGGTCCAGATGCATCCGCGCCAGACCGTATAACATGCTGCGCAACGCCAGTAATTTGCGATTGATATCGGTCTGCGGCGGCAACAGCCCCTGTTCACGCGCCCGAACCAGCAGCCGCGTCAGCAGCAGGCGAATCCCCTCGTCATAGCGTTCCACATCGCCCTGCCGCAGAAATATCCGAGATATTGCGCTGGCTGACCAGAACGAACAGGCCGGGATTTTCCACCGACCATATCAGATAGCTGAGGGACAGCGCCTCGACCTGACCGATCAGGTCGCCGGCGGGAACCCGCGCGGTCATCCGGGTCGAGATATCGTTCAGGCGGATCATCCCCTGCTGCGCGACGGTGTTCAGCAGGTTTTCGCTGTTGCTGAACAGCTCGACCGCGCGGGCCTCGGTCAACCCGGCGCGTTCGGCAATCACGGCCATCGTCGGAAAGCAGGTCAGATTGCCGCCTGAGATCAGGTCAGCCGCGGCCTCGATCAGACGGTTAAAGTGATTCCCGGCCTGTGTGCCGGTCGACAGGTCGCTGTCCATATCCCCGTTACCAATAAAAAAGCCTGCGAGTATCATACGATACCCGCAGGGCGTGTCGTCAATAGATGGTTTCAGCCCTCGGCGCGGGCCGCGCGTTTACGTTCATGCGGGTCCAGATGGCGCTTGCGCAGCCGGATGTGTTTGGGCGTCACCTCGACCAGTTCGTCATCGTCGATATAGGCGATGGATTCCTCAAGGCTCATGCGGACGGGCGGGGTCAGGCGGACGGCCTCGTCCGTGCCCGATGCCCGCACGTTGGTCAGCTTTTTGCCCTTCAGCGGGTTCACCTCCAGGTCGTTATCGCGGGAATGTTCCCCGATGATCATGCCCTGATAGACCTTTTCCTGCGCGCCGATGAACATCTTGCCGCGCTCTTCCAGGTTCCACAGCGCATAGGCGACCGATTCGCCGTCCTCCATGCTGATCAGAACGCCCTGACGGCGGCCCTGAATGGCACCCTTGTAAGGGGTCCAGCCGTGGAAGATGCGGTTCAGCACCCCGTTGCCGCGGGTGTCGGTCATGAATTCGCCGTGATAGCCGATCAGCCCGCGCGAGGGCACATGCGCCACGATGCGGGTCTTGCCGTGACCGGCGGGCTTCATCTCGACCAGGTCGCCCTTGCGGTCGCCGGTCAGCTTTTCAATGACCGCGCCGGTATATTCATCGTCGACGTCGATGATGACCTCTTCCACCGGCTCCATGCGCTGGCCGTCTTCCTCGCGGAAGATCACGCGGGGGCGGGAAATCGACAGCTCGAACCCCTCGCGGCGCATGTTCTCGATCAGCACGCCCATCTGCAATTCGCCGCGGCCACTGACGACGAAAGCCTCGCCGCCGGGGGTGTCCTCGACCTTGATGGCGACGTTGGATTCGGCCTCTTTCATCAGCCGCTCGCGGATGACGCGGGACTGGACCTTGCTGCCATCACGCCCGGCCAGCGGCGAATCGTTGATGCCGAAGGTCACGCTGATGGTGGGCGGGTCGATGGGCTGTGCGTCCAGCGCGGTCTCGACCTCGGGGGCGCAGATGGTGTCGGCCACGGTGGCCTTGGCCATCCCCGCCAGCGTCACGATATCGCCTGCCACGGCCTCTTCAATGGGCTGCTGGGTCAGGCCGCGAAAGGCCAGAACCTTGCTGATGCGGAACTGTTCGATCCGCTCGCCATTGCGCGACAGCGCCTTGACGGTATCGCCGGCCCGCGCGGTGCCGGATTCGACGCGACCGGTCAGCATCCGGCCAAGGAAGTTATCCGCGCCAAGGGTGACGGCCAGCATCCGGAACGGTTCGTCCTTGTGCTGGATCTGTTTGGGCGGCTGCACATGGGTCAGGATCATGTCGAACAGCGCCGACAGGTCCTTGCGCGGGCCGTCCAGCGCCTCGTCCGCCCAACCGCCAATGCCGCTGGCGTAAAGATGGGGGAAATCAAGCTGTTCGTCATTTGCGCCCAGATTGGCGAACAGGTCGAACACCTCGTTCAGGGCATTGTCGGGGTCGGCGGCGGGCTTGTCGACCTTGTTCAGCACCACGATCGGGCGCAGACCCAGCGCCAGCGCCTTGGAGGTAACGAATTTCGTCTGCGGCATCGGGCCTTCGGCGGCATCGACCAGCAGGCAGACGCCATCCACCATCGACAGGATGCGTTCGACCTCGCCGCCGAAATCGGCGTGGCCGGGGGTGTCGACGATGTTGATGCGGGTGCCTTTCCATTCGACCGAGGTCGCCTTGGCCAGAATGGTAATGCCGCGTTCGCGTTCCAGATCGTTGCTGTCCATCGCGCGTTCCGCGACGGCCTGATTTTCACGGAAGCTGCCGGATTGCTTCAGAAGCTGGTCGACCATCGTGGTTTTGCCGTGGTCAACGTGGGCGATGATCGCGATATTGCGAATGTCCATAAGCGCGCCTTTTTCAGAGATTGGCGCCCCCCTAACGCGGATGCGGCAAAAAGACCAGCCAAGATATGAAAAAAGGGCGCCACGGGCGCCCCTTTTCGCGGTCTGGTGACCGGCTTAACGCAGCCCCAGCACCCCAAGGATGAACAGGACGACGACGACAAGCCCCACCAGATAGATAATCGAATTCATGACATACTCCTTGTTAACCATGCATCGGCCGGTTCTGGCCTTCGTCACGGTAACGAAGTTGCGAGCGGCCCGGTTCCCGACCCGGGGCGCGATTGTGCCATATCGTCGTTTTGCTGACGCAGCCAGCGCAGCCCGGCGGCGGTATTGGTGCGCGGCGTATATTCCGCCGATACCCAGCCGCGATAGCCCGCCGCATCGACAGCCCGGAAAAACGCCGCATAGTCGATATCGCTGTCCTGCGGTTCATGGCGCAGCGGCGCGCCGGCGATCTGGATATGGCGCACCAGCGCGGCGTGGCGGGCCCATGTCCCCAGCACATCGCCATTGATCAGGTGACAGTGGTAGGCGTCGAATTGCAGCCCCAGATTGGGGCGCCCGACCTCTGCGATGATCTGGGCGGCAAGGTCGAAATCGGACAGGAAATAACCCGGCATATCGGTCTGATTCAGCGGCTCGATCGTCAGGCTGGCATGGGGGGCGCGGTCACAGGCCCAACGCAGATTGGCCACCATGGCGGTATGGGCTGCCGCCCCCTCGGCGCGACCGGCCATGACGTGAATATGGCGGGCGTGAAGCACCTGCGCGAATTGCAGCGCGCGGGCAAAATCGTGGCGGAACCGTTCGCCCCCGCCGGGAATGGCAGCAAAGCCGCGCGGCCCGCCGGCCCAGTTCGGCGGCGGCGTGTTCATCAGCACGAGTTCGACCCCGGCCTTGCGGGCCGCCTTTGCCAGATCGCGCGCCGGCAGATCATAGGGGAACAGAACCTCGACCCCCTGAAACCCGGCGGCGCGGGCGGCGGCAAAGCGGTCCATCATCGGCCGTTCGGTGAACAGCATGGTCAGATTCGCGGCAAAACGGGCCATTACCCCCCCTCCAGCGCGAAGAAACAACCTTGCGAGGTCACGCCGATGCGCCCGTCCGGCCCCGGTGCCGCGGCATCGGCCAGGCGGTAAAAGCTCTTGCGGTCGATCAGTGCCTCAAGTCCCGCGCGCACCATGACATAGGGGCGCGGGGTGCCATCATCCCCGGTGGCGACGCGGATCGGGTTGTCCGGCCCGGCGGTCACGCGGTCGTCCACATTCGTGGTCAGGGTGATGCAATCCGGGGTAATATCGGCGTCAATGGCCAGAAACGGCGCGTCGATGACCCGGATTCCCAGCTTTTCCACCGGCGTGACCAGAAAGAACCGATCCCCCTCGCGCTTGAGGACGCTGGCGAACAGGCGCACCAGCGCGGGGCGGCCAATCGGCGTGCCCTCATGCACCCAGCTGCCATCGGGGCGGATCTCAAGATCCATTTCGCCGCAATAGGGCGGGTTCCACAGATGCACCGGCGCCGGCCCGCGCAGGCGGCTATCGCCGGTGGCATCGGCGATATCCTGCATCATATTGCGCGGGGGGGCGGCGGGATCGGCCCCGTGGCTGTCGTCTTTCTGGCCCATCGGTTGTGGCGGCGCTTTCTTTGGTCGATTATGCTGCTGATAACGCAAAACAAGGGTCTTGTCATGCCGGTGGATGCGAATCTGGTTAACCAAGTGCAAACGCTGACCGCCCGGCTGGCCAGGGCCCGCGCCAGCGTCGAACAGCGCTTTGTCGGTCAGCATGACGTGGTCGAACAGGTGCTGGCGGCCATCCTGTCGGGCGGGCACGCGCTGCTGGTCGGTCAGCCGGGGCTTGGCAAGACCATGCTGGTCGACACGCTGGCCACGGTTCTGGGTCTGGATCAGGCGCGCATCCAGTTCACCCCCGACCTGATGCCCGCCGATATTCTTGGCTCCGAGGTGCTGGACAGCGACGATCAGGGCCGCCGCCATTTCCGCTTTGTCGAGGGGCCGGTCTTTACCCGCCTGCTGATGGCGGACGAGATCAACCGCGCCAGCCCCCGCACCCAGTCGGCGCTGTTGCAGGCGATGCAGGAAGGGCAGGTCACCGTCGCCGGTCAGCACCGCCCGCTGGGGCGACCGTTTCATGTGCTGGCGACCCAGAACCCGATCGAACAGGAAGGCACCTATCCGCTGCCCGAGGCACAGCTGGACCGCTTCCTGTTGCAGGTCGAGGTCGGCTATCCCGACCGCGACACCGAACGCGACATCCTGCTGGCCACCACCGGTGCCGGGCTGGGGCAGGCCCATACGGTGTTTGACGCGCAGGGGCTGCTGGATGCGCAGCGGCTGATCCGCCAGATGCCGGTGGGCGAGGACGTGGTGGCGGCGATCCTCGATCTGGTGCGCGCCGCCCGGCCCGGCGCCCCCGAGGCCCCCGACTGGCTGTCCGATATGCTGGTCTGGGGACCGGGGCCGCGCGCGGCGCAGGCGCTGATGCTGGTGACGCGGGCGCGGGCGGCGCTGAATGGCCGCTTTGCGGCGACGCTGGATGACGTGGCCGCCATGGCCGCGCCGGTGCTGCGCCACCGCATGGCGCTTGGCTTTGCGGCGCGGGCGCGCGGCGACAGTGTCGGGGCGGTGATCGCCCGGCTGCTGGCGCTGCAACCGCAACTGGCCGCGGCATGACCCAGCCCGCCCCCGATCTGCGCCCGCGGGCCGAGGCGCTGGCCGCTGGCCTGCCGGCGCTGCTTTTGGCGGCGGAACGGCTGGCGGCGGTGCTGGCCCCCGGCGCGCATGGGATGCGCCGCGCCGGCAGCGGCGAGGATTTCTGGCAATACCGCCCGGCGGCCCCCGGCGACAGCGCCCGCAGCATCGACTGGCGCCGCAGCGCCCGTTCCGACGCCCGCTTCGTGCGCGACCGCGAGGCACAGCAGGCCCAAAGCGCCGCGCTGTGGCTGGACCCGGCGCCGGGCATGGACTGGCGCGGCGGGCCGGGGCGCCCGACCAAGCGCGACCGGGCGGCGTTGCTGGCGCTGGCGCTGGGGCTGGTGTTGCTGCGCGGCGGTGAACGGGTCGCGGCGCTGGGGCAGCCGCCACGCGGCGGGGCGGCGCAGGCGACGCGGCTGGCGGCGGGGCTGATCCCCGGCACCGCGCTGCGCCCCGGTGCCGATGCCGGTCTGCGTCCCGGATCGCATCTGGTCCTGTTTTCAGATTTCTTCGATGATGTGGCTGTTTACACGGATTTCCTTGAATCTGCTGCAAGGTCAGGGCTGACCGGTCTGCTGGTTCAGGTCACTGACCCGGACGAGGACAGCTTTCCCTTTCAGGGCCATATCCATTTCGCCGGTGCCGGACCTGATGGACCAGCGCGTCTGACGCGGGATGCCGGGGGGCTGCGCGCGGCTTATCTGGCGCGGTTGGCGCAGCGCCGCGACAACCTGCGCGATCTGGCGGCGCGCTGTGGCTGGCGGTTTGAACAGCATGACACGCAATCCGACCCGGCCCCGGCGCTTGCCCGCATGGCCGCCGCGCTGGAGGTCTGATGCTGGTTCTTGGCCCGCTTGGACTGACCGCGCCATGGCTGTTGCTGGCCGGGCTGGCGCTGCCGCTGCTGTGGCTGATCCTGCGGGCCACGCCACCGGCCCCGCGCCGCATCGTCTTTCCGGCCACGGCTTTGCTGGCCGGGCTGACCGACCCGCATCCGCAGGCCCGGCGCACGCCGCTGTGGCTGATGCTGCTGCGTTGCGCGGCGCTGGGGCTGGCGATTCTGGCCTTTGCCGGGCCGGTCTGGCGCCCCCTGACCGAGGCCCGCAGCCCCCGCCCGCTGATGGTGGTGCTGGATGCCGGTTGGGCGGCGGCGCCGGGCTGGGATCTGGCGCGGGGGCAGGCCCTGCGCGCCCTGCGCGGGGCGGCGGGTCCGGGGCGGGCGGTTGGGCTGTTGCTGGCCGATGGCGGTCCCGACGCGCTGGTGACCGGCACGCCCGAGGCGCTGATCGCCCGCGCCGCCGCCGCGCAGCCCCAGCCATGGGCCACGGCCTATCCGCCCGATCCGCAGGCGGCGCTGGCGGGGTTGCCGGCGGCGCTTGACACGCTGTGGGTCAGCGATGGGGTGGATCATCCGGGCCGTGCCGACTGGCTGGCGGCGCTGCGCGCGCGCGGGGATGTGACGGTCGTGCCGCCCGCCTTGCCTGCCCCGGCCCTGATGCCGGGGGCGCCGGATGGCGGGGCGCTGCGTCTGGTCTGGCCGGTGGGGGCGGCTCCGGTGGTTCAGGCCATCGGTCCCGACCCGCAGGGCATTCTGCGTCCGCTGGCTGACCTGCCACCGGGTCCGGCGCAGACCCGTGACGGCATTCGAATGGCCGCGGTGCCGATCGACCTGCCACCGGAATTGCGCAACCGGATCAGCCGCTTTGCGCTGAAAGGGGTGGCGTCTGCCGGGGCGGTGGTGCTGGCCGATGACCGGGTGCGGCGGCGCAAGCTGGCCTTGGTGGGCGATGCCCGTGGCGACGAGGCACAGGCGCTGTTGTCGCCGCTGCATTACCTGCGTCAGGCGCTGGCCCCCGCCACCGACCTGATCGAGGGCGGGCTGGCCGATGTGCTGCGCGCCGCGCCTGACGTGATCGTGCTTGTGGATGAACCGGTCGGCGCACAGGCCGGGGCGCTTGGCGACTGGGTCTCGGCGGGGGGGCTGCTGATCCGCTTTGCCGGGCCGGTGCTGGCCGCTGACCCCGACCTGTCGGCCGAGCCGCTGATGCCGGTCACGCTGCGCCCCGGTGGCCGCGACATTGGCGGCGCGCTAAGCTGGGGCGACCCGCGCGGGCTGGCGCCGTTTGACCCGCAGGGCGTGTTTGCCGGTCTGTCCGCCCCGCCCGAGGTTCAGGTGCGCGCACAGCTGATGCCCGAACCCGCGCCCGATCTGGCCGGCCATGTCCTTGCCGCCCTGTCGGACCGCACGCCGCTGGTGACGCGGCGGGTTCAGGGGCAGGGGCAGGTGGTGCTGTTTCACGTCACCGCCAATCCCGACTGGTCGGGGCTGCCGATTTCCGGGGTGTTCGTGCAGATGCTGGACCGGCTGGTGGCCAGCGCCCGGCGCGGGCAGGGCGCGGCGGCGCAACCGGGTGATGCCGGGCTGTGGCAGGCCGAAACCGTGCTGGATGGCTTTGGCCAGCCCCGGCCCCCCACTGCCATTGCGCCGGTGCGGGCGGCTGATCTGGCGGCGGGTGCGGGACCGGGGCGACCGGCGGGGATCTATGCCGCGGGTCAGCGGCGGCTGGCGCTGAATGCGGGGACTGAACTGGTCCGTGCCGACTGGCCGGGGGCGCAGATCCGCCACGCCAGCCGCGCCAGCGGGGTGGCGCTGCGCCCGTGGCTGCTGGCCGCGATGGCGGTGCTGCTGGTGGTGGACCTGCTGGCCAGCGCGGCCCTGCACCGGGGCGGGCGGCAAGGCGGGCGCGGTGGTGGCTGGCGCCCCCGGCTGCGCGGGGGTCGCATGGCGGCGCTGTTGGTGCTGTTGGTCACGCTTCCGGTCCCCGGCGCGCAGGCACAGCCCGCCCCGCCGCAGACCGGGCTGACCCGCCCCGCCGCAAGCCCCGGCAGCGAACCGGCCCCCGAGATGGCTGGTGATCCGGCGGGGGACGGTCTTGGTGCCGATGACCCGACCCCGGACCAGCCAGACCCGCGTCTGGTGGCGGCGGCGGGGCAATTCGCGCTGGCCTTTGTCCAGACCGGCGATGCCGGGCTTGACGAGATGTCTTATCGCGGGCTGCGCGGCTTGTCGGATACGCTGGCAATGCGCAGTGCCGTGGACCCTGGCGACCCCGTGGCCGTGGATCTTGAGGTGGATGATCTGTCGCTGCTGACGCTGCTGTATTGGCCGGTAACGCCGGATCAGCCGGTGCCGGATTTCCGCGCCTATCTGCGGCTGAACCGGTTTTTGCAGCGTGGCGGCGTGATCCTGTTTGACACCCGCGATGGCGATCTGGCGGGGCTTGGCGGCCCCGACCAACAGGCCGCCTTGCAGGCGCTGGCCGCGCCGCTGGATGTGCCGCCGCTGGCGCCGGTGCCGGGCGATCATGTGCTGACCCGCAGCTTTTACCTGTTGCAGGGCTTTCCGGGCCGCTTTGCCGATGCGCCGCTTTGGGCCGAGGCCCCGCGCCATCTGGACCGCCGGGACGGGGCGCCGTTTCGTGACCTCAATGACGGGGTCTCGCCGGTGCTGATCGGCGGCAATGCCTGGGCCGATGCCTGGGCCGTCGATGATCGCGGCCTGCCGCTGGTGGTGGTGGGGCGCGGGCTTGAGGGCGAACACCAGCGCGAGATGGCGTTTCGATTTGGCATCAATCTGGTGATGTATGTGCTGACCGGAAATTACAAATCCGATCAGGTCCATGTGCCCGCGCTGCTGGACCGGCTGCGGGCCGAAGGGCGGGCCGGGGCTGCGTCCGGGGACGGTGCAGCGCCGGATGGGCCGGATAGGGGCGGGCCGGTCGTGGATGCGACACCGGGGGGCGCGCCATGACCCGGCTGGTCTTTGACCCGGCGCTGCCGGTCTGGGGGCTGGCGCTGGTGGCGGGGCTGGCGCTGCTGGTGGCGGCGCTGGCATTCTGGCGCGGGCTTCGCGGCTGGCCGTGGCGCGGGCTGGCGCTGGCGCTGGTGGCGGCGGCGCTGTCGGGACCGGCGCTGGAACAGGCCGCCCGCCAGCCGCTGCGCGATATCGTGATTCTGGCCGAGGACCGCAGCGCCAGCCAGCGCCTGCCGGGGCGGGCGGCGCAAATGGACGCGGCGGTGGCGACGATCACGCAGGCGCTGCCCGATGCCGATCTGCGCCGGGTGACGGTGGGCGACGACCCGGACGGCACCCTGCTGGGGGCGGCCATTGCGAAGGCGGTGGCGGCGGAACCTTCGGTGCGGCTGGCCGGGGTGATCGCGGTCAGCGACGGGCGGCTGCATGATGCGGGCGCGCTGCCGCAAACCCTGCCGGCGCCGTTTCACCTGTTGCTGACCGGTCGGCCCGGCGACTGGGACCGGCGGCTGGTGGTGGACGAGGCCCCGGGCTTTGGCCTGATCGGCCAGCCAGTGACCCTGCGGCTGCGGGTTCAGGATCAGGGGGCTGTTCCCCCGGCGCTGGCCGGTCAGCCGGTGACGTTAAGCGTTACCGTCGATGGCGGACCGGCGCGGCAGGTTCAGGCGCTGCCCGGCCAGCCGCTGGCGCTGCGCGTGACGCCGGACCACGGCGGCCCGAATGTGGTCGCCATCCAGATGACGGTGCCGCAGGCCTCGCCGCCGCAACTGACCGCGCGCAACGATGCCGCCGCGATCACCATTCAGGGGGTGCGCGACCGGCTGCGGGTGCTGCTGGTTTCGGGCCAGCCCCATGCCGGGGAACGGACATGGCGCAACCTGCTGAAATCGGACCCGGCGGTGGACCTGATCCATTTCACCATTCTGCGCCCGCCTGATCGCGGCGATGGCGTGCCGGTGGATGAAATGGCGCTGATCCCGTTTCCGGTGGATGACCTGTTCATGCAGCGGATCGACGATTTCGACCTGATCATCTTTGACCGCTATCGCGTGCGCGGCATCCTGCCACCGGATTATTTCGACCGCATCACCCGCTATGTCCGCGATGGCGGGGCGGTGCTGGTCGCGGGCGGCCCGGAAATGGCCACGGTCGAGGGGCTGAACCTGTCGCCGCTTGGGGCGATCCTGCCGGCACAGCCCTCGGGGCAGGTGGTGGATGCGCCCTTCCGTCCGGTGCTGACCGCCGCCGGGCGGCGCCACCCGGTGACGGCGGGGCTGCCGGGGGCGGGCACGCCAGACCAGCCCGCCAGCTGGGGGCGCTGGCTGCGGCGGGTGGCGGTGACGGCGCGGGCCGGGGCGCAGGTGGTGATGTCGGATGGCGCGGGCGCGCCGCTGCTGATCTTGTCGCGCGCTGGCAAGGGCCGGGTGGCGATGCTGGCCAGCGATCAGGTCTGGCTGTGGGATCGCGGCTTCGAGGGCGGCGGCCCGCAGCTGGAATTGCTGCGCCGTATCGCGCATTGGTCGATGCAGGAAACCGAGCTTGAGGAAGAGGCCCTGTCCCTTGACACCCCCGGTGACGGGCTGGTGCTGCGCGTCACCCGGCGCACGCTGGCCGACCATGCCGGGCCGGTGACCATCACTGCCCCCGATGGCAGCACCCGGCACCTGCGGCTGGCGCGGGTGGCCGAGGGCCGCTTTCAGGCCGACTGGACCGCGCCCGCGCCGGGGCTGTACCGGCTGCGGCAGGGCGATCTGGACCGGGTGGTGGTGCTGGGACCGGCGGCGCCGCGCGAATATGCCCAAACGCTGGCCGATGGCGCGGCCATGGCCCCGCTGGCACAGGCCACCGGCGGGGCGGTGCTGGCGCTGTCGGACGGGATGCCCCGGATCCGGCAGGTCGCACCGGGGCGGCGGGCGCATGGGCGCGGCGTGGGCGGTGACTGGATCGCGATTACCCCGCGCGATGCCGCGCGGCAGGGCGCGACCGGGCGGCGGCCGCTGTTGCCGGACGGGCTGTGGCTGCTGTTGATCGCGGGGGCGGCGCTGGCCGGATGGCTGGCCGAGGGCCGGGGCCGGGCGATGCGCTGGCGCGGCTATGACGGGCGTTGAGGCGGGGTTTCGCGCCAG
The DNA here is from genome assembly GCF_044335505.1 of Paracoccus jiaweipingae. Lineage (NCBI taxonomy): Bacteria > Pseudomonadati > Pseudomonadota > Alphaproteobacteria > Rhodobacterales > Paracoccaceae > Paracoccus > Paracoccus jiaweipingae. Next base: position 272,718 of record NZ_JBISBS010000003.1, on the reverse strand, counting down.
CTGGCCCGGGCCGGGATATATGCGGTGGCTGAAACCTGGAAGGGGCTGGCAGATCGTCGGCTGACCTGTCCGGGGCCGGCTGACCCCTTGCGGCAGGCGGAACAGCCACGCGGCTGGCAAAAGCTGACTTTTCGGCGGCGATGCGTCAGCGGTAAACGTCTTGCGGCGCGGGCGGGGATGCGCCGTGACGGCCCGTGCCGGGTGACGCTGCGTCGGGCCGCGCTTGCCATCCGGGCCGGGCGTTGCTAACCCGATCAAAAGCCAAAAAGGACGGATCATGGCCGAACAGACCCGCAATCCCGCCCCCTATACCGAAGCCGACATCAGCCTGATCAAGCGGATCATTCCGCATCGCTATCCGTTTTTGCTGATCGACAAGGTGCGCGACATCGTGCCTTTCGAAAGCGCCGTCGGCGTCAAGAATGTCACCGTGAACGAGCCGCATTTTCAGGGCCATTTCCCGGAAATGCCGATCATGCCCGGCGTCACCATCGTCGAGGCCATGGCCCAGGCATCTGCCGTGCTGGTCGGCATCAGCATGGATATTATCGACAAGCCGCTGCTGACCTATTTCATGGGCATCGACAAGGCCAAGTTCCGCCGCATGGTGGTGCCGGGCGATGTGCTGGAACTGCATGTCACGGCCAAACGCAGCGGCGGCAAGATCTGGAAATTCGAGGGCCGCGCCACCGTCGATGGCCAACTGGCCGCCGAGGCCGAATTTACCGCGATGATGGATCTGAAAACCGATGGCTGAAACCGTCATCCACCCCTCGGCGGTCATCGAACCGGGGGCACAGATCGGGCAGGGCGTGCAGATCGGGCCGTTCTGCGTTGTCGGCCCGCAGGTGCGTCTGGGGGATGGCGCGGTGCTGAAATCGCATGTCGTCATCACCGGCGATACCGGCATCGGTCCCCAGACCACGATCTTTCCCTTTGCCTGCATCGGTGAGGTTCCCCAGGACCTCAAGTTCCGGGGCGAGGATACGCGGCTGGAAATCGGCGCCCGCAACCGCATCCGCGAATATGTCACCATGAACCCCGGCACACAGGGCGGCGGCGGTGTCACCCGCGTTGGCGATGACGGGCTGTTCATGGCGGGCAGCCATGTCGCCCATGACTGTCAGATCGGGGACCGGGTCATTCTGGTCAATAACGTGGCCATTGCCGGGCATTGCGTGCTGGGTGATGACGTGATCGTCGGCGGTCTGTCCGGGGTGCATCAGTTCGTGCGCATCGGGCGCGGTGCGATGATCGGCGCGGTGACGATGGTGACGGCGGATGTGATCCCTTACGGGCTTGTGCAGGGGCCGCGCGGGCATCTGGACGGGCTGAACCTTGTCGGGCTGAAGCGTCATGGCGCCAGCCGCGCCGATATTGCCGCGCTGCGCGATGTGCTGGCGGTGCTGGGGCAGGGGCGGTTTCGCGACAGCGCGCGCCAGATCGCTGACCAGCCCGACCTGACCCCGCGGGTGCGCGAGGTGCTGGACTTTATCCTTGGGCCGTCCGACCGGTCCTTCCTTGGGCCGCACCCGGCATGAGCGATCTGGCCATCATTGCCGGTCAGGGCGACCTGCCCGCCGAACTGGCCGCCCGCCATCCGCAGGCGCGGATCTGTGCGCTGGCGGGTTTCGCCCCCGATCTGCCGGGGGTTCAGGATTTCCGTCTGGAACGGCTGGTGCCGTTTCTGGACGGGCTGGTGGGCGCGGGCATCCGCCGGGTGGTCTTTGCCGGGGCGGTGACGCGGCCGGCCCTGAACCCCGAGGCGTTTGACCCCAAAACCGCCACGCTGGTGCCGCGCATCGCCATGGCCATGCAGTCAGGCGACGACGCCGCCCTGCGCGAGGTGATCGCCATCTTCGAGGAATGGGGCCTGCATGTGCTGGGTCTTTCCGATCTGGCCGCCGACCTGATCCCCGGTGCGGGTGTGCTGGCCGGCAGCCCGACCCCCCGTGACGAGGCCGACGCCGCCCGCGCCGCAGATATTCTGTCGGTCACCGGGCCGCTGGATATCGGTCAGGGCGCGGTGGTGGCCGGCGGGCTGTGTCTGGCCATCGAGACCCTGCCCGGAACCGCCGCGATGCTGGATTTCATCGCCACCCACAGGGGTGGCAACAGCAGGGGTGGGGTGCTGTTCAAGGCCCCCAAGCCGGGGCAGGATATGCGTATCGACATGCCCGCGATCGGTCCCGACACCGTGGCACAGGCGGCGCGGGCCGGCCTGTCGGGCATTGCCTGGGCCGCCGGTCAGGTGGTGATGCTGCGCCGCGCGCAAACCGTTCAGGCCGCGCATGAGGCGGGTCTTTTCCTGTGGGCGCGCGGCCAGGGGCCGGGGTAATGCGGGTGTTTCTGATCGCGGGCGAAGCCTCGGGCGACAGGCTTGGGGCGGCGCTGATGGAGGGGCTGCGCAGCCTGTGCGCCGGGGTCGGTTTCGACGGTGTGGGCGGCCCGCTGATGCAGCAGCAGGGGCTGGTCAGCCGCTTTCCAATGGCCGAATTGTCGGTCATGGGTCTGGCCGAAATCTTGCCCAAATACCGGTCCCTGAAACGCCGCATCCGCCAATGCGCGCAGGCGGTGCTGGCAACGCGGCCCGATGTGCTGATCACCATCGACAGCCCCGATTTCGGCCTGCGCGTTGCCCGTCTGGTGCGCGACCAGTGGCCGGATGCGCCGACGGTGCATTATGTTGCGCCCTCGGTCTGGGCATGGCGGTCGGGGCGGGCGGCCAGGATGGCGCGGGTGATCGACCATGTGCTGGCGATCCTGCCGTTCGAGCCGCCGCTGATGCAGGCCGCAGGCCTGAGCTGCGATTTCGTTGGCCATCCGGTGGTCAGCGAGGCGCGCGCCGATGCCGCGCAGGCGGCAGCGTTTCGCGCCGCGCATGGCATGGATGCCGACACGCCGCTGCTGATGCTGCTGCCCGGTTCGCGCCGGGGCGAGGTCACGCGGCTTGGCCCCCGCTTCGGGGCTGCGGCGGGGCTGTTGCGCGACCGCCATCCGGGTCTGCGGGTGGTGGTGCCGGTGGTGCCGCATCTGGCGCAGGCGGTGGCCGGGCTGGCGGCGGACTGGCCGCTGGTGCCGGTGCTGGTGCAGGATGCCGCAGACAAACGCGCGGCCTTTGCCGCCGCCGATCTGGCGCTGGCGGCCAGCGGCACGGTCAGTCTGGAACTGGCGGCCAATGATGTGCCGATGGTGATCGGATATGACGCGGCATGGCTGACGCGGGTGATCGTGCAGGCGATGCTGAAGGTCGACACCGTGACGCTGGTCAATCTGGTCAGCGACACCCGCGCGGTGCCGGAATATATCGGCCCCGACTGCACCCCAACGGTGCTGGCACAGGCGCTGTCGCGGCTGCTGGACGACCCCGCCGCGCGTCAGGCGCAGGCAATGGCGGCACAGCTGACGATGAACCGGCTGGGGCGCGGGGGCGAGGCGCCGGGCTTGCGCGCGGCGCGCTCGGTTCTTGGGTATCTGGCGCGGCGCGGTCAGGCCTGAGCCGCGGTCACGATGATCTCGACCTTGTAAGCCGGGGTGGCCAGTTTTGCCTCGCCGGTGGCGCGGGCCGGGGTTGCGCCCTGCGGCACCCAAGCATCCCAGACTGCGTTCATTTCCGCGAAATCGGCCATATCGGCCATCCAGATCGTGGCCGACAGGATGCGGGTCTTGTCGCTGCCCGCCTGTGCCAGAAGGGCGTCGATCTGGTCCAGCACGGCGCGGGTCTGTTCGGTGACGCTGTCGCCGGGTTTGGCAACCTGACCGGCCAGCCAGATCAGGCCGTTATGGATGACGGCCTGGCTCATCCGGGGGCCGGGATCAAGGCGGGTAATGTCGGACATGGGGGTTCCTTTCACAAGAAAAGCCGTTGGAAGAATACCGCCGTCATGCCCAATCCGACCAGCGCGATCAAGCCGCGCAATACCGGTCGTGGAATGCGCCGGGCCAGCGGCGCCCCCAGATAGCCGCCGCTGACCGTTCCCAGCATCATCACCAGCGCCGGTCCCCAGGCCACCAGCCCGCCGATGCTGAAAATCACGCAGCTGATCACCGACAGCGCAAAGCTGAGCCATGTTTTCAGGCCGTTCATCTCGTGCAGGTCGGTGCGGCCCCACAGCGCGAACAGCGCCAGCAGCACGATCCCCAGCCCGCCATTGAAATAACCGCCATAGATCGCCATCGGCATCAGCGTGCCCGCCCCAAAAGCCTGCACCCCGCGCCGCCATTGCGACGCCCGCGCCCGCAGCTTGTCGCCCCACAGGAACACCCCGGTGGCCGCCAGCAGCAGGAAGGGCACCAGCACGGTAAAGGCCGCGTTCGAGGAGATCAGCAATAGCCCCGACCCAACCGCGCCCCCCAGCATGGTCAGCCCGGTCAGCCGCAACAGCAGTGCCCGGTCCAGCCGCAGAATTTCGCGCCGGAACCCTACTGCCCCGGCCAGATAGCCCGGCAATCCGGCCACGGTAGAGCTTGCATTGGCCATCAGTTCGGGCAGGCCGGTAAAGACCAGCGCCGGAAAGGTGATGAAGGTGCCACCCCCCGCAACGGTGTTCAGCATCCCGCCCAGAAACCCGGCCACGAACAGCACGATCAGATCGGACATGGCCGGCCTTTCCTTGTTTGACCACGCCGCGGCTGCGACATGTTGGCGCAGCTTGCGATGTGGCGCGTCCGGGCGCAAGCGGCCTTGTGGCGGCATCACGATGGCCGTGACCCCCGGCGGATGCCGCCGCGCTGTGCGAAAAACCGCCCATCTGCGGGGGCATGGCAACCAAAGCCCCCGGTTGGGACTTGTCTTCCCGGATCGGGGGCCAAACCGGGGGGCGGCAACCACGCCCCCTCACGACCCCCTTGCAGGAGACGACAATGACCCGCTTTTTCCTTATTCCCGCCGTGCTGGGGGCCAGTCTGGCCCTGACCCCTGCCGCACAGGCCGATAACGACCTTGGCAAGATCATCGGCGGCGTGGCGCAGGGCCTGCTGAACCAGGAAATGGACAAGGCCGCCTTTGCCGAGGCGCAGCGCGCCAACACCATCAAGGCCTATCGCGATTACCTGAACCGCTTTCCCAAGGGCCTGTATCGCGGCAATGCGCAACAGGCCCTGACCCGTCTGGGGGCCAAGCCCCAGCCCCAGACCCCCGCCACCGGCAGTCGCGCCAGCGCCGCGCAGGCCGAGGCCGCCATCGGCCTGACCCGCAGCCAGCGCGTGACGCTGCAAAAGCAGCTGACCCGCATCGGTTACGATACCGGGGTCGCGGATGGCCTGTGGGGCAGTGCGACGCGCGGCGCGATCGGGCGCTGGCAGCGCGCGCAGGGCTTTGCCGCCACGGGATATGTCACCGGGCCGCAGGTCTCGCGCATTGCGGCGCAGGCGCAGGGCAAACCCGCCAGCGAAACCCGCCCCGCCGCTGACGCCGGCGACGACGCGGTCGAGGAACGCCTGCTGTCGCTGAACGCGACCGAGCGGCGCGAGATCCAGTTGCGGCTGACCCTTCTGGGCTATGACACCAAGGGCACCGACGGGGTGTTCGGCGCCAATACCCGCCGCGCCATCTCCCGCTGGCAGGGCGATCACAATATGCGCGCCAGCGGCTATATCACCGCCGATCAGATCCGAACGCTGAAATCGGAATCGCGCGGGTAACAGGGCTGAACGGGCGCGGTCGGGTCAGGCCGCGCCCGGTCTTTCTGGCTTGGCGGGTGATCGGCCTGATCGCATCGCGGCGCTTCCGCTTGCATGACCGGGGCCATCGGCTGGACGGCAGCACCATTCGGGATACCGCCGGATCGGGAACCGTCGTGCGGGATTCGAAGGTGGCGTTCATAGATCAGCTTCAGGCAGGCCCGTTCCGCAACGTGCCCCGGATACCTTAAACCTCATCATAAACCTGATGAAACCCACGGCGCCACGCGCCTGACCGGCCTGTCGTCAATGCGTAAAATATCAGATGGGGATTGGAGCGGGTGAAGGGAATCGAACCCTCGTCGTAAGCTTGGGAAGCTTCTGCTCTACCATTGAGCTACACCCGCGATGGCGCGTTCAATAGCGTCCGGCGCGGGCGGGTGCAAGCGGAAATTGCGCCCGCGTGACGCGGCGCCGGGGCGGGGGGCACCGTGGCATGGCTGTGACAGGGCGGGCGGGTCAGGTGTCGGGGGTGTTGCGGCTCAGCTCGATCATCTCGGTGGTCATTTGCTCTTGCCGGGCCTGCTGGAAATCGCGCAGCACGGCGGTGCGCTTGTCGCGCAGATGCGTCTGGGCGCGGGCCATGGCCTCGAACCGGGCCTGATTTTCGGCCCGGTAACTTTCCGTCAGCGCCAGCGCCACGCTGGCAAACAGCGCCTCGGTCAGCAGCGCACCGGTCAGGGCGTTGGGGCACAGGTTGGTCAGCGGCTGCGGGCCGGTCGCGGGGGGGCTGGCCTCGGGTGGCCACAGGCGGCGGGTCTGGACCGGCTGACCGGGCAGGTCGCGCCCCGCCACCAGCATGACCGGGCCGGGATGGCGGGCGCCAAGCGCGTCCAGCTGGTCGGTGATGCGGCTGGCCAGCGCCGGCACCTGCGCCAGATGCGCGGGCAGGGCGGCGCTGTAAAGAATGCGGGCGCGGGTGGCGGGCGGCAGCATCGACAGGCTGCGCTGGCCCAGAACCATCAGCCCGGCACCGGTTTCTGCGGCGGTTTGCGCGGCGGCGGCGATGCTGGCGGGATAGCCCCCCGAAAAGCCCTGCGCCGCGCCGATGACCAGCACCAGACCCGGCCCCTGCGCACAGACCAGCGGCGCGGGCAGCACCCGCAGCAGCGCCTGCTGGATCGTCGCCTGATAATGCCGCACCGCCTGCATCGCCCCCCGCGCCGCCGCCGCATTCCCCGAGGCCATGGCCCGCAGCGCACCGACCACCTGACCGATATCGTCAAGCCCGGACAAGCGGCGCTGGATCTGTTCGGGGCGGGTGCTCATGCCGGCAGGGTCGCTATGACGCTGTCCAGCGCCGCCAGCAGCTCGGCGCGGGTGGCATCGTCCAGCGTGCCGTCGCGGCGCAGCCCCTCCAGCGCCGGATTGCCCGCCAGAACCGCCGGCAGCGCCGCCTTCAGCGCCGGCAGATGCGCGGGGTTCAGCGCGTCCAGCCGCCCCGCCGCCAGCCCGGCCAGCAGCGCCACCTGACATGCCGGTGACAATGGCGACAGCCGGTCCTGCGCCAGCAGCGCGGCAATGCGTTCGCCGCGGATCATCCGGGTCTTCATGCCCTCGTCAGCAAAGCCGCCAAAGCGGGAAAACATCTTCATTTCCAGATATTGCGCGTAATCCAGCCGCAGCCGCCCGGCCACGGCCTTCATCGCGGCGGCCTGTGCCTTGCCGCCCACACGGCTGACAGACAGCCCGACATCAATCGCCGGGCGCTGATTGGCGGCGAACAGCCCCGCCGATGTCACCAGCTGCCCGTCCGAGATGGAGATCAGGTTGGTCGGGATATAGGCCGACAGGTTCCCGGCCTCGATCTCGGCAATCGGCAGCGCGGTCAGCGAGCCGCCGCCTCGTTCCGGCGACAGCCGCGCCGCGCGTTCCAGAAGCCGCGCGTGCAGATAGAAGATGTCGCCCGGATAGGCCTCGCGTCCCGGTGGCTGGCGCGACAGCAGCGCCAGTTCGCGATGGGTCGCGGCATGTTTGGTCAGGTCGTCATAGACGATCAGCACATGCTGGCCCTGATCGCGGAACCATTCCGCCATGCTGGTGGCGGCAAAGGGCGCCAGCCAGCGCAGCCCCGGTTCGGCAGCTGCCTCGGCCACGACAAAGATGGTGCGTTCGGGCGCCCCGTGCCGGCGCACCGCGTCGATCACCCGCTGCACGGCGCCAATGCGCTGGCCGATGGCCACATAGATACAGATCATGTCGCCATCGGCCTGATTGACGATGGTATCGACGGCCAGTGCGGTCTTGCCGGTCTGGCGTTCCCCGATGATCAGTTCGCGCTGGCCGCGACCGATGGCGAACAGCGCGTCGATGACCAGAATGCCGGTCTGGACCGGCTGGCTGACGAAATCGCGGTCGATAATGGCAGGGGCGGGGCGTTCGGCGGGCAGGGTGCGGGTGGCGTCGGGCGGGGGGGCGTCGTCCAGCGGGCGTCCCAGCGGGTCCAGCACCCGCCCCAGCAGGCCCGGCCCGACCGGCACCGACAGCACCTGACCGCTGCGCGTCACGCCCGTTCCTGCGGTGATATGGCTGGCCGGGTCCAGAAAGGCGGCGTGCAGGCGGTCCTCTTCCAGGGTCAGGACAAAGCCACGGGTGGTCCCGCCAAAGATCAGCACCTCGTTCAGCCCGGCGCCGGGCAGGCCCGACACCGTTGCCAGCCCGTCCGAAATGCTGACCACGCTGCCGCATTCGGCCGCTTCGGGACCAAGCGTGGCGTGGTCGATGCGCTGGCGCAGGGCCTCGCGCGCGGGGTCGGCGGTGGTGTTGGCGCCTGCGGGGCTGTCGGCGGCGGCGGGGTGGTCAGGACTGGGGGGCATCGCGCATCGCCTTTGCGATCTGGTCAAGGTCATGGGCCAGCGAATTACGCAGCACCGCATTACCCGACCGCAGTTCCACCCCCGCGATCAGTGCCGGGTCGCTGTCGGGGCGCGGGGTGGCGCCGAATGGGTGCAACGCGGCCAGCGCGGCGCTGCGGTCTTGCGCGGTCAGCGGCGCGGCGCTGATCAGCCGCAGATCGTCGCCATCCAGCAGCGCGGCCCGCGCCGCCGGGTCCATACCCGCCAGCGCCCCGGTCAGCCGGTCCAGCCAGCCCGACAGCGTTGCCGGCTGTGCCGCCAGCACCCGGCGGGCGATGTCACCGGCCAGATCGCGGGCGCGGTCCAGCGCCAGCGCCTGTGCGGCGGTGTCCTCGCGCTGGCGCAGGGCGCGGCCCTCGGCGATGATGCGGGTGGCCTCGTCCCGGGCTTTGGCCAGCAGGGCTTGTCGCGCGGCCTGTGCCTCGGCCTGGGCGCGGGTCAGCAGGGCGGCGCGGGCGCTGGCATTGGCCTGTGCTTCGGCCTGCGCGGCGGCGGTGGCGGCCTCGGCCTCCTGGCGGGCCTGCGCGGCCTGATCCAGCGCCGCCTGCGTCTGTGCCTGCCGCTGCGCGATGATCGCGGCGATCGGGCGGAACAGGAAATGCCGCAAGATCGCCAGCAGGATCAGGACGTTGATCAGTTGCAGCGCAAAGGTGGTCCAGTCGAAGCTCATGCCACGAACGGGTTGGCAAACAGCAGCAGAAGGGCGATCACAAGGCAATAGATCGCGGTGGTTTCGATCATCGCCAGACCCACGAACAGGGTGCGCGAAATGGTGCCTGCGGCCTCGGGCTGGCGGGCCAGCGCATCCATGGCCGAGGCCACCGCGCGGCCTTCGGCCAGCGCCGGGCCGATGGCTCCAAGCCCGACGGTCAGCGCGGCGGAAAAGATGCTGACAATCTGGATCAGGTCGGTCATGCCTTTGGTCCTTTCTGTTGGGGCGTGTCAGGGACGGGATCTGGGGCGGGGTCGGGATCTGGGTCGGGATCTGGGTCGCTGTCATGGCCGCTGACGGCCGATCCGATGAACACCAGCGCCAGCGTGGCAAAGATATAGGCCTGAACCGCGCCGGTCAGCATATCCAGCGCCATCAGCGGCACCGGCACCAGCAGTCCTGCCAACATGCCGATAATGCCGATCACGAATACGCCGGACATGACATTGCCGAACAGGCGCACGGTCAGGCTGAAATGGCGGGTGATCTGTTCGACTAGGTTCAGTGGGATCATCACCCAGCTGGGGCGCGCGAAACTGGCCAGCCAGCCGCCAGGCCCCTGCGCGCGGATGCCCCAGACCACGCCCGAAACGAACACGATCGCGGCCAGCGCCGCATCGGTTTCCAGATGCGCGGTCGGCGGCTGGACGCCGGGGATCAGGCTGGACCAGTTGGCGACCAGAACAAAGATCAGGAAGGTGCCGATCAGGGCGCGAAAGCGGGCGGGATCGCCGGGGACGGTGGCACGGATCTCGGAATCGAGGGTGCTGACCAGCAGTTCGGCCACCGCCTGGACCGGGCCGGGGCGCAGGCGGACCCGGCGGGTGATGGCCCATGCGGCAAGGCTCAGCGCCGCCATGATCGCCCAGGTTGTCACCACAGTCCAGCTGATGCTGAGCGGCCCAAGGCTGAAGGCAGCCGATGTCATCAGCGGGCTGTCGATCATTGCCGCCCCCCTGTCGGTGCAGCCGGTGTTTCAGGTGCGGATGCCTGCCGCGCGGCGCGGCGCAGCACCAGCAGCCGGGCCAGCGCCAGACCGGTCGCGGCGGCGATCAGCATCGGCGCACCGCCGCGGGCGCATAAAAACAGCACCCCCGCCAACAGCGCCAGCCGCGCCAGTTGCAACCACACCGCCGCCAGCCGTCCCTGCATGAAAAGCCGTGTCACCTGCGCAAGGCTGGCGAAATGCAGCCAGCCGGCGGCAAACCCCGCCAGCCCCGCCAGAACGGCCCATGCAAGGCCGGGGATCAGCACCGCGCCGGTCATTGCTGGCCCATCCATCGGATCGCCAGCCACAGGCCCAGCCCGGCCCCCAGCATCAGCCCGGCCGCGGCCAGCATGATGCCGCTGCCAAGCCGGAGGTCCAGCCAGCGCCCCCCCAGCAGCCCCAGCAGCGTGGGGCCGACGATGATCCAGCCCAGAACCCCGATCTGGCCAAACCGGCGTGCAAGCGAGGGTTCGGGGTTGTCGCGGGCCTCCTGCGCGCGGCGCTCGGCGCGGCGGGCGGCGGCCTGGGTGCGGTCTTTGGTCATGGCTCGGCCCCGGTGGTCAGCCCCAGCGTATCGCCCGAGGGCGACAATTGCATCATCATCCGGCGAATGGCGCGGGCATGCAACTGGGTGTCATGGGTGCGCACCTGCCGGGCGGCGTCGTCCTGATCGGCGCGGGCGCGGGCGACGCGGGCCTCCAGCCCGGCCAGATCATCGGCAAGAATGGCCTCGCGGCAGGCAATGTCGACGCGCTGGCCGCCGGTGACGGTCATCACCCCGCCGCGCAGCGCGGCAAAGCGCCACGGCCCGTCAGCCGCCCGCCAGCGCAGCACGCCGGCCTCAATCACGGTCAGGAAATCGGCGTGACCCTGCAGCAGGCCAAAGCTGCCGCTGGCATCCTCGGCCCGCAGCGCGGCCAGACCGCCCGCCCGCAATGCGACGGTCAGCGGGGTGGTGATGGTCAGTGACAGGCCGCTCATGCCGTTTGCCCCGCGCGGCGGGCCTGTTCGCGGGCGCGGGCCTCGTCCAGGGTGCCAGTCATGTAAAGCGAGGCCTCGTCCCAGTCATCGCATTCCCCCGACAGGATGGCGCGGCAGCCGGCGATGGTCTGTTCGACCGGCACGCTGCGCCCCTCGATCCCGCTGAAGGCGGCGGCGACAAAGAACGGCTGGGTCATGAACCGTTGCAGGCGGCGGGCGCGGGCAACCATCAGCTGTTCCTCGCGGCCCAGTTCCTCGACGCCCAGCAGGGCGATGACGTCGCGCAATTCGTCGTAATGCTGGATCAGTTCGCGCAGATCGGCGGCGGTGCGGGCATGTTCGGCGCCGACAATCGCCGGGTCCAGCAGCGACGAGGTGGTGCGCAACGGGTCCACCGCCGGATAAATGCCCTGCGCCGCCAGATCGCGCGACAGCACCACGGCGCTGTCCATGTGGCTGCTGAGGGCGGCCACGGCGGGGTCGGTGAAATCATCGGCGGGGACATAGACCGCCTCGATCGCGGTAACGGCGGCCCGCCCGGCAGAGGTGATGCGTTCCTGAAGCGCCGCAACTTCGGTTTCCAGCGTCGGCTGATAGCCCACCCGCGACGGCATCCGTCCCAGCAGCCCCGAGACCTCGGCCCCGGCCTGCACAAAGCGAAACACGTTATCCATCATCAGCAGCACATTGCGGCCCTCGGCGTCGCGGATATGTTCGGCCATGGTCAGCGCGGTCAGCGGCACCCGCCAGCGCGCGCCGGGCGATTCGTTCATCTGGCCATAGACCAGCACCGTGCGGTCCAGCACGCCATAGCCGCGCATGTCGTGCAGCATCTCGTGCCCCTCGCGCGAGCGCTCGCCAATACCGGCAAAGACCGACACCCCGTCATAAGCGGTCACCATGGCGTGGATCAGTTCGGTCACCAGCACCGTCTTGCCAACGCCGGCGCCGCCAAACATCGCCGCCTTACCACCCTGTGCCAGCGGCGCCAGCAGGTCCAGCACCTTGATCCCGGTGCTGAAAATGCGGATATCGCCGCGGCGGTCGCCAAGCGCCGGCGGCGGGTGATGGATGGGCCGGCGCGGTGTGGCCGGGGGCAGGTCGGGGCCGCCATCGCCGGGGCGGCCGCTGACATCCAGCAACCGGCCAAGCGTGGCGGGACCGACGGGCACGGTGATCGGGCCGCCGGTCAGATGCGCCACCATTTGTCGCGACAGGCCCTGCGTGGGTTGCAGGGCGATGGCGCGGAACCGGTCCGGTCCCAGATGGGCCTGCACCTCGCACAGGACCGCCACGCCGTCGGGATCGGCAATCACGGCGTCGTGAATGTCAGGCAGCACGCCCCCGGCCCGGAAATCGACCACCGGTCCGCGAACCGCGATGATCCTGGCGCTGGGGACTGGCAAGGCGTTCCTCCGACATTCAGCTGCTGTCTGTGCGCGCGACCCGGATCATACAGACCCGGTCGCGGAAGGCCATGCCAATCGGGAAACGGTTTCGTGACATTGCGGGCAGGGGGGGGGGGCGCGGCGCGGCTGGCTTAATACGGGCTGACCCCCAGAACCGGGCGGTGCAACAGCAACAGCACGGCCCAGACCGCCAGCCCGGCCAGCACCCGCATCAGGTCGGCACGCCGCCTGCCGGGCAGGTGCGGCCGGCGCGGCGTTGTCGCAAGGGCGGTGCGCAGCGCCTCCCATTGTGGACCCAGCCGCCGCTTGTTGCGCCGGTCCAGCAGGACCATCCCGGCCAGCGCAAAGGCGGTAAAGCTGCCGAACATGATGACATGGGCCAGATCGCCATTGGGCACGATATGCGCCGCGCCCCAGATCGCCAGCGCCAGCATCAGCGGGTGCCGGGTCAGCCGCAAAACACCGGGGCGGGAGGGATCGAAATCCGCATTCCGTGCCCCGCCCAGTGAAAACGGGTTGGGCTGCCCCAGTGCCAAGGCCACCAGCAGACAGGCGATCAGCACCCCGATCTGCGGGACCCGCAACTGCCATGTCGCCCAGTCCCACAGCGGCACATATGGCGCCCGCCCCGCCGCGACGATCACCCAGGCCAGCAGCAGCGCAGATAACAGCGAATAGGCCAGCATGAACCCGGTTTCGCCCAGGCGCGCGACCAGCCGCGCGCGCAAGGTGCGGCGCGACGGGATCATATGCGCCAGAAGGAAAGTGGCAAACGCGGCGATGAATTCGGTCCAGCCCATGCAATCCCCATGTTTTCCTGCCTGTTAGCCCAATCAGCGCCGTCAGGCCACACCCCTGTCATCGCGTCTTTCCATCAGCGGCGATATGTGACAGATTGAACCATAAGCCTTGGAAAGACCACCTGTATGACCCCTGATCTGATCTCTGCCGTCAAGAAAAGCAGCCTGTTCTGCACGCTGTCAGATGCGCTTTGCGAACGTATTCTTGATGGCGCCTCGATCCGCGAGGTCAGCGCCGGCGAGACCCTGTTCATTCAGGGCGAACCGGCGCGCGCACTTTATATCATCATCGACGGCTGGGTGAAGCTGTATCGCATGCCCCCCAGCGGCGCCGAAGCCGTGGTCAGCATCATGGCGCGGGGCCGCAGTTTCGGCGAGGCCGTGGCCCTGCGCGACCTGCCCTATCCGGTCTCGGCCGAGGCGATCACCGATGGAAGGCTGCTGCGGATCAAGGGCAGCCGCCTGCGTCAGGCCATCACCGACGACCCGCAACTGGCCATCGGCATTATCAGCGCCAGTTTCGTGCATTTGCAACAGCTTGTCGGTCAGGTCGAACAGTTGAAGGCGCGATCCGGGGTCCAGCGCGTGGCTGAATTCCTGACCGATCTGGCGCCGATCGACAGCACCGGCCGCTGTGTGGTGCATCTGCCCTATAACAAGACGCTGATTGCCGGCCATCTGGGGATGAAACCGGAAAGCCTGTCGCGGGCCTTTGCCCGACTGCGCGATCACGGTGTCAGCATCGAAACCACCACCGCGGTGATCGAGGATATCGGCCTGCTGCGCGAACTGGTGGCCGAAGACAGGGGGAAAGCATGGGCGAAATGACGCGCCGGCAAGCCGTATTTGCGGCCATTGATGCCGCCAATTCCCAAGACCCGCGACACCATGACGGCGTCGCGGTCGAGCTGCTTTACGGCCAGCGCATGACGGCCGAGCAACAGGCCCTTCACCCCGATGCCCCCGATGCGCTGGCAATTGCCTGCCGTGGCCAGCATATCGAACGCTGGACCCTGCCGCGCCACGATTTCCCCAAAGGCCGCGCCGGGTATCTGCACTGGCGGCGCGCGCAGGCGCAGCGCCACGCGCAACGGGTCATGGGGCTGATGCGCGACGCCGGTTATGATGCCGAAACCGTCGAACATGCCGGCCGCATGTTGCGCAAAGAAGGGATCAAAAGCGACCCCTTGGTTCAGGCGCTTGAGGATGTTGCCTGCTTTACCTTCATGCGCCACTATATGTCCGGTTTTGCCCCCAGCCAAAGCCCCGATAAGCTGCATCGGATCGTTGCCAAGACCGCGCGCAAAATGTCGGCACCGGCACGCCAGATTGCGCTGACGCAGTTTTCGCTGCCCCCCGAACTGGCCGCTTGCTTTCGTGATGCGGTGACCGGGGACTGAAGCACCGTCACGCGGCCCTTTGACCCAATGGGAGTCCCGCCAAGGCGCGCTTCGACCGCCAAGACGATGGAAAAGGCGATGGCAAAGCGCTGAAACCCATTTTGATCCGCTGAAATCAGCCATCGCGCGGTGTGTTGTTTCCGAGATCTGCCTAAGGTCAGCTTGCGCGCAGGCAGGCCACCTTCTGGGCGCGTTGCTTTGCCTCCTCTGACATTCTTTGCTGCGCTGATTGAAGCCTATCCCCCGCTGCATTTCTGGGTTTGTAAGAACGTCCCCGCAATGCTGGAGACAACCGATATCCACATTTCCCTCATAAGCCGGCAAACGGATGACCAATAAAATCACATTGCGCAGAGGACATAAGGAATAGTGGCACAAATGGCGACCGAATTCACATCATCAGAACAACTCCGGATCGCCCATTTGATGCGGATGCGGCATGTCGGCTGCTGTCCCCCAGCCAAGACGCTTGGCTGCGCTAATCAGCGTGATCTCATTCAGGCCGGCCCCCAGCGCGGCAACCAGACCCTCACTGCTTGTGCAATCTGAAGGCACCTGAGCGGTGATCCGGGAAAGCTGTTCAAGATTCTGGGATAGGTAATCAAGGGACTGTCCTGCAATGATCTTTTCCTTGATCGAGACCTTGTGCCCATCTTCCATTCCCTCCAGCCAGATATGCTGAAGGCTGTTGACCATTTGTGCCATGACCCGCATCTCATCGGCCATGGCACGCATGGCACCCGACACCGCCGCGATATCCCCGGTCGAGGACATCACAGGCGCCCCGTCACAGCTTCGATACAGGCCTTCAGGTCGGCAGGGGTAAACGGCTTCTTGATGAAATTGTTCATTCCCAGCCTTTTCCCGCGCGTGACGATGTCGGCATCAGCCCGTCCGGTGATCAGGATGAATCCCATGCCTTTCAGTTTTGGGTCTGTGCGGATGCGTTCCAGAAATTGCAGCCCATCAATGTCTGGCATGTTGAGGTCCGAGATGACCAGATGCGCCGGTCGCTGCCCCAGTTCCCCCAAGGCTTCTGATGCGTGACCCGCTGATCTGACTTGGGAAATACCCATGTTTTCAAGCGATTGAACCAGCAGCCCACGGCTGGTCGACATATCGTCAACCACCATGACCTTCAGCTTGTCCTTGATTCCCATTTTTTATCCTTTCAGCTCGCGATACGGCGAAATGTCGTGGTTTCCAGCGGTTCCAGCCTGCTGCGCAGTTCTGGCGGGATGGTTTCTGAATGGCCGATAAACAACAGCCCCCCGGGCTTGAGCCGGTCACAGATTCTCTGCCACAGGCGGGTTTGTGCCTGTCTGTCGAAATAAATCACCACGTTACGACAGAAGATGGCATCAAAGGCAGGGCGTGCTGTCCAGGCGGCATGCAAATTCGACTGTTCGAATTCGACAAAAGCGCGGATTTTGTCATCAATCCTGAACTGATCGCCATCTGCTTTGAAATGCCGTTGGCGCATGTCTGGCGGTACGCCAGTCATGTCTTTGGCTTCATAAGTCCCTGCCTTCGCGACAGCCAAAGCTGCCTTGTCGATATCCGAGGCGAAAATCCGGAAAGACAGGCGGTTCGGACCGCTGGCGGCATTCAATGCCATTGCGGCACTGTAAGGTTCCTGCCCAGTCGAGCACCCGGCGGACCATACCCGATAGGGGGCCGCGCTGGCTTCGGCATGTTTCAAAGCATCCTCACGCAAGGTCGTGAAATGGTGCGATTCCCGAAAGAAGGCGGTGTGATTTGTAGTGATCGCCGACAGTAAGGCACCGATTTCATCCCGATTGCGCGGGTCGCTGACATAATCCGCATATTCTGCCAGCGTCGTCAGTCCCAGACTGCGCAGCCGCTTTCCCAGCCTGGCACGCAAAAGCGCGGTCTTGTCTGGCATCAGCCGGATACCGGATTCACGTTCGATCAATTGACGCAGCCGGTCCGCCGAAGGGTCAATACTGGGTACAGGATGGGTGTTCATGCGCGCTCCGCTGCTTTGGGAACCACGGTTTCCAGATTAAGAACCCGAACCATCCGGTCATCGACCAAGGTCAATGCACTGAGATAGTCGGAATGAATTTCAGCGGTCATTTCTGCCGGCATGCTGAGCCCTGCTGTCGGGACTGAGATGATGTCTGAAACGGCATCCACGATCAGCCCGACGGCATGATTGCGGACGCTGACAATGACAATGACCGAGGTTTCGTTTGCCTCGACAGGTGACATGCCCAAGCGCAGCGACAGGTCGATGACCGGCATGACTGTGCCACGCAGGTTGATGACCCCGCACAGATGAGGGGGGGCGTAGGGAACGGGCGTGGCCGGTGACCAACCGCGGATTTCGCGTACGCTCATGATGTCGATGCAATATTCCTGGTCGCCAAGGCGAAAAGACAGCAGTTCGGTTTCCGCCGAATCCGTATCAGTGATCATGTTCATGCGCATTCTCCCGCAAGCATGTGATTTTTAGGTCGGCGCGCGCTGTTGGCGGGCGTCAGGTCCGAGGGGTCGAGGATCAGGGCTATCTGTCCATCGCCAAGGATGGTCGCACCCGAGACCCCGGGAATATGGGTGAAGTGGTCGCCGAGGCCCTTGATGACGACCTGTCGCTGATCGAGGATCGAATCGACGATAAACGCGCGTCGGTTTCCGTCATCCGAACTGGTCAGCAAAACAATGCCAGGCGCGCTTTGCCGGTTGTGACGGATGAAACCCAGACTGTCTGCAAGGTCGATCAATGGCAGAATTTCCCCACGGAGACGAATAACGGTTGTTGAGGGGCCGACACGTTCTTGCTTGTGATCCGCGAGGGTCGATGTCTCGACGATGGACGAGATGGGCAGCACCAGCGTCTGGTCGGCGGCCTTGATGACCATGCCGTCCAGAACCGCCAGTGTAAGCGGCAGGGAAATAAGGAAAGATGTTCCTTTTCCGCGTTCGCTGCTGATCGAAATCTTGCCGCCGATTGATGTGATCGCACTTTTGACAACATCCATGCCTACGCCGCGACCGGACAGGGCCGAGACCTCGGACGCGGTCGAAAAACCTGGCAGGAAAAGCAGGCCGTCGATCTCGGACTCGGTCAATTGGGCGTCGGGGTCGATCAACCCACGTTGAACGGCAATGTTGAAAACGCGTTCGCGGTTGATACCCTGACCATCGTCGCGGATTTCGATCAAAACCCGCCCCGCGCGATGGGATGCCGACAGGGTGATGGTCCCGGTTGGGTTCTTTTCGGTCTTTTGCCGGTCAGTCGGGCTTTCCAGACCATGATCGACGGCGTTGCGGATCATGTGGGTCAGCGGATCGAGAAGACGCTCAATAACGGTCTTGTCAATTTCGGTGTTTTCGCCTTTCGTGACCAGACGAACATCTTTACCCACCGCAGCCGATGCCTCGCGCACGATGCGGGACATACGCTGGAACAGCGATTTGACAGGCTGGGCACGGATCATCATGACGCTGTCCTGAATATCGCGGGTCAGGTTCATGAATTCGTCCAGCCCATGTACCACCGCCGGGGTTGCATCCATGCCGGCATCGGTCACGCTTTGCGCCAGCATGGCCTGATTGATAACCAGCTCTCCGACAAGGTTGACCAAACGGTCGATGCGTTCGAGATCAACGCGAACCGTGGCTGAGGCCGGGCGCGCAGCGGATGCGTCGCCGGCAGGCTTTGCAGGTGCCTTTGCGGCGTCCGCAACGGGACGCGGCGGAGTGGCCGTGGTCGGATGATCTGGCGCGGGCCCATCCACATCCGCTTCAGCCTGATCCGTTTCGCACATTTGAACCGGCTGTTCACATATCTGCGCGGATGCGTCTTCGTCTGGCGCGGGGGGCTTTTCGATCGTCAGATCCTGTCCGGCTGAGATTTCCTGGGGTTCACGCAGTCCATCCGGCCCATCTGGCGGGTCCGCAGGGCTGATATCGAGTTCGCAGACATCAATCACAAAATCGAAGATCGCTTCGATCTGTTCACTTGAGACCTGCCCGCCAAGTCGGATCTGCCATTCCAGCCGAGGCACCTCGCACTGATCAGGGTCGAGAGACAGCTGTGGCGGATGGCAGGTGACAAGGGCCGGCCCAAGTTTGCACAGGGCGCGCAATTGATTCTGCGCCTCGTTGCCGCTTTCGTAGAAACCGGGAAGCGGGCGGAAACGGATCATCCAGCCGCCGGGACCCTCTGCAAGCGGTGCGGGGTCGTCATCCATCCCGCCAAAGTCGAGGTCCAGAGACAGCCCGCTTGGCTGAAAGCTGATTTCCTCGGGTTCTTCGGTTTCAGCACAGATACCCAGTTGCGCCTCCAGATCCTGGAGCAGGGATTCGGCCCCTTCGGGCGAGGCGCTGTCGTCGCGGGCTGCGATGACATGGTCCTGCAACAGATCCGCCCCGCGAAACAGAAGGGCGACCAGGTCCGGCGTCACCTCGGCCTTGCCCGAGCGCAGCGCATCCAGCGCGGTTTCAAACCGGTGGGCGAACCCGACCAGCGCGTCGAGGCCAAATGCCCCGGCACCGCCCTTGATAGAGTGCACGGCACGAAAGACCGCATTGATGGTATCGTCATCTTCCGGGCTGTCCTGCAATACGGTCAGCCCGTCTTGCAGCCCCTCGAGCAGTTCGTCACACTCGATAAAGAACGAAACCTTGATTTCGGCCATGGGATCAGTCATCGTACATCCCCCTTTCAGGTAATCACCAGATTCAGCGTCTCGACCAGCTTTTGCGGGTCGAAGGGCTTGACCACCCAGCCCGTCGCGCCGGCGGCGCGGGCGCGGGCGCGCAGTTCAGCGGCACTTTCAGTGGTCAGCACCAAGATCGGGGTTGCCCGCAAATGGTCGATGCGGCGCACCGCTTCGATGAAGCCGAACCCGTCCAGACGCGGCATATTGATGTCGGATATGATCGCGTCCGGTGTCAGCCCCTCAAGCTTTTCAAGACCGTCCTGACCGTCATCGGCGGTGGTCACGGTCATGCCCGCACCGGTCAGCGTCAGGCGCAGCATGTCACGAATCGTGCGGCTGTCATCCACGGCAAGGATATGATGGCTCATGCAGGCCCCCGGTTTTCAAGCATGTCGAGGCTGACGCCGAAATCCGCCAGCGCGCGGTCGAAATTGTCCGAGCGCGGATTGACCTGAAAGCCAAGCTGTCGCTGACGCCATTGCCCAGCCGCAGCCATCAGCAATTGCAGCCCCAGCCCGCCCAGATGCTGCACGGCCGAGGCATCGACCCGCAGATTTTGCCCGTCATGGTCCAGAAAATCGCCGCCAAGGTCGCGCACCGCCGTCAGGTCAACGCGGGCGGGCAGGGTGATCGCCGCTGCGGCGGGCATCGTCTGTTGGGAACACATCGTCACTTGTCCTTGTTCACAAATCTTGTTCCCGGTATGGCCCAGCTTTCTTAAGATTCGGTTTATAGCCGTGCGTTTTTTGCCCAATTTCGCCCTGATCGGGGAAATAGATGCTGAAAATGCGAATGATTTGGCCGCCAGACGGTCTTGCGGGCAGGGGCGGGGGCTGTTAAGGGACGCGCACTTCACAGGCGGGTTCGGGCCGATCGGGGAGACATCCCGAAACGGTCCACCGGTTGGGGGATTACCCCTGAAAGGCCCGCCAAGGCGCAAACCGGAAAGGAACATGACATGGCGCTTCCCGATTTCACCATGCGTCAGCTGCTGGAAGCTGGCGTTCACTATGGTCACCAGACCCAGCGCTGGAACCCGCGCATGGGTCAGTATATCTATGGCGACCGCAACGGCATTCACATCGTCGACCTGACCCAGACCGTTCCGATGCTGGAACAGGCGCTGCAGGTCGTGCGCGACACGGTGGCCAAGGGCGGTCGTGTGCTGTTCGTCGGCACCAAGCGTCAAGCGCAAAAGGCGATCTCGGACGCGGCTGAAAAATCGGCGCAGTTCTATATGAATCACCGCTGGCTGGGTGGCACGCTGACCAACTGGAAAACCGTTTCCCAGTCGATCAGCCGCCTGAAAGCCCTGGACGAGCAAATGGCCACCGGCGCCGAGGGCCTGACCAAGAAAGAGCGTTTGGGCATGGAACGCGAGCAGGCCAAGCTGCAAGCCAGCCTGGGCGGTATCCGCGAAATGGGCGGCCTTCCGGACCTGCTGTTCGTGATCGACGTCAACAAGGAAGATCTGGCCATCGCCGAGGCGCGCAAACTGGGCATCCCGGTCGTGGCCGTGGTCGATACCAACTGCTCGCCCGAGGGTGTGGATTACATCATTCCGGGCAATGACGATGCGGCCCGTGCCATCGCGCTGTATTGCGATCTGGCGGCCCGCGCGGCGCTGGACGGGATGTCGGCCCAGATGGGTGCCGCCGGTGTCGACCTGGGTGCGCTGGAAGAGGCCCCGCAGGAAGAGCTGGAAGAGGCCGCCGCCGAAGCCTGATCCGGCGAACCGGCCGGTCTGGCCGGTTTTACCGAAATGTCATCAGGCGGGGATAAGCCCCGCCTGACCCCGTATAGGACAGAAGGACAATCCCATGGCTATTACCGCAAGCATGGTGAAGGATCTGCGCGAAAAGACCGGCGCGGGCATGATGGATGCCAAGAAGGCCCTGACCGAAACCGATGGTGACATGGAAGCCGCGATCGACTGGCTGCGCACCAAGGGTCTGGCCAAGGCGGCCAAGAAATCGGACCGTGTCGCCGCCGAAGGTCTGGTGGGCGTGGCTGTCCGCGATGGCCGTGGCGTCGCGATCGAGCTGAACTCGGAAACCGACTTTGTTGCCAAGAATGCCGACTTCCAGAAACTGGTCCGCGAGATCGCCGAAGTTGCGCTGGAAACCGGCGAATCGGTCGAGGTTCTGAAAGCCACCCATCTGAACGGCACCCCGGTCGAGGACGTGCTGACCGACGCCATCGCCCGTATCGGCGAAAACATGACTCTGCGCCGGATGCATGTTCTGGAAGGGGACACTATCGTCAGCTATGTCCACAATGCCGCGACCGAAGGCATGGGCAAGATCGGCGTTCTGGTGGCGCTGAAAGGCGATGCGCAAAAGGCGCAAGAGGTCGGCAAACAGATCGCGATGCATATCGCGGCGACCAACCCGGCCTCGCTGGCCGAGGCCGATCTGGACCCGGCGCTGGTCGAGCGTGAGAAAGCCGTCCTGACCGAGCAGGCCCGCGAATCGGGCAAGCCCGAAGCGGTGATCGAAAAGATGATCCAGGGCCGCATGGCGAAGTTCTTTGAAGAAGTGACCCTGCTGGGTCAGAAATTCGTCATCAATCCCGACATCACCGTTGCCCAGGCCGCGAAAGAGGCTGGTATCGAAGTGACCGGCTATGCCCGTGTCGAGGTCGGTGAAGGCGTCGAAAAGAAAGAAGAGGATTTCGCGGCCGAGGTTGCCAAGACCCTTGGCGGCAACTGATCCCCGCATTTCATGACATCTGCCGATGCCGGTCCCCATGGGGCCGGCATTTGCATATCTGTTGGGTCTTTTCTTGGCGCGCGGTTTTGTTAGGCTTCGCTTCTGGTCTGAAGGGGGGCGGGCAATGACGGATGTGCTGATTGCGGGCGGTGCGGTCATGGGGTCTTCGGTGGCGTTCTGGCTGTCGCGGATGGACCCGGCGCTGAACATCACCGTGGTCGAGCCTGACCCCAGCTATGCCACCAGTTCGACCGCGCTGTCCGTGGCCTCGATCCGGTCGCAGTTCAGCGACCCGACCAATGTGCAGATCAGCCGGTTCGGCGTTGATTTCATTCGTGATTTCGCCGGGCAGACCGGGCCCTCTGGCGGGGTGCCCGACCTTGGTCTGCGCGAAAACGGCTATCTGTTCCTGACCGGCAGCGAAACCGGCGCTGCGATGCTGGAAACGCTGGCGCAGATGCAGCGCGGGCTGGGGGCGGCCACGCAGGTGCTGACGGCGGCCCAGATCGCGCAACAGTTTCCGTGGATGAACACCGACGATATCGTCGCCGGCAGCTGGGGCACGCGTGACGAGGGATGGTTCGACAATATGGGCCTGCTGTCGGGGCTGCGCAATGCGGCGCGGGCGGCGGGCGTGACTTTCCTGCGCGACCGGGTGTTGGGGTTCGAACGCGACGGACGGCGGGTCATGGCGGCGGTGCTGGAAAGCGGTCAGCGCATCTATGCCGGGCAATTCGTGAATGCCGCGGGCACCCGCGCCGGGATGCTGATGCGCAGCATGGATCTGGACCTGCCCGTCGAGCCGCGCAAGCGCACCGTTTTTGTCATCGACGCGCCCAATGCCCGCCACCCGGATGCGCCGCTGGTCGTCGATCATTCCGGCATCTATTTCCGCCCGGAACATCAGCACTGGATCGCGGCGACGGTTCCGGCGACCGACGGCCCCTGCGATGCCGACGATTTCGACCCTGATCATCAACTGTTCGAGGATGCCGTCTGGCCCGCCCTGTATAACCGCGCCGAGGGCTTTGACTGTGCCCGGATCGCGCGCTGGTGGGTGGGGCATTACGCCTATAACAGCTTTGATCAGAACGCGCTGCTGGGGCTGAACCCGCAGCTGAACAATTTCTTTCACGCCAACGGGTTTTCCGGGCACGGGCTGCAACAGGCACCGGCGGTCGGGCGGGGAATTGCCGAACTGGTGCTGCATGGCGACTGGCAGACGCTGGACCTTTCGGCGCTTTCCGTGGCAAGGGTGGCGCAGGGGCGCCCCTATACCGAGGCCCATATCGTCTGACGGAAAGCACCATGTCCTTTACCATTGCCATTGACGGGCCCGCCGCGGCGGGCAAAGGAACCATTTCGCGCGCATTGGCGGCGCATTTCGGCTTTCATCATCTTGATACCGGCCTTTTGTATCGCGCCACCGGGGCCAAGGGGGGCGACCCGGTGGCGGCGGCGCAGGGGCTGACACCCGCCGATCTGGCGCGGGACGATCTGCGCAGCAATGCCGCCGGGCAGGCCGCCAGCCGCGTGGCCGCCATCCCCGAGGTGCGCGCGGCGCTGATCGCCTTTCAGCGCCGTTTTGCCACCCAGGAACCCGGCGCCATTCTGGACGGGCGCGATATTGGCACGGTCATCTGCCCGAACGCGCCGGTCAAGCTGTATGTCACCGCCAGCGATGCGGTCCGCGCCCAACGCCGCGCTGCCGAACTGGGGGTGGATGCGGCCTCGACGCTGGCCGAGCTGCGTGAACGCGATGCCCGCGATGCCGCCCGCGCCACCGCGCCCCTGCGGCCCGCCGGGGACGCGGTGTTGATCGACACCACGGATTTAAGCATCGGACAGGCCGTCGAACAGGCGATTGCGCTGGTGCAGGCGGCACGGGACGGGGCGGCGTAAAACCGCGCGACCGTGGCGCGTGGGGCGGGGTTTGGCCTTGCTTTTGCGCGCTTTCCGGCGTATAGGGCCAGCGTCCGATGACGCGACATGGTCAGAACAGACCGCCATATCAGGGGTCCGGCGCCACACGCCGCGACCCTTTGCGCTTATCCGACGCCCACAAAAGACCGGCGGAGCCAACCGTCAGGCCGGAAAACCACTGTAAAGGAACTGAAAGCCACATGGCGCAAAACGCAAGCATGGCAGAGTTCGAGGCGCTGCTGAACGAAAGCCTCGAAATTGATACCCCGAACGAAGGTTCGGTTGTGAAAGGCAAGGTCATCGCCATCGAGGCGGGCCAGGCCATCATCGACGTCGGCTATAAAATGGAAGGCCGCGTTGATCTGAAAGAATTCGCAAATCCCGGTGAAGAAGCCAAACTGGCCGTCGGCGACGAAGTCGAGGTCTATCTGGACCGCGTCGAAAACGCCCGCGGCGAGGCCTCCATCTCGCGCGAGAAAGCCCGCCGCGAAGAAGCCTGGGATCGTCTGGAAAAAGCCTATGCTGCGGAAGAGCGCGTCGAAGGCGCCATCTTTGGTCGCGTCAAGGGCGGCTTTACCGTTGATCTGGGTGGCGCCGTGGCCTTCCTGCCGGGCAGCCAGGTCGATGTGCGCCCGGTGCGTGATGCCGGCCCGCTGATGGGTCTGAAACAGCCCTTCCAGATCCTGAAAATGGACCGCCGCCGTGGCAATATCGTTGTGTCGCGCCGCGCCATTCTGGAAGAAAGCCGCGCCGAACAGCGCGCCGAGGTTATCGCCAACCTGTCCGAAGGTCAGACCGTCGATGGTGTGGTCAAGAACATCACCGAATACGGTGCCTTCGTTGATCTGGGTGGCGTTGACGGCCTGCTGCATGTCACCGACATGGCCTGGCGCCGCGTCAACCACCCGTCCGAGATTCTGGCGATCGGTGAAACCGTCAAGGTTCAGGTCATCAAGATCAACAAGGACAGCCACCGCATCAGCCTGGGCATGAAACAGCTTCAGGCCGACCCGTGGGATACGGTTGCCGGCAAGTTCCCGATCAGCTCGGTCCATTCGGGTCGCGTGACCAACATCACCGACTATGGCGCCTTCGTCGAACTGGAGCCGGGCGTCGAAGGTCTGGTCCATGTGTCGGAAATGTCCTGGACCAAGAAGAACGTCCATCCGGGCAAGATCGTCTCGACCTCGCAAGAGGTTGACGTCATGGTTCTGGAAATCGACGAAGCCAAGCGCCGCGTGTCGCTGGGTCTGAAACAGACCATGCGCAACCCGTGGGAGGTCTTTGCCGAGACCCACCCGGCCGGCACCGTCATCGAAGGCGAGGTCAAGAACATCACCGAATTCGGTCTGTTCGTTGGTCTGGACGGCGATATCGACGGCATGGTCCACCTGTCCGACATTTCCTGGGACACCCGTGGCGAGGACGCGATTCAGGACTTCCGCAAGGGCGACATGGTCAAGGCCGTCGTTCAGGAAGTCGACACCGAGAAAGAGCGTATCAGCCTGTCGATCAAGGCGCTGGAAAACGACGCCATGGTCGAGGCCGTTGACGGCGTCAAGCGTGGCGATGTCATCACCGTCGAGGTCACCGCGATCGAAGATGGCGGGATCGAAGTGGAATATAACGGCGTCAAGTCGTTCATCCGCCGCAGCGATCTGGCCCGCGACCGTCAGGACCAGCGCCCCGAGCGTTTCGGCGTTGGCGACAAGGTCGATGTCCGCGTGACCAATATCGACACCAAGACCCGTCGTCTGGGCCTGTCGATCAAGGCGCGCGAAATCGCCGAGGAAAAAGAAGCCGTCGAACAGTATGGCAGCTCGGACTCGGGTGCCTCGCTGGGTGACATTCTGGGTGCGGCGCTGAAAAGCAAGAACTGATCCGCACCCCGCATAAGCGGTTTTCCGCCCCCGCAGCTTTTGCGGGGGCGGTTTTCATTCCGCCCTGTGGTATTCCGACAAATTTTCTTGCAACCTTTTCAAAACTCGTGCGTTTCTTGTTGAACTTGCAGCCGGATCGGCGCATTCCCTGCTGTCCGGTCCCACCTGATGTCCGGCCTTTGCCCGTGAGGAAAGAATGATCCGTTCCGAATTGATTCAGAAAATCGCCGAGGAAAACCCGCATCTGTTCCAGCGCGATGTTGAAAAAATCGTCAACACGGTGTTCGAAGAAATCATCGACGCCATGGCGCGGGGCGACCGGGTCGAGCTGCGCGGCTTTGGCGCCTTTTCGGTCAAAAAGCGCGATGCCCGTCAGGGCCGCAACCCCCGCACCGGCGAGACGGTCTCGGTCGAGGAAAAGCACGTCCCCTTCTTCAAAACCGGCAAATTGCTGCGTGACCGGTTGAACGGACTGGAAGAACAGGGCTAAAACGGGTCGATATCCGCAAGGGGGGTCCGATGCGCATTATTCGCGTGGTTCTGGTTCTGAGTCTGGCCGTGGTGCTGGTTCTGGTTGCGCTGGCCAATCGCGGCATGGTGACGGTGAACCTGTTCCCGGCGCAATTCGGCAAATATCTGGGTGGCCAGTGGTCGCTGACGATGCCGCTGTTTCTGGTGGTGTTTCTGGGCATCGCGCTGGGTCTGGTGACCGGCTTGGTGTGGGAATACCTGCGCGAGGCGCGGCTGCGCAGCGAATCGAACCGCCGCGCCCATCGTGTCGCCAGTCTGGAAAACGAGGTCGGGCATCTGCGCCAGACCCATGCCGCCCCCCGCGACGAGGTGCTGGCCATTCTTGATGCCCCCGAACCCCAGCGCGCGCCCACCACAGCCGGTGCTGCGGCGCTGCCGTCATCGCCTGCCGCCCCGGCCCCGCAGGGTGCCGCGCTGCCCGCGCCGTCGCGCTGATCCGGGGGCGGCGTGAGCATCGTCAAGATCTGCGGCCTGACCACCCCGGATGATGTGGATAAGGCGGTTCAGGCTGGGGCGCGTTACTTGGGCTTCGTGTTTTTCGCCAAATCGCCGCGCGCCATAACCACTGACAGTGCTGCGGCGCTTGCGCTGCGCGTGCCACCCGGCGTGATGCGGGTGGGGCTGTTCGTGAATGCTGATGACGATTTTCTGGCATCGGTTCTGGACCATGTGGCGCTGGACATGATCCAGATGCACGGCACCGAATCCCCGGCGCGCGTGGCGGCGGTCAAGGCGCGGTTCGGCCTTCCGGTGATGAAGGCGGTGGGCGTCAGCGGCCCGCAGGATCTGGACGCGTTATGGGATTACGGTCTTGTGGCCGATCAGTTGCTGGTCGATGCCAAGCCGCCAAAGGATACCGCGCTGCCCGGCGGCAACGGCGTGGCGTTTGACTGGCGTCTGCTGGTCGGGCGCAAATGGCTGAAACCCTGGATGCTGGCCGGGGGGCTGACCCCGGACAATGTTGCCCAGGCCATCCGCCTGACCGCTGCGCCGGCGGTCGATGTCAGCTCGGGCGTCGAGCGCGCCCCCGGTGTCAAGGACCCGGCGCTGATCCGGGCTTTCGTGGCGGCGGCGTCAGGGGCGGCGGATGTGCCAAGGCTGCGCTAGGCGGCACGGCCCCCACCCATGACAGGAGGTTTGCTTGCCCACCGATATCGAGATCGCCCGCGCCGCCCATAAGCGCCCCATAACCGAGGTCGCCGCCCGGCTGGGGCTGTCCGCGACCGAGATTTTGCCCTATGGCCATGACAAGGCCAAGATCACCCATCAGGCGGTCGCGGCCCGGCGCGGTGCGGCGCAGGGGCGGCTGGTTCTGGTGACCGCGATCAACCCGACCCCCGCCGGCGAGGGCAAGACCACCACCACCGTCGGTCTTGGCGACGCGCTGAACCGGATCGGCAAGCGCGCGGTGATCTGCCTGCGCGAGGCCAGTCTGGGGCCGAATTTCGGCATGAAGGGCGGCGCGGCCGGGGGCGGACATGCGCAGGTCATCCCGATGGAGGATATGAACCTGCATTTCACCGGCGATTTTCACGCCATCACCAGCGCTCATAACCTGCTGGCGGCGATGATCGACAATCACATTCACTGGGGCAATGCGCTGGGGTTCGATACCCGCCGCGTCACCTGGCGCCGGGTGATGGATATGAATGACCGCGCCTTGCGGCAGGTGGTTCTGGGGCTTGGCGGTCCGGCCCATGGCACCCCGCGCGAGGGCGGTTTTGACATCACCGTCGCCTCGGAAGTGATGGCGATCCTGTGTCTGGCCGAGGATCTGGCCGACCTTCAGGCGCGGCTGGGGCGGATCATCGTCGGCTATGACCGCGACCGCGCGGCCATCACCGCCGCCGATCTGGGGGCCGAGGGGGCGATGACGGTGCTGCTGCGCGACGCCTTGCAGCCCAATCTGGTGCAGACACTGGAAAACAACCCGGCGCTGGTCCATGGCGGGCCGTTCGCCAATATCGCCCATGGCTGCAACAGCGTGATCGCCACCCGCACGGCGCTGGCGACCGGCGATTATGTAGTGACCGAGGCCGGATTCGGTGCCGATCTGGGGGCCGAGAAATTCCTGAATATCAAATGCCGCAAGGCGGGGCTGTCGCCCGATGCGGTGGTGATCGTGGCCACGCTGCGGGCGCTGAAAATGAATGGCGGCATGGCCCGCAGCGATCTGGCGCAGGAAAATGTCGCCGCCCTGCGCGAGGGCTGTGCCAATCTGGGGCGTCATGTCGCCAATATGCGCCGCTTTGGCCTGCCGGTGGTGGTGGCGATCAACCATTTCGATGCCGATACCGATGCCGAACTGGCCGCCCTGACCGAGGAGTGCGCCGCCATGGGGGTGCAGGCCATCGTCTGTCGCCATTGGGCCGAGGGCGGCGCCGGGGCCGAGGATCTGGCCCATGCCGTGGTCGATCTGGTCAAGGGTGGCAGCGCCGAATTCGGTCCGCTTTACCCCGATTCGATGTCGCTGTGGGACAAGATCAATACCATTGCCCGCGACATTTACGGCGCCGCCGGGGTCGAGGCCAGCCAAGCGATGCGCGACCAGCTGACCCGCTGGGAAGAGGCCGGTTTTGGCGATCTGCCGGTTTGCATGGCCAAGACGCCCTACAGTTTTTCCGCCGATCCGGCGCTGCTGGGGGCGCCAAGCGGGCATATCGTGCCATTGCGCGATCTGCGCCTGTCAGCCGGGGCGGGCTTTGTGGTGGCGATTTGCGGCGATATCATGACCATGCCCGGTCTGCCGCGCCATCCGGCGGCGACGCGCATCGGCCTGAACGCGGATGGCGAGATCGAGGGTCTGTTCTGACCGCCCCGCGCCGCCGCTGATGTCGCGCGGGCTTTTGCGGGGGCCTCCGGCGGGGATATTTGGACCAAGGTGAAAGGGCGGCACCCCGTGCCCCGGCACCGTTTCGGGCGGTGCCGGTGGCAGGGGAAGTGCTGGTCAGGTGCCTTGGGCGCGGGCGATTTCCGGTTCGGTCAGCGGGCCGGGGAAATGGCAGGCGATGCGGTGATCATCACCGCTCAGGGCCGGCACCTCGGACGCGCAGCGGCTTTGGGCGCGGGGGCAGCGGGTGCGGAACACACATCCCGAGGGCGGCGCCAGCGGCGAGGGCAAATCACCCGCCAGCGGCACCGTGGTCTTTTCGGCCTCGCGCACGGGGTCGGGGATCGGCACGGCCGACAGCAGGGCCTGGGTATAGGGGTGCTGCGGGCGGTCATACAGCGCCTCGACCGGCCCGATTTCCATCACCTTGCCCAGATACAGCACCATCACCCGGTCGCTGATATGTTTCACCACCGACAGGTCATGGGCGATAAAGATCAGCGCCAGCCCCAGATCGCGTTGCAGGTCGGACAGCAGGTTGATCACCTGCGCCTGAATCGAGACATCCAGCGCCGAAACCGGTTCGTCGCAGATCACCAGCCGGGGCTGGACGATCAGCGCGCGGGCGATGCCGATCCGCTGGCACTGGCCGCCGGAAAATTCATGCGGATAGCGGTTGATCTGGTTGGGCAGCAGGCCGACCCGGTCCATCATGTCCTTGACGCGGCTGCGGATCTGGGCGCGCGACAGGCCGGGGTGGTGGGTCTTCAGCGGCTCGGCGATGATCTGGCCCACGGTCATGCGCGGGTTCAGGCTGGCCAGCGGGTCCTGAAACACCATCTGGATGTCGCTGCGATATTTCATCATCTGGCGCGGCGTCAGCGCCAGCAGGTCGGCGCCGTCGATCCACTGCGCCCGCCCCTCGGCCGGGGCCAGCCCGATCAGCGCCCGCGCCAGTGTCGATTTGCCAGACCCGGATTCGCCCACGATCCCCAGCGTTTCCCCGGGGTTCAGGCTGAAATCGACGCCGCCCACAGCGAACAGCTGGCGCGGTTGTGTCCAGGGCATGTCGCCCTCGCGGCGGATGCGGAAGGTCACGCGCAGGTCATGCACGTCAAGCAGCGGATCAGTCATGTTCGGCCTCGGTCGTTGCGGCCATGCCGGCGCCACCCATGGCGGCCTGCGGCAGGTGGGGGCGGCGTTCGGGGATGGTGGCTTCGCCTTCCTGCACGGCGGCGGCCTCTTCATCGGCCAGCCGGACGCGGTGACGACCCGCCTGAACATCGGCCAGCGCGGCAAAGCAGGCGCGGCTGCGGCCCGGTGCGAATTCGGTCAGCGCCGGGCGGCCCGTGGCGCATTCACCAAAGCGATAGGCGCAGCGGGGTTCATAGGCACAGCCCTTGGGCGGGTTCGACATATTGGGCGGGCTGCCGGGAATGGCCGACAGCTTGTCGCCCTTCTGGTCCACCCGCGGGATCGCCGCCAGCAAGCCCTGGGTATAGGGATGCGCCGGTTCGGCAAAGATCGGATGCACCGGCCCGGTTTCGCGAATGCGTCCGCCATACATCACCGTGACCGACCGGCACGACCCGGCCACCACCCCAAGATCATGGGTGATCAGCATCATCGCCATGCCGAATTCCGCCTGAAGGTCGGCCAGCAGCTGCATGATCTGCGCCTGCACCGTCACGTCCAGCGCGGTGGTCGGTTCATCCGCGATCAGCAGTTGTGGCCGGCACAGCAGCGCCATCGCGATCATCACCCGCTGCCGCATCCCGCCCGAGAATTCATGCGGATACAGCCGCACGCGCCCCTTTGCATCGGGGATCTTGACCGCGTCCAGCATCCGCACCGATTCCGCCACGGCGTCGCGTCGGGACATGCCCTTGTGCAGGGTCAGCACCTCGGCCATCTGGTCCGCGACCCGCATATAGGGGTTCAGGCTGGTCATCGGGTCCTGAAAGATCATCGCGATCTTTTCCGCCCTGATCCGGTTCATGACCCGCGGTTTGGCATTCAGGATTTCCTGCCCGTCAAACCGGACCGAGCCGCTGGCCCGGCCATTGCGCGCCAAAAGCCCCATGATCGAAAAGGCCAGCTGCGACTTGCCCGAGCCGCTTTCCCCGACGATCCCCAGCGTGTCGCCGGATTCCATCGTCAGGTTCAGGCTGTTGACGGCGTGAACCTCACCGTCATTGGTTGAAAAGCGCACGTTCAGATCGGTGATTTCCAGCAGGGCCATGTCAGCGATCCTTCGGGTCAAGGGCATCGCGCAGGCCATCGCCCACGAAGAAGAACCCAAATAATGTGATGACAAAGAAGAACAGCGGGAAGGCCAGTTGCCACTGGGTGCCAAAGCTGATCGTGCGCGCCCCTTCCGAGATCAGCGCCCCCCACGAGGTCAGCGGTTCCTGCACCCCCAGCCCCAGAAAGCTGATAAAGCTTTCGGTCAGGATCATCAGCGGCACCAGCAGCGTGGCATAGACCGCGACCACCCCCAGCAGGTTGGGCACGATATGGCGCAGGATGATCTTCCAGGTGGGCACGCCGATGGCGCGGGCGGCCTCGATGAATTCGCGGTTTTTCAGGGTCAGGGTCTGGCCGCGCACGATCCGCGACATATCCAGCCATGAAATCAGCCCGATGCCCAGAAACAGCATCGCGATGGACCGGCCAAACATCACCAGCAGCAGGATCAGCACGAACATATAGGGGATCGACATCAGGATATCGACGGTGCGCATCATGACCTGGTCGGTGCGCCCGCCGACATAGCCCGCCGTCGCGCCGTAAAGCGTGCCGACAATCACCGCGATGGCCGCGCCGACAACACCCACCATCAGCGACACCTGCGTGGCCTGAACGGTGCGCGCAAACAGGTCGCGGCCCAGATCGTCAGTGCCGAAATAATGCCCGTTTTCGACCGAGGGCATTCCCATGGTCGCGGCGGACCCCATGACGTTAAAGTCGATTTCCTCGTTCGACCAGACCGCGAACTGGTTGCCGAAGGCCGCGAACAGCGCCACCAGCAGCAGGATCAACAGCCCCGCCATCGCCGCCTTGTTGCGCAAAAAGCGTTTGCGCGCATCGGCCCACGGGCTGCGGCCCCTGACCTCGTTTTCGGCCATGCGCGCGGCCAGAGACTGCATTTTCTCTTGCTCGATCATCGCATCAATACCGGATTTTGGGGTCGATCCATGCATACAGCACATCGACGATAAGGTTGAACAGAATGGTCAGCGCCCCGACAAGGATGGTCACCCCCATCATCACCGCATAATCGCGGTTCAGCGCCGAATCGACAAAGGATTTGCCGATCCCCCCGGTCGAGAAATACATGTCGATCACCACCGACCCGGTGATCATGCTGACAAAGGCCGGTCCCAGATAGGAAATCACCGGCAGCATCGCGGGTTTCAGGGCATGGCGCAGGATCACCTTGTGTTCCGGCATCCCCTTGGCGCGCGCCGTGCGGATGTGGTTCGAGCCAAGCACCTCAAGCATCGACGACCGGGTGATCCGCGCGATCGAGGCCATATAGCTGGTCGCAAGCGCGATCACCGGCATGACGATATATTGCCACTGGCCCCCGCCCCAGCCGCCGCCGGGCAGCCAGTGCAGCCACAGCGTGAACACCAGCACCAACAGCGGTGCCATCACGAAATTGGGCAGCACCTGCGCCCCGATCGAGATGCCGACCGCCAGATAATCCAGCCAGCTGTTATGCCGGATCGCCGCCACGACCCCCAGAAACACCCCGACGACCACCGCCAGCATGAATGAGATACCGCCATAGGTCAGCGTCACCGGAAAGCCCGCGGCAATGATCTGGTTCACGCTGCGGTCAGGATAGACAAAGCTGGGGCCGAAATCGAAATGCGCGACGATGCCCCAGATATAATTGCCGATCTGTTGCCACAGCGGGTCGTTCAGGCCGTATTTCGCGTTCAGGTTGGCCAGAACCTGCGCCGGAATCTCGCGTTCCTGGGTGAATGGCCCGCCGGGGGCCAGATGCATCAGAAGAAAGGAAAAGACGATCAGCAAAAGCAGCGTCGGAATGGCGACGGCAAGCCTTCGCAGGATAAAGCCGAACATAAGCGGGTTCCCGAAGCAGGTGCCTGAAGGTCAGGGTTAATGACCGAAAACCGGGGGGCAGGCAACCCGCCCCCCGGTATTTTTCCCGGACCGACCGGTTATTCGGCCACGCGATAGATGTCTTTCGCGTACCAGTCGTTCATCACGTTTTCCAGCGGGATGCCGCGCAGGTCGGCTTTGAAGATCTGCGCGCGGGCATAGTGATAGGCCGGCACAAGGGCCATATCACCGATCAGGATTTCCTCGGCCTTTTTATACAGATCGGCCGGGTTTTCGGCGGTCTTGGCATCATTCAGCAGCTTGTCGAATTCGGCATTCGACCACTTGCCGTTGTTATAGCCATCGGTGCGGAAATAATCGAGGAAGGTCGAAGGTTCGTTGTAATCGGCGCACCATGCGTAACGCGCGACTTCGAAATCCTGATTTTGCAGACGGTCGGTATGCACCTTCCATTCGTAATTCTTCAGCTCGACATCAACGCCGATCTGTTTCCAGAACTGCTGAACCGCGACGGCCAGCTTTTTGTGGTCCTCGCTGGTGTTATACTGGATCGACAGCTTCAGCGGCTTGTCGGGGCCGTAACCGGCCTCGGCCAGCAGGGCCTTGGCTTTTTCGACCCGCTCGGCCTGGGTCCAGTGGCCGAATTCGGGATCGGGCGCCTCGAACCCCTCGATCGCCCAATGCGTCCACCAATAGGCCGGCTTCTGGCCGCCTTGCAGCACCTTGTCCACCATTACGTCGCGGTCAACCGCATAGGCCAGCGCCTGACGCACGCGCAGATCCTTCAGCGCCTCGGGGCCTTTGTCGGACAGGTTGAACAGATAGGCATAAGAACAGGCCCATGGGGTGGAATGCGCCTCATCGGGGCGTTCCTCTTTCAGGCGCGGGTATTGCCCGGCGGGCAACTGGCTGATCCAGTCCAGTTCGCCGGCGCTATAACGGGTCAGGGCGATGCTTTGGTCATTGACGGTGGTGGCGGTCAGTTTGGTCAGGATGGTGTGTTCGGCATCCCAGTAATTGTCGTTTTTCGACATCACCAGCTGAACGCCAAGGTCATGCTTGTCCAGCTTGAACGCGCCATTGCCGACCAGATTGCCGGGCTGGGTCCATTTGTCGCCCAATTCCTCGACCACCTTTTGCGGCACCGGGAAGGTGCTTGGGTGGGCCAGCGTTTTCAGGAAATAGGGGGTGGGTTTGGTCAGCCGGACCTCGATCGTTTTATCGTCAACGGCTTTTATCCCCAGCTGGTCAGGGGTTTTTTCGCCCTTCACGATGTCGCTGGCATTTTCGACATTCATCAGCTCGATGAACCAGGCATATTCGCTGGCCGTGGCCGGGTCGGCCAGACGGCGCCAGCCAAAGACCACATCCCCGGCGGTGACCGGGTCGCCATTCGACCATTTGGCATCGCGCAGATGGAAGGTATAGGTCAGCTTGTCGTCACTGACCTCATGGCGTTCTGCAAGCCCCGGCACCATGGCGCCCCTGGCGTCCTCGTTCATCAGCCCTTCGAACAGCTGGCGCAGCACGTCCGAGCCATCGGCATCGGTGTTTTTCTGCGGGTCCAGCGTCTTGATGGCATCCAGCAGCCAGAAGTTGAGCTCCTGCTTGTCGGCCAGCTTCTCGCCCTCGGCGGGGGTGGCGGCCAGCGCGGGCAGGGCCAGCGCGCAGGTCAGCGCGGTTGTCAGAAACAGCTTGGTCATTGACCATCCTCCATGTTGGTGGTCGGTGTCGCAGCACCGTCATGGCGGGCAGGTTAATCAAAACGCTGCGCGCGTAAAGCGGCCTTTCCCGCCGCAGCGCGGCATTATTGGGGGGCCAGACGGATGTCCTGTGGATACCAGCGCCCCATCGGGTTCGATGTGGCAAAGCCGCGCACCCGGTCGCTGACCAGCACCGGCGCGGCATAATGAAACAGCGCGATCACCGGCAATTCACGGTCCAGAACCGCATTGGCGGCGCTTTGGGCCGCGGCGCGGGACGGGCCTTGCCGGGTCTGGGCCAGCGCCAGCAGGGCGCGGTAATCGGGGTTGGCAAACCCGCCCGGATCGGCGCCATCCGGCCCAAAGACCTGCTGGAATGCCGCCGCGTCACGCCAGTCCGCGCACCAGCCGAAACTGGCCAGCCCGAAATCGCCCGCCGCGACCCGCCGGGCATGGGCGTCCCAGCCAACCTCGTCGGCGCGGACGATGACATTCAGCGGGCGCCAGTAATATTGCAGCGCATCCAGCAGGCGGCGCGCATCGGGGTCGGTATGGCTGGCCACCCGCAGCAACAGCGGCCGTTCCGCGTCATAACCCGCATCGGCAAGGATCTGTTCTGCCTCGGCCATGCGTTCGGCCTGCGGGCGGTCTGCATCCGCCGCCGCCACGGCAGCGGGCGCCAGCGCGGGCGGAACCCAGCCCAAGGCCGGTTGCTGGCCGTCCCCCAGAACGGTGTCGATGATCTGTCGCCGGTCCAGCGCCAGCGACAAGGCCCGCCGGATCGCCGGGTCGCGCAGGGCGGGCGGGGCGCTGTCGGTCAGGTTCACCACATAGCCCCAGGTGCAGGCCAGCGGCACCGACACCGCCTGCGCGCCAAAGCGGGCGCGCGCGGCGGCCAGATGCGCGCCGGGCAGGGGCAGGATGTCAAACCCGCCAGCGGCAAAGGCGTCGATGGCGGCGGGCCAGTCGGTCGGGCTGTGGGCCTCGATCACCGCGGGCATGGCTGGGTCGGCCCCCGGCGCCCGGATCAGCCGCAGCGTCACCCCCGCCGCCCCGGCATCGACCCGATAAGGGCCAGAGGTTACGCCCCAATCCCCCGGCGCATGGGCGGGCAGCGGTGCCAGCGCCGGATGCGCCAGCAGCGCAGCCAGATCAGGCACGGGCCGGGTGGTGGTCAGCACCAGCAGGTCATCGCCCTGCGCCTGCACCCCCAGCGCATCGGGCGGCAGATCGCCCGCCAGCACCGCCCCGGCCTGCGCCAGCGCCAGATCCGCCAAAAGATGCCGGTGCGGCGAGGCCAGCGCCGCGTCGGCCAGCCGCCGCAGGCTGGCCACGGCATCGGTGGCGGTGACCGGGCGGCCATCGGACCAGTGCGCCGCCCCCAGCCGCAGGCGGTGGGTCAGCCCGTCGGCGGCGCTGTCGATTTCCTGCACCAGATCGGGCACCGGCAGGCCCCGCGCATCGTCGCGCATCAGCCCGCGATACAGTGCCCGTATCACTACCCCTTCATCCGGCGAACTGGCCAGTTGCGGATCGCGCTGCAACAGCGGCCCGCGCAGCCCGATGCGCAACACATCATCACCGGCGCTGACCGGATCGGCGGCACGGGCCGGGGCAGCGATCAGCAAAAGGGCAATCAGCGCGGCGCGCAGCATCGGGGACCTCCGGTCTGTGGGTCGTGGCAGATTAACCCTGATCGCGGGGAATGGCACGGGGCGGCTTTTCCTTTGGCGCGCGCTGTGGGATGAACCGGCATGGACCGCAACACGCGCATCATTCTGGTGACCGGGGGGGCACGCTCGGGCAAGACGGCAATCGCTGAACGGCTGGCCTGCCATTACGGGGGGCCGGGGCGGCCGGTCTATATCGCCACGGCGCAGCCATGGGACGCGGAAATGGCCGCCCGTATTGCAACCCACCGTCAGGATCGCGGCAGCGGCTGGGACACGCACGAGGCACCGCGCGACCTGCCCGCCGCGCTGGCCGCCACCGACCGTCCCGGCGGCCCGGCGCGGCTGATCGACTGTCTGACGCTGTGGATGACGAATCACCTGCCCGAACCGCCCGACCTGCCGGGGCTGCTGGCCGCGTTGCAGCACCAGCAGGCGCCGGTCATTCTGGTCAGCAATGAACTGGGGCAGGGGATCGTGCCTGACAATGCGCTGGCGCGCCGGTTTCGCGACGATCATGGCCGGATGAATCAGCGCGTGGCGGCCATTGCCGATCAGGTCTGGCTGGCGGTTGCCGGTCAGCCATTGCAGGTCAAACCGACCAAAGGGGAATTTCCATGACCACGTTCAACCACGCCGCCGCCGAGGCCGCCCGCAGCCGCCAGAACAGCCTGACCAAACCCCCCGGATCGCTGGGGCGGCTCGAGGATCTGGCCGTGTTCATGGCCGGCTGGCAGGGCCGCGACCGCCCCCGGATCGACACCGCGCAGGCGCTGATCTTTGCCGGTAATCACGGGGTGGTGGCGCAGGGGGTCAACCCCTATCCGCCCGAGGTGACAGCGGCGATGGTCGCCAATTTCGCCGCAGGCGGGGCGGCGATTAACCAGCTTTGCGCACAGGCCGGGGCCGATCTGTCGGTGATCGCGCTGGATCTGGACCAGCCCACCGGCGATTTCACCCAAGGCCCGGCGATGACCGCAGACGCGGTGCGCGATGCCATGGCACGCGGCGCGCAGGCGGTCGACCCCAGGGCCGATGTGGTGGTGCTTGGCGAAATGGGGATTGGCAATTCCACCGTCGCGGCGGCCCTGGCGGCGGCCTGTTTCGGGGGCCGCGCGGGTGACTGGGTCGGGCCGGGAACCGGGGCTGACGACGACACCCTGCTGCGCAAGATCGCTGCGGTCGAGGCCGGGCTGGCGCGGCACGCCCCCAGCGACACGCTGAGCACGCTGATGGCCTTTGGCGGGCGCGAACAGGCGGCGATCTGTGGCGCGGTTCAGGCCGCGCGCGAGGCGGGCATTCCGGTGCTGCTGGACGGGTTTATCTGCACGGCGGCGGCCAGTGTGCTGTTGCGCGACGATGCGCAGGCGCTGGATCACTGCCTGATCGGCCATCGCAGCGCCGAGCCGGGGCATCACAGGCTGGTCGCAGCACTTGGCCGACAGCCGGTGCTTGATCTGGATATGCGGCTTGGCGAAGGATCGGGGGCGGCGGTGGCGCTGCTGATCCTGCGCGCGGCGCTGGCCTGTCACAATGGCATGGCCAGCTTTGCCGAGGCGGGCATCGACGCGGGCTGATGCAGGTTCTGAAAAACGCCTTTCAAAACCTTGTTCTGGCAATGGTTTTCCTGACCGTTCTGCCGCTTGGCCGGTTCTTGCCGGCGCGGGTTCTGACGCTGGGACCGGCGGTCTGGGCCTTTCCGCTGGCGGGGCTGGCGGTGGCTGTGCCGGCGGCGCTGCCGTTGCTGGCCGGGTTGCCGCCGCTGCTGGCGGCGGCACTGACGCTGGCGGGCCTAAGCGCGCTGACCGGTGCGCTGCACGAGGACGCGACCGCCGATTTCGCCGATTCCTTTGGCGGTCGCGATCGCGCCGCGCGGCTGGCGATCATGCGCGATTCCCGCATCGGCAGCTTTGGCACCGTGGCGCTGATCGCGGTTTTTGCCATTCGCCTGACCGCGCTGGCCGGAACCGCGGTGCCGGTGGCGGCGCTGATCGGGGCGGCGATGACAGGGCGGGCGCTGATGGGGCTGGCGCTGATGGCGATGCCGCCGGCGCGGCATGACGGGCTGGGGCAGGGGGCGGGACCGGTGCCGCCGCTGGCGGCGCTGCTGGCGGTCGGGCTGGCCCTGACCGGGGTGCTGGCCGGATGCGGTGTGACGGGGCTGCTGGCGCTGGTTCCCGCAGCCTTGGCGGCGCTGTCGGTTGCGGGGCTGGCATGGCGTCGGCTTGGCGGCCAGACCGGTGATGTTCTGGGCTGCATCTGCCTGACCGCGGAAACCGCGTTTTTGTCAGCCATGGCAGGGCTGTGACCCGGCTGAGACGCGTCAACCGCCTTGACCCTCAAACCTCAATGACCGATACCCCGAAATCTGGCCTGTCGGGTTGCGGGCCGTGGTCCCGGTCCCCGGCAAGGCCATCATGCGGCAGCATGAAACGCCTGTCGCACAAGATAAAGGGAGGAAACACAATGAGCGGCCTTCTGGCCCTGTCGCGCGGCATCGACCGCGTCAACACCATCATTGGCAAGGCGGTGTCCTGGCTGATCCTGATTGCGGTGCTGGTCAGCGCTGGCAATGCGATCATCCGCAAGACGCTGAACACCTCGTCCAATGCGTGGCTGGAACTGCAATGGTATCTGTATGGCGGCGCCTTCCTGCTGGCGGCGGCTTACACGCTGAAAGAAAACGAACATATCCGCATCGACATCCTGTATGGGGCATGGTCGCGGCGGGTCCAGCACTGGATCGACCTGATCGGGCATCTGCTGTTTCTGACCCCCTTCGTTTTGCTGATGATCTATTACCTGATCCCCTGGGTGTCGCGGTCGGTCCGCAATGGCGAGATGTCGATGAATGCCGGCGGGCTGATGCTGTGGCCGGCCAAGATCCTGCTGCTGATCGGGTTTTTGCAACTGGCTGCGCAGGCGCTGTCGGAAATCATCAAGAAAATCGCGGTGATGCGCGGCCTGATCGAGGACCCGCACCCGTTCCACGGCCAGCACACGCCGCTGGATGTGGACGATGGGCTGTTGTCCGAGGCCGGTTTCGCAAGCCCCGACCACCCGGTCACGGACGAGGCCATCGACCATCCGCTGGACCATAACGGACCCGACCGCAACCGGGGGACGCGCACATGATCATGGAACTTATCGCGCAGAACATGGCGCCGATCATGTTCGTTTCGCTGATCCTGTTCTTGCTGTTCGGCTATCCGGTGGCCTTTGCGCTGGCGGCGAACGGGCTTTTGTTCTTTATCATCGGGGTCGAACTGGCACCGCTGTCGGGCGGCAGCATCAACCTGTCATGGCCGTTGCTGAACGCCATGCCGGAACGGCTGTGGGGGGTGATGTCGAACGAGACATTGCTGGCCATTCCCTTCTTTACCTTCATGGGCATCGTGCTGGAAAAATCCGGCATGGCCGAGGATCTGCTGGACACGATCGGCCAGCTGTTCGGCCCGGTGCGCGGCGGTCTGGCCTATGCGGTGATCATCGTCGGCGCGCTGCTGGCGGCGACCACGGGTGTGGTGGCGGCCTCGGTCATTGCGATGGGCCTGATCTCGCTGCCGATCATGCTGCGCTATGGCTATGACCGGCGCATTGCCTCGGGGGCAATTGCGGCCTCGGGGACGCTGGCGCAGATCATTCCGCCCTCGCTGGTGCTGATCGTGCTGGCCGACCAGTTGGGCCGGTCTGTGGGCGATATGTACAAGGGCGCGCTGATCCCCGGTCTGGTGCTGACCGGGATCTATCTTGGCTATATCTTCGTGATGACCATCCTCAAGCCGGAACGCCTGCCGGCGCTGCCGCCCGAGGCGCGCACGCTGGGGTCGGGCGTGACCTCGCTGTTCGTGGCGCTGGCGGTGGGCTTTGGCGTGGCTTATGCCGGGTGGAAATGGCTGCATCCCAGCCATGGCAAGGATGCCGACATTCTGGCCGCGGCGATGGGCGTCAGCTTTATCTATGTCGTGGCGCTGCTGGACAAATCGCTGCGGCTGAACCTGATGTCGCGTCTGGCGCAGCAGGTCATCATCGTGCTGATCCCGCCGCTGGCGCTGATCTTCCTTGTGCTGGGGACAATCTTCCTTGGCGTCGCCACCCCGACCGAGGGCGGGGCGATGGGCGCTGTCGGCGCGCTGATCCTGTCGGCGGTCAAGGGGCGGCTGTCGCTGGATGTGGTGCGTCAGGCGCTGGCCGCAACGACCCGGCTGTCGGCCTTTGTGATGTTCATCCTGATCGGGGCGCGGGTGTTTTCGCTGACCTT
Source organism: Paracoccus jiaweipingae (assembly GCF_044335505.1). Classification (NCBI taxonomy): domain Bacteria; kingdom Pseudomonadati; phylum Pseudomonadota; class Alphaproteobacteria; order Rhodobacterales; family Paracoccaceae; genus Paracoccus; species Paracoccus jiaweipingae. Next base: position 231,596 of record NZ_JBISBS010000003.1, on the reverse strand, counting down.
TTACGGGGTCAACGGGCATATCTGGGTGGAACATTTGCTGACTTCGCTGCCGGGGGGGGAATATGGCTTCCTGATCGCGGTATCGGTGCTGGTGTTCTTTCTGGCCTTCTTCCTCGACTTTTTCGAGCTGGCCTTTATCATCGTTCCGCTGCTGGCCCCGGCTGCCGAAAGCCTGGGGATCGACCTGATCTGGTTTGGTGTCATTCTGGGCGTGAACATGCAGACCAGCTTTATGCATCCGCCGTTCGGGTTCTCGCTGTTCTTCCTGCGCTCGGTCGCGCCCAAGGCGCCTTATGTTGACAAGGTGACCGGGCAGGTCATGCAGCCGGTCAAGACCAGCCAGATCTATTGGGGGGCGGTGCCCTTCGTGTTCATCCAGATCGCGATGATCGCGGTGGTCATGGCCTTCCCCGGCATGGTCATGCATTACAAGGGCAAGCCGGTGGATATGTCCGAGGTCAAAATCGAGATCCCCGGCGGCTTTGGCGGCGATGCGGGCGGCTTCGGCAGCCTTGGCGGCGGCCTGTCGCCCTTTGGCGCGGCCCCGGCGGGCGGTCAGGCCCCGGCTGCGGGCGGTCTGGATGCGGGGCTTGGCAATGCGCTGTCCGGCCCGCCCCAGATCGGCGGCGCGTCGGCCCCCGCATCGTCGGCACCTGCCACGCCAGCCCCGGCGCCGTCGGCCCCTGCGATGGGGTTTGACGGCCCGCCGCCGGGTCTGGGCGGCAACTGACCGGACAGGAATGCGAAAGGGGCGGTGCCGATGGCGCCGCCCCTTTCAGATGACCGCTTTCGCGCGGCGGGTCTTACAGCTTGCCGTTGCGCTGCTGGATCATCATGAATGTGTCATAGGTATATTCCGACAGTTGCGCCCACAGATAGCTGCTGCGCCGGAATTCGGTGATCCCGTCCCAGATATTGCGGAAATCTTCGTTCGCCTCGGACATCTCGGCATAGACCTGCTGCGAGGTCTGATAGCAGGCATCCAGGATTTCCTGGCTGAAGGGCCGCAGCTGCGCGCCCTGATTGGCCAGTTCCTGCAAGGCGGCAGGGTTGTGCGAGTCATAGAACTGCATCACCTTGCTGTCGGTCGCGCGGGCCACCGCGGCCATCAGGTTCTGGTCGGCCTCGTCCAGCGCGTTCCATTTATCCAGCGAAAACTGAATATGCGCCGACGATCCGCCTTCCCACCAGCCGGGGTAATAGTAATAGGGCGCGACCTTGACCAGACCCAGCTTGAGGTCGTCATACGGCCCAACCCATTCCGCCGCGTCGATGGTGCCCTTTTCCAGCGAGGGATAGATATCGCCCGCCGCGATCTGTTGCGGCACCACGCCAAGCCGTTCCAGCACCTTGCCGGCAAAGCCGCCGACCCGGAACTTGAGGCCCTTCATATCGTCCAGCGTGTTGATTTCCTTGCGGAACCATCCACCCATCTGTGCCCCGGTATTGCCGCCGGGCAGGGCATAGACACCGTGCTTGGCCAGAAAGTCGTTGAAACGCTCATTGCCCCCGGCCTCCCAGTTATAGGCCATCATCGCCCGCGCCGACAGCGTAAAGGGCGAGGCCGTCCCCAAAGCGAAGGCCGGGTTCTTGCCCCAGCTGTAATAGGTCGGGCCAAAGGCCATCTCGACCGTGCCATCGACTACGGCGTCGGTGGCATTGGGACCGGGGACGATTTCGCCAGCGGCAAAGGGCTGGATCTCGATCCGGCCATCGGTGGCATCGGCAATGGTTTTGACAAAGAAATCGGTCCCGCTCCACAGCGAATCCAGCGTCTTGGGATAGGCCGACTGCATTCGCCAGCGGATCTGGGGTCGCGCCTGTGCCAGCGCCGGGGCGGCCAGCGTGGCGGCCCCAAGGCCGCCCAAACCGGCTGTTGTCAGAAAACTGCGGCGTGGCAATGTGGTTTTGGTCATGATCCTGAACTCCTCCTTCGCGGGTCATCAGGCCCGGTGCCGGGCCGGTCGCGGCCCCCTTTTTGTGGAACTGCACGCAGGGCGGCGCAAGAAAAAACCGCTGCCCCGGCGGGGGCAGCGGCGGTGTTGACGGTCAGGCCGGTCAGCCCTTTTGCGGTGCCAGCTTGCCGGCCCGCTGCTGGATCATCATGAATGTGTCAAAGGTGTATTCCGAGGTCTGCGCATACAGATACCAGTCATTGCGGTATTCCAGCATGGCCTCGTACATTTTCTTGAACCATTCGTTTTCCGCCGACAATTCGGCATAGACCTCGTTCGAGGCATCGAAAGCGGCCGACATGATTTCCTGGCTGAACGGGCGCAGCTGCGCGCCGGTGCCGACCAGACGTTTCAGCGCGGCGGGGTTCTTATAGTCATATTCGGCCAGCATGTTCTGGTCGACCGACTGGCAGGCGGTGTTCAGCAGCGCCTGATAATGGGCCGGCAGCTCGTTATACTTGGCCTTGTTGAAGAAGAACCCGACCGAGGGGCCGCCCTCCCAGAAACCGGGATAGTAATAATAGGGCGCAACCTTCTGGAAACCCAGCTTTTCATCGTCATAGGGACCGACGAATTCGGTGCCGTCGATGGTGCCTTTTTCCAGCGCCGGATAGATGTCGCCACCGGCCAGCTGTTGCGGGACCACACCCAGTTTTTCCATCACCCGCCCGGCCAGACCGGCAATGCGGAATTTCAGCCCCTTCAGGTCGGCAACCGTGTTGATTTCCTTGCGGAACCAGCCGCCCATCTGCGCCCCGGTATTGCCGCCCGGACGGCAGACAAGGTTATACTTGTCCAGAAATTCATTATAGATTTCAATGCCGCCGCCGAAATAATTATAGGCGTTCTTGGCGCGTGCGCTTAACGCGAAGGGCAGGTCGGCACCACAGGCAAAGGCCGGGTCCTTGCCCCAGTTGTAATAGCCCACCGAATGCGCCGATTCGACGGTGCCGTCACCAGCTGCGTCAATGGCGCCCAGACCGGGGACGATCTCGCCGCCGGCAAAGACCTGAATGGTGAACTTGCCGTCGGTGGCCTCGCTGACGCGCTTGGACAGATCCTCGGCACCGCCATAGATGGTGTCCAGCGATTTCGGGAAGGACGAGGCCATGCGCCAGGTCACGCCGGGGTTTTCCTGTGCAAGTGCCGGTGCCGCCAGCGCGGTTGCCGCCGCCGCCGACGCCCCGCCCACCGATGCGCGGGTCAGAAAGGACCGGCGGTCCATCTTGCGGTTATCTGTCATGTCTTTGTCTCCTCCGTTGGACAGGGCACGGTCGCGCGCGCCCGCGATGGCGGGCAGATTGGCATGACGATCCGGGGCTGTCTATTGCGCTGTCCGGGCGGCGGGTAAAAAAATCAGGATCGGGGCCGCAGAACCAGCCTTTCCAAATCGGCGCGCTGCGCCTAATCTGCGGCGAAAGGGCACAGCCAGTGCCATCATCGCCGCGCAAGACGGCATCACGGGGAAGGGGCGGATGGCCACAACAGGTTTGGGACCCGAGGCCCGGTCGGGGCTGGCGCTGATCGCGCCGCCGCTGATCTATACCGTGCTGATGCTGGCCGCGCCCTTGCTGACGATTCTGGCCTTTTCCTTTTTCAAGGACGGCTATCTGACGATCATCCGCGAATTTACGCTGGAAAACTATGCCGCCGTGGCCCGTGACCCGATCTTTCGCACGGTGATGCTGCGTTCACTGGGGGTGGCGATGGCGGTCACGCTGGTGACCGTGGCGCTGGCCTTTCCGGTGGCCTATTTCCTATCCTTCGTGGTTACGCCCCAGCGCAAGGCCCTGTGGCTGTTTCTGATCACCATTCCGTTCTGGACCAGCTATCTGATCCGGGTGTTTCTGTGGAAGGTGATCCTTGGCTATAACGGCGTCATTAACAGCGGGCTGAAATCGCTGGGGGTGATCGAACAGCCGCTGACCTTTCTGCTGTATAACACCAATTCCATCGTGCTGACGCTGGCCCATGCCTATGCGCCCTTTGCCATCCTGCCGATCTTCGTCGCGCTGGAAAAGATCGACCGCTCGCTGCTGGAGGCCGGGCGCGACCTTGGCGAAAGCCGGGCGATGACCTTTTGGCGGGTGACGCTGCCGCTGGCCATGCCGGGGGTGGTGGCAGCGGTGCTGATCGTGTTCATCCCGACCATTGGTGATTACGTCACGCCCACCCTGATCGGCGGCGGCAAGATCCCGATGATCGCCAACCTGATTCAGGCGCAGATGCTGGATATCGACAACAAACCGCTGGGGTCGGCCATTGCGGTCACCGCCCTGTCCATCGTTGCGGTGATCAGCCTGATCTTCGTCTTCCTCAACCGTCGTTTCCTGAAGGTGCGGCAATGAGGGGCGGGGGGCTGAAAATCTATGCGCTGGCGTATCTGCTGTTTCTGTATGCGCCGATCCTGCTGTTGCCGATCTTTGCCTTCAATGACGGCACAATCGTGGCCTTTCCGCTGAAAGGTTTTACCACCGAATGGTTCGGCCAGATGGCGGGCAATGCCACGCTGCGCCGCGCGGTGACCAATTCGCTGATCATCGCTTTCAGCTCGGCCATCTTTGCAACCTGTCTGGGGATTTTTACCGCGCGCGCCAGCACCCGGTTCGACTTTCCCGGCAAGCGGCCGATCATGGGGCTGATCATGCTGCCGCTGGTCCTGCCCGAGATCATCATCTCGGTCTCGCTGCTGACGGTTCTGCTGGGGATTGGTGTCAGGCTGTCGGTGCTGACGGTCATTCTGGGCCACACTTTGCTGTGTATGCCCTATGCGATCACCGTTCTGTCCACCGCTTTTGGCAGCCTCGACCGTTCGCTGGAAGAGGCCGCCTATGACCTTGGCGAAAGCAAATGGTCGGCGTTCCGGCTGGTCGTTCTGCCGCTGGTCATGCCGGGGATTATCTCCTCGATGCTGATTTCCTTTACGATTTCGCTGGATGAATTCATCATCGCCTTTTTCCTGGCCGGGAATGAACCGACCCTGCCCACCTATATTTTCAGCCAGTTGCGTTTCCCCAAATCCATTCCCGTCATCATGGCGCTGGGAACGGTTCTGGTGGCGATGTCGATCCTGTTGCTGACCATCGCTGAATATGCCCGCCGCCGCGGTATCGCCCGCACCGGCCAGAAAGACACCGGAGGCTTCCTGTGACCACCCCCCGCAAAGCCCCAGCCGCCACCCGTTGGGCCGAGCTTGACGCCGCCCGCCCGATGATCGGGCTGCGTGATGTTCATAAATATTACGGCGATTACCACGCGCTACGCGGCATCAACGCCACCATCCGCGAGGGCGAGTTCTTTTCGCTGCTGGGACCGTCCGGCTGCGGAAAAACAACGCTGCTGCGCACCATCGCCGGGTTCGAAACCATTTCCTCGGGCGTGGTGCTGATCGACGGCAAGGACATGGCCGGGGTTTCCGCGAACCGCCGCCCGACCAATATGGTGTTTCAGTCCTATGCGATCTTTCCGCATCTGACCGTGGCCGAAAATGTCGGCTTCGGGCTGCGCCGTGATCCGCGGTCCAAGGCGGAAAAGGCCGAGGCCGTGGAACAGGCGCTGGCGATGGTCGGGCTGAAAGGCTACGGTCACCGCGCCGCCCATGCGCTGTCGGGCGGTCAGCGCCAGCGGGTCGCGCTGGCGCGCGCGCTGATCCTGAAACCCAAGGTGCTGTTGCTGGACGAACCGCTGTCCGCGCTGGATCGCAAGATGCGCGAACAGATGCAGGTCGAACTGATCAAGCTGCAACGTCAGGTCGGCATCACCTTCGTTCTGGTCACCCATGATCAGGAAGAGGCGCTGGTCATGTCCGACCGCATCGCGGTAATGTTCGAGGGCCAGATCGCGCAGCTTGACTACCCCGAGGCCCTGTATTCCCGCCCCAACAGCCGCAAGGTGGCCGACTTCATCGGGGTGATGAACTTTCTGCCGGCCAATGTCCTCAGCGAAACGCCCGATGGTCTGCGCGCCCAGGTGGCGGGGCTGGGGCAGGTCGATATTCCCAGCGGTCAGGTCAGCCGCGCCGATGATGACAGCGGCGTGGTCGTGGGCTTTCGCCCCGAGGCCCTGACCATGCTGGCGCCCGGCCAGCCCGCGCCGGACCGCGAAACCCCCGGCGTCATTGACGAGGTGGTGTATTACGGCGACATGACCTATTACGACGTGCGTCTGGACGGGGTGGACAAGCCGGTGCGGATTTCGATGCGCAATGTCTTTGGCCGCGACGTGCTGGAGGTCGGCGCACCCACGCGTCTGGCTTGGTCGCCCGGCGCCCTGGTGCTGTTCCGCTAGGTGGCCGCTTCGGTGCCGCCATGGGCGGCGACAGGTGCAGGTTGGCACCTGCGGTGGGATGGAGCCTTCTGTGAAGACTGGCGTTCGTCAAGTTAATTCTTTGGATTAAGCATTCGTGTTAGCGTGCTGTTCTGTAGTAATATTTTACAGACCGCAGGCTGTGTCTTCATGAAGTTCTCTGACGGTTGCGCAGAACTTACATCAAGGATGTGCTCTCCGGCGCAGAAAGATTGGGAAATATGATTGCTGCACGGTCACTGCGTCGCGCGACTGCCTTGTCCTGATAAGGATGCGCAATCCTTGAGCCTATCTTGTCTTGTCCCCGACGATTAGCGGCAAGCATCCGATTTATGCCATGAAAAGCTGCCCATGCTCTATAAATCGCGCTTGACCCTTTGACCGCGCGCCCTGTGGGATCAAAATCAGGCGAAGCTGTGAAAGCCCGCGATTGGGCTGTTATATCAGGTTAAAGGCGCGCAATCTTGGGTAAGGTCTGGCGTTGGCGTTGGTCCTCAGACTGTTCAAGCCCCGCAGCGCAAGAGCCAGTTTGGGCAGAACAGTCCAAGATCAGTCCGATCACCCACGGCGTTATTCAGGTGTTGTGCGTGAAATGCCGCCCACAGCACGACCCGCCCAAGGAAGGCCCGCAAAAGACAGTCTGAAACCGCCTCAACAGATGGGCCACAGCCCTTGGGCGCGTATCCCCAGCGCGCTGTCGGTTAAAAGAGAGTGCCGAGATGTCGTGCGCCGACGACACCAGCCATGCGGCCCAACCTGACCCGGACGAAACTGGCCTGCCGCGCCGCAACCCCCCGGCACTGATTACTGCGTTGGTGGCACCCCACCACCACGCGCCGTGCTGTCCACCGTGGTAAATGCCCGCCTGCGGTGACTTCGCGCAGGCGGGCATCCGGGGTCAGTCAGCGGTCAGCAGGCGTGGCTTACTGCGCGACAGTTTCAGCGCCTCGGGGCCTTCGATGTCAAAGACCGGCTTGTCGTCTGCGATGCGCACCCGCACCACGCCGCCTTTGGTCAGTCGCCCAAACAGCAATTCCTCGGCCAGCGGTTTCTTGATCACCTCCTGAATGACCCGGCCAAGCGGGCGGGCGCCCATCTTGTCGTCGTAACCGCGCCCGGCCAGCCATTCGGCGGCCTGGGGTGAAAGCTCGATATGGACATTGCGGTCGATCAGCTGTGCTTCCAGTTGCAGGACGAATTTTTCCACCACCTGAACAATCACCTCGCGCGACAGCGGGGCAAAGCTGATGATCGCGTCCAGACGGTTGCGGAATTCGGGGGTGAAAGTGCGCTCAATGGCGGCCGTATCCTCGCCCTCGCGGCGGTCGCGGCCAAAGCCGATGGCAGCGCGGGCCTGATCCGCAGCCCCGGCATTCGAGGTCATGATCAGGATCACATTGCGGAAATCGACCTGTTTGCCGTTGTGATCGGTCAGCTTGCCGTTATCCATCACCTGCAACAGGATATTGAACACATCGGGATGCGCTTTCTCGATCTCGTCCAGCAGCAGGACACAATGCGGATGCTGGTCGACACCATCGGTCAAAAGCCCGCCCTGATCGAAGCCGACATATCCGGGCGGCGCCCCGATCAGCCGGCTGACCGCGTGCTTTTCCATATATTCCGACATGTCAAAGCGCAGCAGTTCCACACCCAGCGTATCGGCCAGTTGTTTGGCGACCTCGGTCTTGCCGACGCCGGTGGGACCGGCAAACAGGTAATTGCCGATGGGCTTTTCCGGTTCGCGCAGACCGGCGCGGGCCAGTTTGATCGCGGAGGCCAGCGCGTCAATCGCCTGATCCTGCCCGAACACCACCCGTTTCAGCGTGGCGTCCAGATCGCGCAGCATTTCGGTGTCGTCCTTGCTGACCTGCTTGGGTGGGATGCGGGCAATCTTGGCGACCACATCCTCGATCTCGCGCGGGGAAATGGTCTTGCGGCGACGGCTTTCGGGCAGCAGATGCTGTGCGGCCCCGGCCTCGTCGATCACGTCGATGGCGCTGTCGGGCAGCTTGCGATCGTTGACATAGCGCGCGGCCAGTTCAACCGCTGTCCTGATCGCGTCATTGGTATAACGCAATTCGTGATGCGCCTCGAAATGCGGTTTCAGCCCCATCAGGATCTTGATCGCATCGGGGACCGAGGGTTCGTTCACATCAATCTTCTGGAACCGGCGCGACAGGGCGCGGTCCTTTTCGAAATGCTGACGGAATTCCTTGTAGGTGGTCGACCCCATGCAGCGCAGCTTGCCGCCCGCCAAGGCCGGTTTCAGCAGGTTCGAGGCATCCATCGCCCCGCTCGACGTCGCCCCGGCCCCGATCACGGTGTGGATTTCGTCGATGAACAAAATGGCGTCGGGGTGCCTTTCCAGTTCTTTCACCACGGCTTTCAGCCGTTCCTCGAAATCGCCGCGATAACGGGTGCCAGCCAGCAGCGCCCCCATATCCAGCGAAAAGATGGTGGCGCCTTTCAGCACCTCGGGGGTTTCGCCACGGGTGATTTTCAGGGCCAGCCCTTCGGCAATGGCAGTTTTACCGACGCCGGGGTCGCCCACCAGCAACGGGTTGTTCTTGCGCCGGCGGCACAGAACCTGAATGCAGCGCTCAACCTCGGCGGTGCGGCCGATCAGCGGGTCCACATCACCCTCGGCCGCCTTCTGGTTAAGGTCGACGCAATATTTCGCCAGCGCCGATTCGCCCTTTTCGGGCGGCGCCTCGGCGGTGCTGTGGGTGCCGGCCTCGGTCCCTTCAACAACCCGGTTTTCGTTGAAATCGGCATTCTTGGCGACGCCATGGGCGATGAAATTCACCGCGTCATAGCGCGTCATGTCCAGTTCGTTCAGGAAAAACGCCGCGTTCGATTCGCGTTCGGCAAAGATCGCAACCAGCACATTCGCGCCCGTCACCTCGGACCGGCCCGAGCTTTGGACATGGATCGCCGCGCGCTGGATCACCCGCTGGAACGCGGCGGTTGGCACGGCCTCGTGCCCGTCGATATCGGTGACCAGCGTGGACAGATCATCCTCGATGAAATCACCCAGCATCCGGCGCAATTCCGCCAGATCGACATCGCAGGCGCGCATGACGCGCACCGCATCCGGTTCCTCGGTCAGGGCCAGCAGCAGGTGTTCCAGCGTTGCCAGTTCGTGGTGATGTTCATTCGCCAGCGCAAGCGCGGCGTGGATGGCCTGTTCCAGAGAGGTCGAAAAGGACGGCACGGGCATCTTCTCCTTCGGGGCGGACTGGGGTCTTTATGGCACCAATTCCTGAAGAATTGGTTAACCCGATCCGGTTTGTGTCATAGGTGTTCACCGGGCCTGCGGATTTCAAGGCATCAGAAATCGTCCTTCATCTGGCGCAGACGGGCGAAAACGCTGGCATCGGATGCGCCCGCCATGCCCAATGCGGGCCGCAGGGCGGCGACGCGCAAAAACGGGTTGGTCTGACGTTCCTGGGCAAGGGTGGCAGGCGCACAGGGCTGGCCGCTGTGCAGGCGCTGGCTGATGGCCTGATTATCAGCTTCGACCGAAAGCGCAAAGGCCGCGTTTGTCGCACAGTAATCATGCCCGGAACAGATCAGGGTATCGGCGGGCAGGGCGTTCAGCCGCGACAGGCTGGCCCACATGGTGTCGGCGTCGCCCTCGAACAGGCGCCCACAACCCATGGCCATCAGGCTGTCGCCAGTCATCGCCAGCCCGTCCTGCGGCAGGTAAAAGGCAATATGCCCGATGGTGTGGCCCGACACGTCGATCACCTGTGCCGGATGCCCGGCCAGCGCCACGCTGTCACCCGGCCGCACCGCCAGATCCAGCGGCGGCAGGCGGTGGGCATCGGCCGCCGCCCCGATCACCTGCGCGCCGGTGGCGGCCACCAGCCGGGGGGCGGCCTGAACGTGATCGTGATGATGGTGGGTCAGCGCGATATGGTCCAGCGACCAGCCGCGTTCCGCCAGCGCGGCCAGCACCGGGTCGGCCTCGGGCGCGTCGATCAGCGCGGTGCCGCCGGGGCCGTGGATCAGCCAGGCATAGTTATCTGACAGGCAGCGCACCGAAACCAGTTCCAGAGCCATTGGCATTCCTCCCGTTGCCGCATTACCCTAAGGGGTGCCGCAAAGCGGGCGGGGGTGCAAGCGGCCGGGCGGTGCCTTTCGCCGCACAGGGGCAAAGCAGGGGAAAGCCATGCATCAGGACGTGATCGAGCTGCGGCGCTTTTATTACCAGCGGGCGCTGGGGCGGGTGGTTCAGCGGGCGCTGCGCGAGCGGCTGACCGCGCTGTGGCCGGCCGAGGGCACGGCGGGGATGACCGTGGCGGGCTTTGGGTTTCCGGTGCCGCTGCTGCGGCCATATCTGGCCCATGCGCGGCGGGTCACCGGGCTGATGCCGGGGCCGCAAGGGGTGATGGGCTGGCCAGCCGGGGCGCCCAATCACGCGGTGCTGTGCGATGAAACCGCCTGGCCGCTGGACACCGGCAGCGTCGACCGGCTGGTGCTGTTGCACGGGCTGGAGGTCGCGGACCACCCCGACGCCCTGCTGGCCGAGGCCTGGCGGGTGCTGGGACCGGGCGGGCGGCTGGTGGTGATGGCGCCCAACCGGGCGGGGCTGTGGGCGCGGGCCGATACCACGCCCTTTGGCTATGGCCGCAGCTATACCGCGGGCCAGCTGGAAACCCAGTTGCGCCGCGCCGGTTTCGTGACCGAGGCGCAGGGCGCGGCGCTGTATGTGCCGCCCTCGGACCGGCGGTTCTGGCTGCGCACGGCGGCGTGGTGGGAACGCACCGGCGCGCGTATCTCTCAGGTGCTGGTGGCCGGGGTGGTCCTGACCGAGGCCAGCAAACAGCTGCGCGCCCCGGTCGGGCCGGGTCTGCGCATGTCGCTGCCCAACCCGGCGGCGGTGCTTGGCGGGCTGGCGCGCCCCGGCGCGGCGGGCCATCTGAACCCCCACGCGTCCCAGCCGCTGCGGGGCGAATCCCTGCGCCGTGACGCGGTGATCCGGGTGCCGCCACAGCCCTGATCCGCGCGCCGCCGCGCCGCGATCTGCCCCGGCGTCACGGCGTTAGCGCTAGAATGTTCCCAAAGCGCCGCAGCGCTTTCATTTCCGTGATCAAGGCGGTTGCGAGGCCCGTCATCACCTGCTAGACACCGCACAGATTTCGGAAGGGTTCGCCCTTTCGTCCAACCGCCCCGCGACTGACCGCCCCGACAGGACGGCCCGCCAGCGGGGCTTCGCGCTAACCGGAAGGATGACCGTGGCAAACTCCGCTTCGATTTCCGCAAATATCGCCGGGCGTTACGCGCAAGCCGTTTTCGACATCGCCAAGGAATCCGGGGATCTGGATACGTTGTCCGCACAGGTCGACGATCTGGCCCGTGCGCTGGATGACAGCGCCGATCTGCGTGCGATGATCGGGTCACCGGTCTTGTCCCGTGATGCCCAGGGTCAGGCCATCGCCGCGATTGCCGGCAAGATGGGGCTGTCACAGGTGCTGGCCAATACGCTGGCGCTGATGGCGCAGAACCGCCGCCTGTTCACGCTGCCGCAACTGGTGGCAAAGCTGCGCGGCCTGATCGCCGATGAGCGCGGCGAGGTGACGGCGGATGTGACCAGCGCGGTCGAACTGACGGCGGATCAGAAACAGCGCCTGACCAATACGCTGGCCGAGAAATCCGGCAAGACGGTCAAACTGAACACCCGCGTCGATGACAGCCTCATCGGCGGCATGATCGTGAAAATGGGCTCGCAGATGATCGACAGCTCGATCCGTTCGCGGCTCGCGTCCCTTCAGAATGCTATGAAAGAGGTCGGATAATGGGAATCCAGGCAGCCGAAATTTCGGCGATCCTCAAGGATCAGATCAAGAATTTCGGCCAGGAGGCCGAGGTGGCCGAGGTCGGTCAGGTGCTGTCGGTTGGCGACGGTATTGCCCGTGTCTATGGTCTCGACAGCGTTCAGGCCGGTGAGATGGTCGAATTCCCCGGCGGTATCCGCGGGATGGTGCTGAACCTTGAAACCGACAATGTCGGCGTCGTGATCTTCGGTGACGACCGCAGCATCAAGGAAGGCGACACCGTCAAGCGCACCCGGTCCATCGTGGACGTGCCCGCCGGCCCGGAACTGCTGGGTCGCGTCGTTGACGCGCTGGGGAACCCGATCGACGGCAAAGGCCCGATCAACGCGACCGAGCGCCGCGTGGCCGACGTCAAGGCCCCCGGCATCATGCCGCGCAAATCGGTGCATGAACCGATGGCGACCGGTCTGAAATCGGTTGACGCCATGATCCCCGTTGGCCGCGGCCAGCGCGAGCTGATCATCGGTGACCGCCAGACCGGCAAGACCGCGATTGCGCTGGACACCATCCTGAACCAGCAGAACTATAACGGTCGCGAAGATGACGGGATGAAAACCCTTCACTGCTTCTATGTCGCCGTGGGTCAAAAGCGTTCGACCGTGGCGCAGCTGGTGAAGAAGCTGGAAGAAACCGGCGCCATGGCCTATACGACCGTGATCGCCGCCACCGCCTCGGAACCGGCGCCGATGCAATATCTGGCCCCCTATGCCGCGACGGCGATGGCCGAATATTTCCGCGACAACGGCAAAGATGCGCTGATCATCTATGACGACCTGTCCAAACAGGCCGTGGCTTACCGCCAGATGTCGCTGCTGCTGCGCCGTCCGCCCGGGCGTGAAGCCTATCCGGGTGACGTGTTCTATCTGCATTCGCGCCTGCTGGAACGGTCGGCCAAGCTGAACGAAGATTTCGGTGCCGGGTCGCTGACCGCGCTGCCGATCATCGAAACCCAGGCGGGTGACGTGTCGGCCTATATTCCGACCAACGTGATTTCGATCACCGATGGCCAGATCTTCCTGGAAACCGACCTGTTCTTCCAGGGTATCCGCCCGGCTGTGAACACCGGTCTGTCGGTGTCGCGCGTGGGGTCATCGGCACAAACCAACGCGATGAAATCGGTTGCGGGTCCGGTCAAGCTGGAACTGGCGCAGTATCGCGAAATGGCCGCCTTTGCGCAGTTCGGCTCGGACCTTGATGCCGCGACGCAAAAGCTGCTGAACCGTGGCGCCCGCCTGACCGAGCTGATGAAACAGCCGCAATATGCGCCGCTGACCAATGCCGAAATCGTCATGGTGATCTATGCCGGGACGCATGGTTATCTGGACGCGATCCCGGTCAATCAGGTCGGCAAATGGGAACAGGGCCTGCTGGCCTTCCTGCGCAACCAGCATCAGGATGTGCTGGACTGGCTGACCAAGGACGACCCCAAGATCAAGGGCGAGGCCGAGGACAAGCTGAAGTCGGTTCTGGACGCCTACGCCAAAACCTACGCTTAAGGGGGGCAAAACATGCCGAGCCTTAAGGATCTGAAAAACCGGATCGGAAGCGTCAAGAACACGCGGAAGATCACCAAGGCGATGCAAATGGTCGCCGCCGCCAAATTGCGCCGCGCGCAAGAGGCGGCGGAGGCCGCGCGCCCCTATGCCGAACGCATGAATGCGGTGATGGCGGGGCTGACGGCATCGGCGGCGGGTTCGGACAACGCGCCGCGCCTGCTGGCCGGCACGGGCGACGATCACCGTCACCTGCTGGTCGTGATGACGGCGGAACGTGGTCTGGCCGGTGGCTTTAACAGCTCGATCGTCAAGCTGGCGCGGCAACATGCCGAACGCCTGCGCGGTCAGGGCAAAGAGGTCACCATCCTGACCGTCGGCAAGAAGGGCCGCGAACAGCTGAAGCGCGATTTCGCGCAGGCATTCGTCAGCCATGTCAACCTGTCCGAGGTCAAGCGCATCGGTTACGACAATGCGCGCTCGATCGCGGATGACATCCTGACCCGCTTTATGGAAGGCGGGTTCGATGTGGCGACGATCTTCTTCAACCGCTTTGAATCGGTGATCAGCCAGATCCCGACCGCGCAACAGATCATCCCCGCCGTGGTCCCGGAAGGCGAGGGGGCTGGTGCCTCGTCGCTTTACGACTATGAGCCGGGCGAAGAGGCCATTCTGGCCGATCTGCTGCCGCGTTCGGTGGCCACGCAGATCTTTGCGGCGCTGTTGGAAAACGCCGCCAGCGAGCAGGGCGCGCGCATGTCCGCCATGGACAACGCCACCCGCAATGCCGGCGACATGATCGACCGCCTCACGACCGAGTATAACCGCTCGCGTCAGGCGGCGATCACCAAGGAACTTATTGAAATCATTTCGGGCGCCGAGGCGCTTTGACCTTAACGCAGGGGTAGACACATGGCAGAGGCCAAAGGCAAAATCACGCAGGTGATCGGCGCCGTTGTCGACGTGCAGTTCGACGACCACCTTCCGGCGATTCTGAACGCGCTGGAAACCGAAAACAACGGCAAGAAACTGGTGCTGGAAGTTGCGCAGCATCTTGGCGAAAACACCGTGCGCACCATCGCCATGGACGCGACCGAAGGTCTGGTCCGTGGCACCGCGGTGACCGACAGCGGCAAGCCGATCAGCGTGCCGGTCGGTGACGCGACGCTGGGGCGCATTCTGAACGTCGTCGGTGAACCGGTCGATGAACGCGGCCCGGTCGAAAGCACCGAAACCCGCGCCATCCACCAGCCCGCGCCGGATTTCGCCGCGCAGGCCACCAGCTCGGAAATTCTGGTCACCGGCATCAAGGTTATCGACCTGCTGGCGCCCTATTCCAAGGGTGGTAAAATCGGTCTGTTCGGGGGTGCCGGCGTCGGCAAAACCGTTCTGATCATGGAACTGATCAACAACATCGCCAAGGTGCACTCGGGCTATTCGGTCTTCGCCGGTGTGGGTGAGCGGACCCGCGAAGGCAACGACCTGTATCACGAAATGGTGGAATCGGGCGTTATCAAAGAGGACAACCTGTCGGAAAGCCAGGTGGCCCTTGTTTACGGTCAGATGAACGAACCTCCGGGGGCGCGGATGCGTGTTGCCCTGACCGGTCTGACGCTGGCCGAACAGTTCCGCGATTCGACCGGGACCGACGTTCTGTTCTTTGTCGACAATATCTTCCGCTTTACCCAGGCGGGTTCGGAAGTGTCGGCGCTGCTGGGTCGTATCCCGTCCGCCGTGGGTTACCAGCCGACGCTGGCCACCGATATGGGCGCGATGCAGGAACGCATTACCTCGACCAAGAATGGCTCGATCACGTCCATTCAGGCCGTTTACGTTCCGGCCGACGACCTGACCGACCCGGCCCCGGCCACGACCTTTGCCCACCTTGACGCGACGACGGTTCTGTCGCGCGCCATCTCGGAGCTGGGGATCTATCCGGCTGTGGACCCGCTGGACTCGAACAGCCGTATTCTCGACCCCGGTGTTGTGGGCGAGGAACATTATCAGGTTGCCCGCGACGTTCAGGGGATCTTGCAGAAATACAAATCGCTGCAAGACATCATCGCCATCCTTGGCATGGACGAACTGTCGGAAGAGGACAAGCTGACCGTGGCCCGCGCCCGCAAGATCCAGCGTTTCCTGTCCCAGCCCTTCGACGTGGCCAAGGTGTTCACCGGCTCGGACGGGGTTCAGGTGCCGCTGGAAGACACCATTGCCTCGTTCAAGGCGGTTGTGGCTGGTGAATATGACCACCTGCCCGAAGCGGCCTTCTATATGGTCGGCGGCATCGAAGAGGTGAAAGCCAAAGCCGCCAAGCTGGCCGCGGACGCGGCGTAAGGGGGCGATATGGCCGACACGATGCAGTTCGACCTCGTCTCGCCGGAGCGGAGCCT
This sequence comes from Paracoccus jiaweipingae, assembly GCF_044335505.1. Classification (NCBI taxonomy): domain Bacteria; kingdom Pseudomonadati; phylum Pseudomonadota; class Alphaproteobacteria; order Rhodobacterales; family Paracoccaceae; genus Paracoccus; species Paracoccus jiaweipingae. The sequence continues at coordinate 215,607 of NZ_JBISBS010000003.1, read as the reverse complement.
TGTCTCCGTCCCGGTGCGCGAGGTGCGCCTGCCGGGCACGGAAGGCGATCTGACCGCCATGCCCGGCCATGCCGCCGAGATCGTCAATCTGCGGCCGGGTCTGGTCGTGGTGGTCGACGCGCAGGGTCAATCGACCGAATTCGCAATCTCGGGCGGCTTCGCCGAGATCAACGCGGAATCGGTCAGCCTGCTGGCCGAGCGCGGCCATCCCCGCGCGGAAATGACCCAGGACGTCTTTAACGATATGATGACCGAGGCCCATCGCCAGAAGAAGGTCGCGCAGGACAAGACCGGTGCCGAAGGCGCGGTCGAAGCCGCCGTCAAGCTGCTGGCCGATATGGAAGCCCTTGGCACCCATATCGGGCTGGACCCCAATCAGGCCTCGGTGCCCGATTGATCGACGGAAAAACCTGACAGAAGCCCCGGCAGTTTTCCGGGGCTTCTTTTTATTTTATGCCTGTTTTTGCAGCACTTGACGGATTCAGGTGGATTGCCGCATAGTCACGGTCTGATTTCCGGTTTGTGGCTAGTTTCTGACATCCCCCATGCTTCGCTTTTCGCATCGCGCTGTCGGTATCCAGAACGGGCGCGAGACCCTGTTTTCCGATTTCGAGACCGATGGCCCGATGTGGGCAGGCAGCGGGCCAAGACTGGTCCGCAGGACTGTGGTTTTTCCTACAGCGTTTTTGTCGCCACCCATTGTGCATGTCGGGGTGTCGATGTGGGACAGCGCGGGCGATTGCAACCAGCGCGGCGATCTGTCGGTTGAACAGGTCACCGCGCAGGGGTTTGACCTGCTGTTCAGCACCTGGGGCGACAGTCGCGTCGCCCGCATCCGTGTGGACTGGCTGGCCATTGGCGAAACCATCCACGACGGCGACTGGGATCTTTAGGACCGGTCCAGATTGACCGCAATCAGGCCCGCGACCTCGGCAGGGTGGGTGATTGGCACCATGTGGCCGGCATCCGGCACCGTGGCGCGCCCCACATCGGGCAGGCGTTCGGCCAGCGCGTCAATAATGCGTCCGACCGTGGGCGGGCTGTCAGCCCCGGCGATCATCATCACCGGCATGTCCACGGCCTCCAGCCGGCCCGGCCCCAGCAGATTGGCGCTGTCATAGCCCATGACATCACGGGTCAGCGAAACCAGCGGCATCTGCGCAATGGCACGGGTGCGCATGACCGGCGGCAGGTGGTCCAGCGGGATCTGGCCCCAGATTTCCAGAAACATCCGGGCGGCGCCTTCATTGTCGCCACGATCCAGCGCCGCGTGCAGGCGATCGGACAGGGCCTCGTCCTCGGGCGAGGGGGCGGCGGCGAAAAAGGTCGGCTCGATCAGGGTCAGGCTGCGCACCGCCTCGGGGGCGGCCACGGCAATGCGCAGGGCCACGGTGGCGCCGAAACTGTGGCCGATCAGGTCCAGTGGACGGTCAATCAGCGCCGCGGTCAGGCGGGTGGCGGCGGTGTGGTAGTCCGGCCCGTCCGGCGCGGGCTGCCAGTCGGGGCTGCGGCCATGGCCGGGAAAGTCAAAGGCCGACAGGCTGACCCGCCCCCCCAGATGATCCGCGATCGGCCCCCAATAGCTGGCGGTGCCCATCATGCAATGCAGCGCAAGGGCAGGGCGGTCGGGGTCGCCCGGCCAGTGGCGTATGTTCAGATCGGTGCTCATGCTGCGGTCCTACAGGCTGGCCAGATGGGCGTCCAGAAAGGACAGCCGGTCCTGTCCCCAGAATTTTTCGCCGCTGTCGCGCACAATATAAAACGGCACCCCGAACACCCCGGCCTCGACCGCCTGTTCCAGATTGCGGCCATAGGTTTCGGCACCGATGAACAGCCCGCTATCGGCCAGTTTCGGGTCGAACCCGGTGGCGGACAGAATATCGCGGATCACCTCATCATCGGAAATATCGCGATCCTCGGCCCAGACCGCGCGCAAAAACCCCTGCACCAGCGCGCCCACATCCCCCCCGCCCGAGGCCTGCGCCGCGATGATCGCATAGGATGATGGCGCCATATTCACCGGCGCAAAGGCCGGGCGCAGGTTCAGGGCCATATCCAGATGCGCCGACCAGCGCGCCAGTTCCTGCAACCGGTAATCCTGTCGCGCGGGGTGGCGCTGTGCGGGCCGCACACCGCCGGTGCGGTCGAACAATTGCAGCGCATCCAGCGGCTTGTAAGTGATGCTGGCGCCATGCCGGGCGGCGATCTCCTCAAGACGCGCCCCGGCCAGATAGGCCCATGGGCTGATTGTGCCAAGATAATAGTCGATATGCGCCATGACCGGTCCCCAAAGATTTGCGGGCAGGCTAACGCGGTGATAATGCCTGTGCAATCGCCCGAATCCGACGCAAGGACCACCCCATGCCCGCCATGACCGAACCCAAGCTGATTGCCGGCAATGCCAATCTGCCGCTGGCCAATTCCATCGCCCGACGCATGTCGATGCATCGCGGCATGAATGTCGCGCTGGTCGATGCGCGGGTCGAACGGTTCAACGATCAGGAAATCTTTGTCGAGGTTTACGAAAACGTCCGCGGCGAGGATATGTATATCGTCCAGTCGACCTCGAACCCGGCCAATGACAACCTGATGGAGCTGCTGATCATGACCGACGCGCTGCGCCGGTCCTCGGCGGCGCGGATCACGGCGGTTATTCCTTATTTCGGCTATGCCCGTCAGGACCGCCGCGCCAAGGCCCGCACCCCCATCAGCGCCAAGCTGGTCGCCAACCTGCTGACCGAGGCGGGCGTCGACCGCGTGCTGACACTTGATCTGCACGCCACACAGATTCAGGGCTTTTTCGATATTCCGGTTGATAACCTTTATGCCGCGCCGGTGTTTTCGCTGGATATCCAGCATCACTTCAAGGGCCGGCTGGACGATGTGATGGTGGTCTCGCCCGATGTTGGCGGGGTGGCCCGCGCGCGTGAAATCGCCAAGCGGATCGGCGCGCCGATGGCCATCGTCGACAAGCGCCGCGAAAAGGCCGGCGAGATCGCGGAAATGACGGTGATCGGTGATGTATCGGGCAAGACCTGCATCATCGTGGACGACATTTGCGACACGGCCGGCACGCTGTGCAAGGCGGCGCAGTTGCTGTCCGATCACGGCGCGACCGAGGTTCACGCCTATATCACCCATGGCGTGCTGTCGGGTCCGGCGGTGGAACGTATCACCAATTCGGTGATGAAAACGCTGGTCATCACCGATTCCATCGACCAGCCCGACGCGGTACGCAATGCGCCCAATATCCGTATCGTGCCGACCGCGCCGATGTTTGCGCAGGCAATCCTGAATATCTGGAACGGCACCTCGGTCAGCAGCCTGTTCGAGGTCGAGACCCTGCAACCAATCTATGAGGGCATGTATTCCGGCATGTGACCTGCCGCGCCCGTGCCAGTCATCGGCAAAGGGGGCCGCAAGCCCCCTTTTTTGCGGTGTTACTCTGGCTCGGCCAGACGCGTGATCCACATTTTCTGGAATGCCGGCCGGGCCTGACAATCCTGCAACCAGCTGCGAGTGGCGGGAAAACCTGTCATCAGCGGCGCATAGCCTTGGGCATAGCGGATCACCTCGGCCAGGTTGATATCGGCCACGGTGAACCGCCCGCCGACCGGATGGCCATGCTGTGCCAGATGGTCTTCGATCACCTGCATGGGCCGGACCAGACGTTCGGCGGCATTGGCGACCAGCGCCTGATCCTCGCCTTTCTGAGCCTGACCGCGTTCATGCAAGAACAGGATGGTCAGGGCGTCCGGCTCGACCGAGGTCGCGGCATAAAATGACCACTGATCCATCAGCGCGGCCTCGGCTGCATCTTGCGGTCCGAAAGGCGCGCCGTGCTTGCGCGCCAGATACAGCGTGCAGGCCATGGATTCCGACAGCACCAGACCGTCATCTTCGATCACCGGGATGGCGCCGGCGGGAGACAGCGCCAGAAACCGCACTGAGCGGGTGTTCAGCGGTGCATCCGCGGCCAGCGGGTCGGCCAGCCGATAGGCCTGAATGACCGGGATCTGCTGAAACGGCAGCCCGATTTCGTGACACAACCAGACCAGACGCGAGGCGCGCGACCGTGTGACACCGTGGATCTTCAGCATCGCTTTTCCTTCCTGACAGCGGTTGCGGCCAGTTTAATCGCGGCGACGGTTCAGGAAAACAGCGATAATTTGATCCGCCTCAATGCGCAAATGACACAATTGTGTCATACTGACGCAGTGATCTGAAAAAACAAGGAAATGCGCATGGACGATATCGCCAAACAGACCGATCTGCCGGCTGCGGCAAAGAAACCGGCGGATGCCTCTGCGCCTGCGGCCAAGGCCGGTGCCGCAAACCCCGCCACTGACAAGACCGACGCCAGGACCGACGGCGCGACCCCGCCCGAGGTTTCGGGCCTGAAACATTTCCCCAACCCGACCGCCGATCAGGTGCGTCAGGCATTTGAAAGCGGCAAATACCCCTATCCGCGCAAAATGGCCCGCCGCGGATACGAGCTTGAGAAAGCCCGCCTGCAAGCCGAATTGCTGAAGGTTCAGTTATGGGCGCAGGAGACCGGCCAGAAATTCGTCATCCTGTTCGAGGGTCGCGACGCCGCCGGCAAGGGCGGGACGATCAAACGCTATACCGAACATTTGAATCCGCGTTTCGCCCGCGTCGTCGCGCTGAACAAACCCAGCGAAGAGGAACGCGGCCAATGGTATTTCCAGCGCTATATCGAGCATCTGCCAACCAATGGCGAAATGACCTTTTTCGACCGCAGCTGGTATAACCGCGCCGGCGTGGAACGGGTGATGGGCTTTTGCACCCCCACCGAATATCTGGAATTCATGCGTCAGGCGCCGCAGGTTGAACAGATGCTGGTGCGGTCTGGCATCCGGCTTTACAAATACTGGTTCTCGGTCACCCGCGAGGAACAGCGCCGCCGCTTCGAGGCGCGCAAGACCGACCCGCTGAAACGCTGGAAACTGTCACCGATCGACCTGGCCAGCCTTGATAAATGGGACGACTATACCGAGGCGAAAGAGGCGATGTTCTTTTACACCGACACCGCCGATGCGCCCTGGACCATCGTCAAGTCGAATGACAAGAAACGCGCGCGGCTGAACTGTATGCGCCATTTCCTGAATTCGCTGGACTATCCCGACAAAGACCCGGAAATCGCCTGTCCGCCCGATCCGCTGATCGTCGGTCACGCCGGCCATGTCATTCACCGCTCGGAACATATCCTTGGGGCTTCAATGCACCCGGATATGCGCAAATCGGGGAAATAAGCCCGGTTTCCCCTCGCCCCTGTCGGAAATACCTCGGGGGTGAGGGTCGCCAGACCCGAGGGGGCGGCGCCCCCTTGCGCCGCACCCGCAAGCGCGGCGCATGTGAATTTACAGCCCGCTTACAGCCCGGCTTCGGTCAGAATACGGGCGGCTTCGTGACGGCAATCGGTCAGGGCGCTGCGGTCCTCGCCGGGGAAAAACCGCCCGCGCGTTGCGGTCGGCATGGCGGCGGGTTCCGCGATAATGACCTGCGGTCCCAGCTTGGCGCCCTCGGCCTGCCAGCTGCGCGCCAGCGCCATCTGCCCGGCCTTGGTCGCGCCATAGCTGGCGAAGAATTTCTGCCCGGCGCGCGGGTCGTCAAAAAACATCGCCCGGCCCGATTTGGCCCGCAACAGCGGGTCCAGCAGCATGATCAGCCCTCGCGTTGCCTCAAGATTGGTGCTGACCGATTTTTCCCAGTCCTTGCCATCGACATGCCCGACCGGGGTCAGCGGCGCGGCGTGGATGGCGGTGTGAACCCACAGGTCCAGCCCGCCCCAGCGTTCGGCCACCGATTTGGCCATCTGCACCATCGCTTCGGGATTGGTGACATCCATCGGCGCCAGCGTGGCACTGCCACCGGCCTGCCGGATGCGGTCGTCCAGTTCCTCCAGCGCGCCCGAGGTGCGGGCGACGGCCAGAATGTGAAACCCCCGCGCCGCCAGCGCCTCGGCCATGGCCGCCCCCAAGCCGCGCGAAGCGCCGGTGACCAGTGCCAGTTTCTGTTCGCTCATGATCCAGTCCTTCTGTCTTGGCGAGCGCCCGCATCCGGGGCAGTGATGGAAAAAGGGGCGCGAAGACGCGCCCCCCTTGTCCCTGACATAACGCCTTTCTCAGCGCTTTTCGACGTCCAGATAGTCGCGGCGCCTGGACCCGATATACAGCTGGCGCGGACGGCCAATCTTGTTTTGCGGATCGCCAAGCATTTCTTTCCACTGCGAAATCCAGCCGACGGTGCGCGACAGCGCAAAGATCGGGGTGAACATGCTGGTCGGAAAGCCCATCGCTTCCAGAATGATGCCGGAATAGAAATCGACGTTGGGATACAGCTTTTTCTCGACGAAATAGGGATCTTCCAGCGCGATTTTTTCCAGTTCCTTGGCGACTTGCAGCGTGGGGTTGTTATGCACGCCCAACAGCTCCAGCACCTCGTCGGCGGATTCCTTCATCACCTTGGCGCGCGGGTCGAAATTCTTGTAAACGCGGTGGCCAAAGCCCATCAGGCGGAACGGGTCGTTCTTGTCCTTGGCGCGGGCGATGAATTCGGGGATGCGGTCGACCGACCCGATCTCGCGCAGCATTTCCAGGCAGGCCTGGTTGGCGCCGCCATGGGCAGGCCCCCACAGACAGGCGATGCCCGCGGCGATACAGGCGAACGGGTTGGCCCCGGACGAGCCGGCCAGACGCACAGTGCTGGTCGAGGCGTTCTGTTCGTGATCGGCGTGCAGGGTAAAGATGCGGTCCATCGCGCGGGCCAGCGCCGGATCGACGTGATATGGCTCGGCCGGGACGCTGAAGCACATATGCAGGAAGTTCGAGGCGTAATCCAGATCGTTGCGCGGATAGACGAAGGGCTGGCCGACCGAATATTTATACGCCATCGCCGCAATCGTCGGCAGCTTGGCGATCAGCCGGATCGAGGCGACCTCGCGCTGGACCGGGTCCGAGATATCGACCGAATCGTGATAAAAGGCCGACATCGCCCCGACCACACCGACCATGGTCGCCATCGGGTGCGCATCGCGCCGGAACCCGCTGAAAAATTTGTGCATCTGTTCATGCACCATGGTGTGCCGGGTCACGCGGGTTTCGAAATCTTCCATCTGCGCGGCGGTCGGCAGTTCACCGTAAAGCAGCAGATAGCAGACTTCGAGGTAATGCGATTTCTCGGCCAGTTGCTCGATCGGATAGCCGCGATACCACAGCTCGCCCTTGTCACCGTCGATGAAGGTGATCTTCGATTCGCAGGACGCGGTCGAGGTAAAGCCGGGGTCGAAGGTAAACACATCCGCCTGCGCATACAGTTTGCGAATGTCGACAACATCCGGCCCCGCCGTGGGGGACAGCACCGGCATGTCATAGTCTTTGCCGTCGATGGAAAGTTTTGCGGTCTTGTCGGCCATGAAATGTCCTTCTCACCTGTTGCCCGGTCTGCCGGGGGATTGGGGTCGCGGGGTCAGCCCGCCTGATCGCGCAGCCGCGCAAGGGTTTCCTCGCGGCCAAGCGCCGTCATCATGTCGAACACACTGGGGGTCGAGCTTCGGCCCGCAAGCGCGGCGCGCAGCGGTGCTGCGATCTTGCCAAGTCCCAGACCATGCGCCCCGGCCACGTCTTGCGCAGCCGCCTCCAGCTCTTGTCGCGTCCAGTTAGCACCAACCAGCTTTTCCGTCAATTCATTCAGTATACCACGGGATACAGTATCCAGCGATTTGCCTGCTTTTTCATCAATCTGAACCGGCCGGTCGATCAGCGCGAAATGCGCCTGTTCCAGCAGCGCGGGCAGGGTGCGGGCCTTTTCCTTCAGCACCGCCAGCGCCGGGGCCAGCCGCGCGGTCTGGGTCGGGGTCAGCGCGGGCTGGCCGGTCTCGGCGCGGAAGGCCGCCAGTTCCGCCAACAGCGCGTCATCAGCCATGGCCCCGATATGGTGGCTGCTGACATGTTCCAGCTTTTTGAAATCCAGCCGCGCCGGGGCCTTGCCGATCCCCTCCAGCCCGAACCACGCCTGCGCCTGTGCGTCGTCAAACAGCTCGTCATCGCCATGGCTCCAGCCCAGGCGGGCCAGATAATTGCGCATTGCGCTGGCCGGGTATCCCATCGCGGCATAATCATGCAGCCCGACCGCGCCATGGCGCTTGGACAGTTTCTTGCCATCCTCGCCATGGATCAGCGGAATATGGGCGTAAACCGGCACCGGCCAGCCCATCGCGTGCAGGATCTGCACCTGCCGCGCGGCATTGTTCAGGTGGTCATCGCCGCGAATGACATGGGTGACGCCCATATCGTGATCATCGACCACCACCGCCAGCATATAGGTCGGCGTGCCGTCGCTGCGCAGCAGCACCATATCGTCCAGCTGATCGTTGCGAAACCGCACATTCCCCTGCACGGCATCCGCGATCACCGTCTCGCCATCGCGGGGGGCTTTCAGGCGAATGACGAAGGGCGCATCAGGCAGGCTGGCCGGATCGGCGTCGCGCCAGGGCGAGGCAAACAGCGTGCTGCGTCCCTCGGCACGGGCGGCTTCCCGGAAGGTCTCGATCTCCTCAGGGGTGGAAAAGCACTTATAGGCGCTGCCATCGGCCAGCATCTGGCGGGCCACCTCGGCGTGGCGGTCGCGGCGGGCGAACTGGCTGACCGGTTCGCCATCCCAGTCCAGACCCAGCCATTCCAGCCCTTTCAGAATCGCCTCGGTGGCCTCGGGGGTGGACCGGGCGCGGTCGGTATCCTCGATCCGCAGCAGGAATTTCCCGCCGCGACCGCGCGCGAACAGCCAGTTGAACAGCGCCGTGCGCGCGCCGCCGATATGCAGATAACCGGTGGGCGAGGGCGCGAACCGCGTCACGACCCCGTCCGGGCGGGGCGTGTCGGAACGGGTGGGGCGGTCAGGGTCAGACATCGGCGGGTCCTGTGCAGAAAGATCGGTTTTTCGCGGCGCGCCGGGCTGGCGTTAACCTTTTGGAAAGACTCTGCCGCTATGGTCAGGCAGGCATACGCAAGCAAGGGCGCAAGGACAAGCGGTGGCAATCGCACGGATGATGGGCATGGGCCGGCAGGCATCGGCACGACAGGCTGGTGTGGCGCGGCGGCGCGGGTTTGCACGCCCGGCCTTTCAGGCCGGTTTGCTGTTATGGCTGCCGGTGCTGATGGGGCTGGGGATCGGGCTGTGGCTGGCGCTGCCTTACGAACCGGGGCTGCGCGATGGGCTGTGGCTGGCCCTGCCGGGGCTGGCGGCGGGGCTATTATGGCTGCGGCTGCCTGCGCGGTGGCAGCGCTTTTCCGACCTGATGCTGGCCTTTGCGCTGGCGGTGGCGATGAGCGGCGCGGGCTTTGCGCTGGCGGGCTGGCGCGCGGCGCGGGTGGCGGCACCGGTTCTGGAATGGCGCTATTACGGCCCGGTCGAGGGGCGGGTGGCCGGGATTGACCGCGCCGCAAGCGACAAGATCCGGCTGGTGCTGGATCAGGTGGTTCTGCGCGATCTGGACCCCAAGCGCAGCCCGCATCTGGTCCGGGTCAGCCTGCCGCATGGGGTGCAGGCATTGCCCCCGCCCGGTCAGCGGGTGATGCTGACCGCAAATCTGGGGCCGCCACCCGGCCCCTCGGAACCCGGCGGCTTCGATTTTCGGCGCTATGCGTGGTTTCAGGGGCTGGGGGCCATTGGCTATACCCGCGGGCCGGTGCTGACCGTCGCCCCGGCGCCGGACTGGTCGGCGGCGGTGCTGGATCGCTGGCGCATGGCGGCGGCGGCCCATATCCGCGACAGCATTGGCGGGCAAAGCGGCGCGGTGGTGGCGGCGCTGTTCACCGGCGATCGCAGCGGCATTGTTGAGGTGACCAACCAGATCATGCGCGCCGCGAACCTGTATCATATCGTGTCGATTTCCGGGCTGCATATGGCGATGGTGGCGGGGTTTACCTATCAGGGACTGCGCTGGGTTCTGGTCGCGGCCGGGCTGGCGCTGCGCCGGGGCGGGTATGTGCCGCCACGCCGTCTGGCGGCCCATCATGGCGCGGCCATCGGCGCGCTGATCGCGGCGGCGGGCTATCTGTGGCTGTCGGGTGGCGGGGTGGCGACGGATCGCGCGTTTGTCATGGTGGCGGTGATGCTTGGCGCCATTATCGCCGGCCGGCGGGCGATTTCGCTGCGCAGCGTGGCCCTGGCGGCGGTGCTGATTCTGGCATTTGCGCCCGAAACGCTGGTCTCGGCCGGCTTTCAGATGAGCTTTGCCGCAACCATCGCGCTGATCACCGTGGCGCGGGTCTGGCCGGCGCTGCGCCATCGCCTGCCGGCACTGCTGCGCCCGCTGGCGATACTGGTGCTGACCTCGCTGGTGGCGGGGCTGGCGACCGCGCCCTTTGCCGCCGCCCATTTTGGCCGGGTGCCGCATTACGGGTTGCTGGCCAACCTGCTGGCGGTGCCGGTCATGGGCAGCGTTGTCATGCCCGCCGGGGTCATCGCGGCCCTGCTGGCGCCGCTGGGGCTGGCGGCACCGGCGCTGTGGGTGGCGGGGCTGGGGACGCGCTGGATGCTGGCGGTGGCCGGTTTCGTTGCCGGTCTGGATGGTGCCACCAGCATGGTGCGCACGCCGCCTGCCTGGGTGGTGCCAGTGCTGGCGCTGGGGGTGCTGGTGCCGCTGCTGCTGACCATGGGGCGGGCAAATGGCCCGCTGCGCCGCGCGGCATTCGCCGGGGCTGCGCTGGCGGTGACCTGTGCGCTGTTGGGTTGGGCCGGACATGACCGCCCCCATGTGCTGATTTCAGGCACCGGCGATGCGGTGGCCATGCTTGGCGCTGACGGTTTGCGGGTGCCCTCCAAATCAAAGGGCGGGGGCTATGCCGTGGCCCGCTGGCTTGAGGGGGATGGCGACGCGGCAGATCAGGCGCAGGCGGCGGCGCGACCGGGCTGGCACGGGCCGCGCCATCAGCGCACAGCGCATCTGGGACCGGATCTGCGGCTGATCCATCTGACCGGTGTCCGCGGCAAGGCATTGGCCGTCGAATTGTGTCAGCCCGGTGTGGTGCTGGTCTCGGACAAGGTGCTGCCGCTGACGGCGCCGCCTTGTCATCTGCTGGATGCGCGGGCCTTGCGGGCGACGGGGGCGGTGGCTTTGCGCGCCGATCCCGACCGTCCCGGACAGATGCTGATCAGCACCGCCCGCGACCGCAGCGGTCAGCGCCGCTGGACCCTGCGCGGCGGGGGGTAAGGCGCGGCCAGAACCCGCGCTGTAGGCTGGCACACGGGGGCAGGCCAAGGGGCAGGTCGGGGATCAGACCGGCAGATTGGCTGCGATCAGCCGGCAGGCATGGTCATAAAGTGCCAGATCCTGGGAATTGGCGCTGATCAGTTGCTGGCGCAGCGCCGGGTCCAGCTGGTCCAGCAGACGCCCGACGCGTTCATCGACCGGCAGGTCCGCATCCTGGGTGACATTCTTGCGCAGATCGTCGGGCAGGCGCAGCGTCAGGCCTAACGGTGCCAGAAGATCGCTGAAGCGCCGGACGTCATCCTCGAACTGTTCGGTCCGGCCCAACAGTTCCACATTGCTGAGGTTGCGCCGCGCCATGTCGAGGTCATATTCCATCCCCTCGGGGCTGCGCTGGCGCAGCGGGCGGCGGCCATAGGGCTGGGACAGCAACCGGGTTTGCGCGTTCGAAATATGCACGATTTCGCGCGGCGAGGCAAAGCAATGCGCGATCCATTCCGCGAAATCCATCCGCCGCGCCGCATCCGAGGTGCTGGTGCCATCATCGCTTTGCCGCTTGAACCGATAGATCGAGCCGATGCGCAGCAGCGGGTTGCGCAGAAACACCGCCGCCAGGGGCCGATAGGTCAGCGATGTCGGTTGCGGCAGCGCGATCTGGTGCGAGCTGAAGGCCAGTGTCCGGGGCTGGCGCTGGATGATCGTGTCCAGTTCGTCCTGCCCGATGGTAAAAAACGGGAACGGCCCGTCAAACAGTTGATGCCGGTCCCCGAAGCTGTGGGCCAGAACGTGATCGAATGACGTCCCCGAATTCTTGTAGATATGATAATGAACGATGACGTGGCGGGTCTTGGTCATAGCGCAGGGCCTCGCTGGCTTGGGTCATTGACCGGGCGTCAGGCCGGTCACTTGTCGGGCAGGCTGGCTTGCGGGCGGCGGTCGCGATAGCGATGCGGCACCCACGCCCCCCAGCGGCTTTCGAAAATAGCCTTGTTGCGGTCGAACAGGGCCTGTTTTTCCGCCGAGGGCAGGGCGTTGAAGGTCGCGGACAGGTGGTGATGGACAAAGGCGTCTTCGGCCAGCGCGATCTCGAACCCGGCGGCGCGGAAACTGGCGCAGTGGTCGTCATCCTCGAACATGCCGCGGCCATAGTCGACCGGCAGATCGCCGATACGGTCCAGATCGGCCTTGCGGAACAGGGCGCAGAAATAGGCCGCGACCGGCATCGGCGTCCACTGGCCGCGATGGCCGGTGGCCAGCGCCCGCGCGGTGTGGATCATCTGATCCATATCGGCATAGGCGACCTCGATCCGGGCCTCGTTGCCGATATTATTGGTCATCGGCCCGACAATCCCCAGTTCGGGGTTGCGTTGCAGATGCCGCACCATCGCCAACAGCGCATCGGGGGCGACGAAAGTGTCATTGTTCAGCAACAGCACATAATCGCCCCGCGCCGCCTTGATGCCGACATTGTTTCCGCGCGCAAACCCCAGATTGTCGTCATTACGGATCACCCGCAACCGGCTGTCGCGGGCGGCCAGATCCTGCATTTGCGCGATGGCTTCGTCGCTTGAACCGTTATCCGAGACGATGACCTCGAGGTTGGGATAGATGCTTCCCCTTCCCAGCAGCGAATGCAGCGTTGCCATGGTCAGATCGGCCGCGCCATAGGCCAGCACGACCACCGACAACAGCGGTTCGCGGCACAGTTCGGTCAGCATATCCGCCGCGCGGAAGGACCAGGCATTGTCCAGCGCATATTGGCGCAGCGCCGCGCCATGGCCGGGGTCGCGGGCCTTTTGCGCGGCGGCGCGAATGCCGGCGCCAAAGCCCGCCGCATCATCCGCGCGTGTCACCAGATCGCCGGCACGGTCCAGTTCCGGCATCGGGGTGGCCACGGTCGGGCGCATCACGGCGGCATATTCATAGAACTTGACCGGATCGCAGGCCTTGATGATCGGCACCAGCTGGAAGGGGATGATCAGCACATCCATCGCCCGCAGGAAGGCCGGCACATCGCCATAGGGAATTTCCCCATGCAGGGTAATATTGTCGACCCGGTCCAGCCGCATCGGGGCCTCGGCGGTGACGGCCCCGCACAGGTGAATGTCGAAATCGGGGTTATCGCGGGCGACCTGTTCGACCATATCGGTGTCGAACCATTCGGCAATCGCCCCGACATAGCCGACGCGGATCTTGTCCCCGGCCAGTTTGCCGGTCAGGAAGGCGGGCAGGGTGCCGTCATCCTCGGACAGGAAATGGCTGACATCGGTGCCATTGCGCACCATGACCACGTCGCGGATTTGGCCGTATTTGTCCTGAAGATATTGCGAACTGACGAACATCTTGTCCGCCCTGGCGATCAGTTCGGCCTCGGCCTCGAGGATATGCGGCTCGGTGTTCGAGAACCCGGCGATATCGTCCATACAGTCAAAGGCGATCTGAAAGCGCGGGGCCAGATGGCGGGTGAATTGCCACCAATAGGGGTGTTCGACGACGATCTGCGCGGTCGGGCTGATGCCGATACTGTCGGCCAGATCGTGGAATCCGTCGACCCAGATCCGCGCCTGCCGCGCGGTCGCCACGCCGTTGTAATTGGCAATGTCACGCAGCCCGCGCCCCGACAGGCGCAGCACATAAACGCCCGGCGCGACCTCGCGTGCGGTGCCGGGACCGGGGTCGCGCTCCATCTCGATGTAAAAGACGCGATGACCGGCGCGGGCCATTTCGGTGGCCAGATGCTGGGGCCGCTGGGTGCGGAAATCCCAGTTGATGATCGACATCACGAAAATATCGGGCTTGTCGCCCTGTCGCGGGGCAATGGCGGCAAAGCTGGTCTGCGGCGCGCTGGAAACGGCGGGCGGCGTAAAGCTGAGCCGGGCCGGGATGCTGCCCGGCGCGGGCAGGTGCCGCCTGAGGCGGTCGACCAGCGGGGCAGGCATGACGCGGCGCAATTGCCGCCCGCCAAAGCCGTAAAGGCGGCGATAAAGAGGTTTCAGAATGGTCATTCGTTCAATCCGCAGCCTGTCGGCCAGAAAATCGTTTTGCTGTTCAAGCTGCGCCAGATGTTCACCCATCTGGTCAAGCTGTGCCTGCCGCTGGTCCAGAATCTGGACCGCGGTTTCGAATTCGGCCAGAAAATCGTCGGCCTTGGCGGTCATCTCGTCCCGCTGCGCCTCGGTCGCGGTCAGTTGCTGCGCCAGTGCGCTGTGCTGTGCCTGCGTGTCGGTCAGGGTTTGTTGCAGCCGACTGTTCTGGTCGTTCAGATCATCGGCCACGGTTTGCAGGGCATCGCGCGCGCTGATGGCCGTATCCCGCTGCGCCTCGGCCCCGGACAGATGCTGGATCAGATCGGCATTTTGCCCACGCAGATCATCAGCCATGCTTTGCAGGGCATCGCGCTGTGCCTCGGTTGCGGCGATCTGGTTTTGCAGGTGGCGGGCGTCATCGTCGCGGCTGGCGACGACCTCGGCCAGACGGTTGGTTTCGCGCCGCAGCTCGGCCTGCTGGCGGGCGAAACCGGCGCGGGCATCGGCCAGGGCCAGTTTGCGGCTGGCCTCGGCGCCGATGGCGGCCTCGGCGCGCTGGCGGAACTGGTCCTGCCAGTCGGCCAGTTGCGCGGGCGGCGGCAGGCTGTCACCAGCCCGCTGCAACGCGCGATACACCGTCATCGCCAGTTCCCCCAGCGGTCCTGCGGGTGCCGGGCCATCGGCATCGCCCTGCGCATGGACCGCGTCGGTGTCAAAGCGCGCCGCGACCTGCTGGCTGGCATCGGCGGGCAGGGGCAGCCCGGTCAGCGCCGCGATCTGTTCCAGCATCTGCGCGGGCTGGCGCATCCAGTCGGGGAATGGCACCAGCAGCCGGTCCATCGCCTGCGTTGCCTGAAGGCTGGCCAGCATATGCGACAGCCACAGGCCCATGGCGTAATCGGGCAGGAAATCGTCGCGGGTCGCCAGCGACCGGGCCACCGCGCGCGGGTCGCGCAGCGCGATCAGCGCGGTCAGGCGGTCGCCACGTTCGTCGAACCACGGCTGCCAGACCGGCAGGGTCAGCGACAGGCGCGGGTCCTTCATCACGATGCGGTCGGCATCGCCGTAAGATTCGCGCAGCGCCTGCGCCATCCGGGTCTTGGTCGTGCCATCAGGCGCCAGCCGTGGCATCGGCGTCAGCCGGTCCCAGCCGCTGCCAAGCCCGGACAGGATCAGGTCATTGACCGCCACCAGTGCCTGCGGCTCGAAATGCCCATGAATATTGTCGCGGGCGGGCCCGCCGCGGTCGCGCGGCAGGGCAAACCCCAGCGCCCCGGCGCAATCGGCCAGAAACGAGGTTCCGCTGCGATGCATTCCCAGAATCAGCAGGATCTGGCGGGCAGTCGAGTGCTGGCGGCTCAAGTGGTGTATCCCCTTGATAAAAAATTTTTAAAAACCGGCGCGCGGCGGCAGGGCCGCCGGTCCGGCATTACGGCTAAGGCGACGACCGGCCGGGGTCAATGCGACCGGCCGGTCGTCAGCGGTGTCATGCCACCTCTGCAAAGACCTTGTTGAGGGCGGTTTCCAGCTTGTCGAACATTTCGTCCATCTGCGCCTCGGTCAGGGTGAAGGGCGGGCACAGCACCACCGACTGCCCCAGCGGGCGGCAGATCAGCCCCAGATCGGTGCAGGTATTGGCGATGCGTTCGCTGACCGACAGGCTGCTGTCGAAGGGGGTTTTGCTGGCCGGGTCAAGGCAGGCCTCAAGCGCCCACATATAGCCGATGCCGCGCAATTCCCCGATATGGTTGCTGCGTTCCATGATGGCGCGCAGGCCGGCCTCCATCCGGGGGGCAAGGCGGCGGACATTATCGGCCAGCCCCTCGTTCATCACCACGTCGATGGCCTTCAGCGCGATGGCGCAGCCGACCGGATGCCCCGAGGCGGTAAAGCCGTGGGGGAATTCCTCGATCACCTCGACCGCGCGGTCCATGCGGTCGGACAGATCCGGCCCCAGCAGCACCGCACCCATCGGGAAATACCCCGCCGTCAGCGCCTTGGAACTGATGATCGCATCGGGCGTAAAGCCATAGGTTTCACAGCCCCAGGTGTTGCCGGTGCGCCCAAAGCCGCAGATCACCTCGTCCGAGACCAGCGGGATACCGTGTTTTTTCAGGATCGGCTGAATGGCCTGAAAATACCCTTTGGACGGGGGAATCACCCCGCCCGCGCCCATGACCGGTTCGGCCACGAAAGCGGCGATGGTGTCGGCGCCTTCGCGGGTGATCGTGTCCTCAAGCTCTTGGGCCAGACGCTGGGTGAACTGTTCCTCGGTCTCGCCGTCCTGACCAAAGCGCCAGTAATGCGGGCAGGTCAGGTGGATAAAGCCCGGCAGGGGCAGGCCGAAAACCTCGTTATAGGGTTTGCCGGTCATGCTGGCCGAAACCGCGGTGACACCGTGATAGGCATTGACGCGGGTCAGGATCTTGCGGCGCTGGGGCTGACCCTCGGACCGGGCCAGAAACCACAGCATCTTGACCAGCGTGTCATTCGCCTCGGACCCGGAATTGGTGTAAAATACCTTGCCGCGATCCCAGGGACTGACCTCGATCAGCTTTTCCGACAGCAGCACCGTCTGGTCGGACATGCGCCCGAAAAACGCGTGATAGCCGGGGAATTTGTCATATTGCGCCTTGGCGGCATCTGCCAGACCCTTGTGGTCGAACCCGGCGACCATGTTCCACAGCCCGGAATTGGCATCCAGATACCGTTTGCCGTCGGTATCGACGATATAGGGGCCGTCGCCATGGGTGATGACCACCGTGCCGCGCTGATGCACGCTTGGCAGGTCGGTAAACCCATACATGGAATATTCTTCGGCGCGCTGGGACCAGCTTTCGTTTTTCATCGCATGACCTCCTGTCAGGGTGCGGTTATGCGGGCAGGCTAGACGCCCCTGACGCCGTGTTCAACGGGGAAGCGCAGCGTCACGGGGGGTGGACCGGACCAAAATTTTTTCGATTGGTGATCGTTTTAATTTTGAACCGCTCGCTTGTCTAGCTGACCTCTGATTTGGGCTTCTCGGTCTCAATCGATGTGGTGAAACCACCGCCCCCGATCTGGTGCTTGGCGCTGGTGATCGACCATAGCCCCGCCACCCCGATCCGAAACCCGAGCGCGAGGATTTGACCCTCGGCGGCGATCAGCGGGTTACCCGGCATCGTCATGCTCAGGGTGTCGTTGCCCCGCTTGATCTTGTCGAGCTCGGCCTTGGCCGCGCGCTGGGCCTCTTCCTTGGTGGCGTAGGTGTGGCGCAGCTTCTTGATCGGCGAGCCTTCACCCTCGGTCACCTTCTCTTTCTGCCCGGTTTCTTCGTTGTGCCAGTTGGCCTCGACCGATCTGAAATCGCCGCGCGTGGCAAGCGTCATTGACCAGGAGAGCTTGCCCGATCTGGTGATGGGCAGGGGAAGCATGGGCAGTCCGCTCGCGGTCTTGCCCTCGCCCTTGCCTATAAAGAGGAGTGTCTGCCCCTTCACCGTGGCCAGCGCATCGTGCTCCTTGGCGATCCGCATGAGGAAGTTGAGATCGCTCTCATCGGTCTGATCGAGGTGCTCATAGAAGAAATCGGCATAGGCCTCGGCCACCTTCGGCTCCAGCCCGTGCTCGCCCGCGATGGTGCTCACGATCTCCTCGATGGTCTTTTCATCCCAGTTGCGGGTTTTCTGCTCCTTGATCGATCCGCCCAGGTTGGCGGCTTTACCCCGGATCGTGACGGTATCGGGCGGGCCTTTGGCCACCACCTCATCGGCGGTGTAGATGCCCATCGGCACCAGGAATGTCTCCTTATACCCCATCAACACGACCAGCGGCGCACCAGGCAAGGGCAACTCGATGGCGTTATCCCGATCATCGAGGGTGATCTCGACCTGATCGGACTTGAAGCCCGCCTCGTCGCTCACGGTGAGACTGAGGAGGCGATCCTTGATCTGGGGTGTGATGTTGATGCCAGCGGCGATCACTTTGAAATCAGGTGTCATGCGATCAATCCCATAGCCGGATTGTGGGGCGCTCCTGCGCGGTGTCCTCGATCTCGGGCAAGTTGATGATCAGCCCCGAGGGCAGCACCGGGCCGAGGGCGGCAAGGCCGGGGTTGGCGGCGAGCACATCCTCCACCTGGTGCGGCGTGTCGCCATAATGCTTGGCGCAGATCGCATCGAGCACATCGCCATCCTTGGTGCGATATTTCATACCAACCTCGCCAATGTTGAAAGCGCGGCCAAGGCGAGGCCGAGCCCACCGATACCACCCTGATCCTCACCATATTCCTTGAGCGTCATGGAGAAGTTGATCACACGCGGGCTCCCATCGCCCATGAGCTCGCTCTTGGTTTCCTCGATCTTGAGGATCACCCAGGTGCCCAGCACGAAACCGCCATAGCCCTCCAGGAGCACCAGAGGCTTGCCGCCCGCCGCCTGGGCGCGCATCGCGTCCACTTGATAAAGCCCGCCTTTCCAATGGGGCAGGATTTCACCCGAGAGCGTGATCTGATCGGCCCCAGGCCCTACATATTGCTGGGCGGGCTTGCGCCCGATCCGGTCAAGCTCTTTCCATCGATATTCCGAGCTGCGCTTGAGCTGTTGATAGGCGGCGGTGTCCAGCATGAAGGGATAGGCCCCGAGCATCATCATCACCTTAGTCATGCAGGAGCCTCCTCAGATCGGCTTGCGCACGCTCCTCGGCGGCGATGAGCTCCTGACGCACGGTGTTGCGCACCTCATCCATATCCACGCCCCTCTCGAAGCTCATGGGCATGTTGTATTGCGGCGAAAGCGTGATCGGCCCGCGCTGCATGGTGGGTCCAGCCGCCGCCGCGACGGTGGCCAGCGCAGGCACCGGGCTTGTACCCAGCCCCTCGAAGCCGATGCCACTCACCAGATCGCGGGTGCGGCTGGCCATATCGAGCATGCCGCGCAGGGCGCGGTTGTGCGCGATGAAGCCGCCCTCGGTGGCATAGCGTAGCTCGGGGCCTTGCTCGCCGGTCAAGAGCCAGCCGGGCTTATACCACCCGCCGCTGGCGCGCGCCTGGACCGGCGCGGGCGCGCCCGAGAGGGCCACGTTGACATTGGCGTTGCCGGGGAGCGCGCTGCGGATCGCGGCGCTCATAGCGGCGGCGGCGGCGCGCACCTCGCCGATCTGGGCGCGAATGCCCGCCGCGATGGAGGACGCGATCCGCGCGCCCTCGGTGGTCAGATCGATGCCTTGGACAATTCCCACGATCTGGCTGATCGCGGATTGCACCGCCGCGATGGTCTCGGCGGCGGCGGCTTGGATCGCCGATAGCTTGGCCGATACCGCATCGATATCCTCCATCGGCGGCATTTGCGGCGCGGGAGGTTCGGGCAGGCTGAAGGTGTCGAGCTGGCCGGATTTATCGATCATCTGTTGCGCGATCTCGGCAAAGCGCCCGCCTTCCTCGACCACCGCCGCGAGGGCCTGGCGGTAAGCATCGAGGGTGATTTGCTCAGCCTCCAGCGCCTCGGTGAGCGCCTGACCTTGCACAAAGTCTCGCCCGATGCCGTTTTCGGCCAGGGCATCGAGCTGCCCGAAAATCCGCTCCACACCGCGATCACCGCTCAGCGCGGCCAGCGCGGCGCGCGCACCATCGATGGCAATCGTGATGGCCTCGCCCACCTTCTCGCCCACGGCGGCGGCGGCGGCGATGATGCTATCAAAGATGCCCTCCAGGGTCTCCCAGCCGCGCTCAACAATACCCACCAGGCTATCGATAGCCCTCGACATTGCTGCGCTATCGACCAGACCGCTCCACTCGATGCTGGTGATCCCATCCCACACCTTGCTCGCCGTGCCCGAGACAAAGCCCGTCACCGCGTTCCATGCGGCGCTCAGGTCCTCGGAATTGACCAGGCCCGCCCATGAAAGCGGGCTGAGTGCATCCCAGAGATCGCCCACTACACCACCGATGAACCCGGTGACGCCGCTCCAAGCGGTGCGCAGCCCCTCAAGCGTGAGGAGGTTGCCCCAATCGATCCCGGTGATCCCCGCCCAAACCTGGCTTGCGGTGCCAGTAATGAAACCCGTCACCCCCGCCCAAGCGGCGGCAAGATCATCCGATTTGACAATCCCGGCCCAGGATAGCGGGCTGAGCGTATCCCAGAGCGTGCCGAGCACGCCGCCGAGAAAGCCAGCGACGCCAGCCCAGGCCGCGCGCAGGCCATCGAGAGTGAGAAGGTTACCCCACTCGATGCTGGTGATGCCCTCCCAGAGCTTGCGCGCGGTGCCGGTGATGAAGCTGGTGACCGCCGCCCAGGCGTTTGCCAGGTCCTCGGATCGCACGATCCCAAACCAGGCAAGCGGGCTGAGCGCATCCCAGAGGTTGCCCAGCACGCGGCCCAGGAAGCCGGTGACCGCGCTCCAGGCGGATCGCAGGCCATCGAGGGTGAGAAGGCTGGCCCAGTCAAAGCCGATCACGCTATCCACGGCACTGGTGATCCAGTCCACCGCGCCATCGAAGGCATCAACAACCTGCGCCCAAAGGTCCTGGAAAAAGGCCGAAATCGGCTCCCAGTATTTATAGATGAGGAAGGCTGCACCCGCGATGCCCATGATGATCGCGCCGATGGGGTTGGCGATCAGCGCGCGCCCGATGAACATGACCGCCTTGCCCACCAGGGGCAGCACCAGACGACCAAGCCAGAGAAGCCAGCGACCCGCACCGGCCACCCATTTGCCCACGTTGAACACGGCAAGGCCGAGCCGCGTTGCCCCATAGCTCATCATCGCCCAGCCGCTCACCAGCGCGCCCGCGCCGATCAGGATGGGGGCCACAATCGCCGCCAGCGCGCCCAGGCCCGCCACCACCGCACCGATCCCGGTGACCAGCTCGGGGTTGGCATCGATCCAGTCAAAGGCGGTGGCGATGAACGCATCGATCACCGGCAAGAGCCGCTCGACCACGGGTAGAAGCCGCTCGCCGATCTTTTGGCGCAGCACGTCCATTTTCTGGGAAAGGAGCACCATCGCCGCATCCCAGTTGCTATCGGCGGCACGGGCCATCTGTTCGGTGAACGCGGCCCCCTGATCCGCCGCATCGCCCAGGGCCTCGGCATTGGCGCGCACCGCCGCCTCCTGGCCATAGAGGGCGTTGATCATTTTCATGGCTTCATCGGTGCCAAAGGCATCCTTGATCTCAGCCGCCTCGAAGGCGTCAAGGGTCTCGCCATAGCGCGCCCTGAGATCGGTCAGGATATCGGGCATCGCGCGAAGTTGGCCATTCTCATCGAGGATGCGCACGCGCACCGGGCGCTCGGCGGTGACAGCCATCTCGCCGAATTTTTCATGCGCGCGAGCCGCATTGGTCGCGAAAGCGCGCAGCGCTGTGCCCGCCTCACCGGCCTGCATTTGCTGTTGCATCATGCCCAGGAGCGTGAGCTGCTCGGTCATTTGCATTCCGAGGTTGACCGCCCCCGCGCCAGCCGTCTCGATGGCTTGTTGCATCGCCGCGCCATCGGTCTTGAACTGTTGCACCGAGGCGGAAAGCGCAGCCCCGAACATGTTGCCGAAATCGGCATCGCTCATGGCCGCATACTGGTCTTTGAAGATCCCGTATGAGGTCGCAAAAAGCGAGGTCATTTGCTCGGCCTGGCCCTTTGTCGCCTTGGCCACCAGCATGGCGGCGGCGGTCATATCGGCCACGCCCTGATCGGTGAGCGAGCTGATCCCGGACTTGATGTCATAGGAGGCGCGCACAAAGGCATCCGCCGTGATCCCGGCAAGCTGGGTCTGCATCTCATAGCCGCGTTGCACCACGGCATCGAGATCGCGCACGCCCAGCGTGGCCAGCTCGCCCTTGGCGCGCTCGACCTCTCGGATGCTATCGGTGAAGCCGGTGACCAGGCGTTGCGCGCCATAGGCGATCCCGGCTGCGGCGGCACCACCGCCCGCCAGCTTCATGGAGAGCTGGAGGCGGCGGTTCATCCGTTCCGAGGCGCGTGCGATAGTCGCTTCCGCATCCCTCAGCGGTGCCGAGAGCCGGTCGGCCAGGCTCACCAGGACATCGACACCAACGGTAGGGATCATCGCTTCTCTCGCTCTTTCTCAAGGTAGGTTTTGGCGTCCTCGAAGGTTTCGAGGAGCTCTTCCACTGGCAACTCATCGATCTCGGATGGTTGCCAGTGGAAATGGCGGCTCATGAAAAGGGCGACCGGGCGCAGCCTTACGGGGTCTGTTCCCCCGATGCGCCCATAAACTCCCCCACCTTGGCACTCACCGCGCCAAAGTCCTCGGTGTCGAGCTCTTCCACCAGCTTGGGCGACACCTCGGCCAGATCGGCGATCATGTGAATGGATTTCTCCATGTCGTCCTTGTGCTTCTGGGCCTTTTTCATGTCGCGCATTTTCGGGCGGCGGATGGTGATCTCGGTGATCTCCTCGCCCTCGAAGGTGAAGGGGTATTGCAGGGTGATGGTTTCGCTATGTGCCATGTCTCAGCCCTCCTCAGCGCGCGATATTGGTGCGGTGTTGCGCCAGGAGGTCATTGTCGCGCACGCGGAATACCATGTTCTCCTGGTCGATCTCGAAGAGCTCCACCCCATCGCGCTCGCGCTTGTAGTAGCGCAGGCTCATATCGAGCTTGAGCGGCACGCCCTCGCCATCCTTCCACTCACCCTCATCGAGGACCTTGAGGAAACCGCGCATCTTGATGTTGTGCGCGTGGGTGGCCCCGTCGCCATCCTCGGTCGAGCCCTTGATGGTGAACGGGATCAGAGCGCCCTCGGTAATGTCGAGGGTCTCATAGAGGTGCGGATCGAAGCCCTCGAAAGTGAGCTTGGCCATCAGCGCATTGGCCAGGCGCGCCATACGCACCTCGATGGGGCCAGCCATACCCGCCGCGTTGAATTCGCGGGTGGCCACCTCGATCTTGGGCACCTCAGCCGCCGAAATGACACCGGCATAACCGTAGCCATCGACAAAGCCATTCATGAATTTCAGAAGATCACGCATCGTGAAAGCCCTCCTTAGGCCGCGTTAGGCAGGACCTCGGAGAGGTAGCCGTTGTTGATCATGGAGCGGAAAGTGATGTGCTCGGCGGTGGGCGTTTCGACCCAATCATAGTCGAAATAGACCTGGCCCGCTTCGAGTGCCTCGGGGGTGTTGAGATCGGGATCGGCCCAGCATTTGAAGCCCACCAGCGCACCCACGGTGATCATGCGCCGCCCGTAGGCGTTTACGCCTTCGATCACATCCTCGAAATAGGTGCGATCCGCATTGCGGTCCACTGCCCAGAAATGCGCCTGCATGATGCTTTCGTTGATCATGTCGGCGATCCGGCGGCGCTTGAGGAAAGCCCACTTGGGATCGGCGCTGAGCGTGCGATTGCCCCAGAGACGATAGCCATCACGCTGGATGATCGTGGTGACCTCGTTCTCATTGAGGATGTTCGCGCGCGAGGTCGCATCGCCCAGGGTGAAATCGATGGGCCGGGCGGTGCCCAGGATACCATCGATCAGCCGGTTGGACGGCGAATGCCAGAAGCCGCGCTCGGCATCCGATTTGGCGATCACACCCGCCACGCGGGCCGAGGCCGGGCGGATGATCTCGGTGGAGGTCACGGTATCCCAGACCTTCACCCAGGGATCGACCAGGTAGATGCGATCCGAGCCGAAATTGTCGCGGTAGGCGATGGCGTCGGCATCGTTGGAATTCGGGCCATCGGCGATGATCACGGCGCGCAGCTTGGTCGCAATCGAGATCAGATCGGCCACCACCGCTTGCTCCTGGGAGAACTCGGGCACCACCAGGATGCGCGGGGCAACGCCCAGCTCGCTCTCGGCGGTAAGGAGCACCTGGAGCCCCTCGGGCAGGCCGGTGATCGCATCGGTGCCGCCGATCACGTTGGAAAGCGTTGCGGCATCATCGATGCCCTCTTCGACGCGCACGACAACCACGATGGCCCCGGCCTGATCGAAGATATCATCGATGGCGGGCATGAGGGTGCCAGCGTCACCCAGGCCAGCCGCTTCGCTGCGTTTTCCTGCGATCAGAACAGGCTTGTTGAGCGGGAACTTGTCGGCATCGGCGTCGGGGGCGGTGCCCACCAGGCCAATGACCGAGGAGCGCACGGTGCGAATGGGGCGCGTGCCGGTGTCGATCTCGACAACCTCGACGCCGTGGAGAAATTGCTCAGGCATGTCTTGCCTCCTTTCAGGAGCTGGGGTCTTGGGTTTCGTTGGTGAACTGCGCGACCGCCGCTTTGGCATCCGCGTCAAGCTGGGTGAAGGCGGCGGTGATCTGGCCGCTCACCTGGTCGAGAGGCACGGCCTCATCGGTTGCGGCCATGATGGCGGCGCGAGCCTTGGCTCGCAGACCGGCGGCGACACCGATCAGCGCGAGAAAGGCGTCTGCTTTGGCGATGATCTTCGCGGCCAGCTCGGCCTCTGTGATGCCGCCGCCATCGGCCTCGGCGGCGAGCATGGCCGCTTGGCCAGGCGTGGCGGTGCCTGCCTCGAAAGCGCGGGAGGCCTCTTCTTTCGGCTTCCAGGTGTCACGCTCCTCGATGGTCGCGCCACCCGTCAGCGCGCGCAAATAGCGGGCATGTTCGGCATCGATTTTTGCAAGCGCGCTCCGCCGCTGATCTTCGCGGCTGGGTGGCGGCGGAATGTAAGGCGCGACAGCGGGCGCGGCACCGCTCAGGTCAACATGGTAAACCTGCGTGCCACCAGTATGCCCCGCCCAGGCATCGTCCGGGATGTCCACGACCGGAGCCGGGATGTCGGCATGGATTGCAGGATCGTAGAAACCGACGATGCGCCCGCCTTCGTCGTAATGCGCTTTTTTCATGTTCTTAGTCTCCGATTGCGACGTATTGAACGACCGATGCCACCGGTGACCCATCGGGCTTGAGAGCGTAAAGCTTGACGCCGGTATTGGTCCGGTCCCCCTGGGACGAGATATGGACATTGGTGAGATCAGTGGAGTTTGCGTTGTCTCCCACAACCACCACCCGGCAAACATTCGGGAAGGCGATAGGGAAGGTGACCTGCCCGACTCCGCCAGAGGTGCCAAGCTGGCCCCACTGCATGATCAACCCGCTCGGGAAAATCTGATAACCAGAAAGCCCCGCGCTGAACGTTGCGCTCGCCTCGCTCCACGCCAGCGCCCACGCCGTCCATGTCGGCGTGGCGTCTGTGCGGTGGCGTGTATAGCTGCGCCCATTGGACATGAACGCGACCTGCCACGCGATCCCGTTCGCGCCCTCGACGTGTTGCAAAGCCCCCTCATATGTGGAAGCCGGACTCGCGTTATCACCGATGGCGATGCGATAGGCCCCGGAGCCGGTGAGCGCGTCTAGGTCTGCACCGGGGACACCACCGGCCTCGCCTCCAAGGCCGTTGATGGCGCTCTTGAGGTAGCTAGTGCGCTGCGCGAGCTGTTGCGCCTGCACATTCGAGATACCCTGACCAAGGGCGAGGTTCGGCGGGCCACCCACCACGGGATCGGTGGTTTCGATCTGGTAGATGCCATCCACCCAATCGGCGCTTTCGGGAAGGTCAGCCATTATGCAGCTCCATAGGAATAGGTGCCATCGTGGGCGATGGCGCGGTCAAAGAGGTGAGCCACCTCGGTGAAATAGAGGCGTTTCAGGCGGCAGCGCGCGGGGGCCACGTTGGCCAGGATACGGCGCAGCGTTTTTGATTGGGCAATGCTGATCGGACGCGGCAGGCGCACCCGATACTCGGCCCAGTGATCCGGCCCGCCGTGGTCTTCGCTCGCGTCGTAAGAGAAAGCTCCGTTGTGCGGCAGGAACTCGGCCCAGTGATCCGGCCCGCCGTAAGCCTCCGTGCCATCGAAGCGGAGCGATCCGTCATGCGCGTTGGAATAGCGGCCCTCCAGAATGACCGCGCCGCCATAGCCCGCAGCGGCAAGAGCGCGGCGGATCGAGGACACGGTGCCTTTCTTGCGATGCACCTCGATCGAGGAGGCGATAACCGCCCGCTTGGTTTCAACCGGCCAGCTTGCATCCCACTCATCGACCGACAGCGCCCAGGCCAGCCAAGGCAGGTGTCGCTCGGGGCAGGTCCACGGGTTCCAAAGCGTCTCGATGGCCCTCTCTAGGCCGATCTCGCGCTCGGCCATGATCACCTCAAGGGCGCGGGTCTGGTCGGTCGCGTTGGGCGGCAGAAGGGTGGCAAAATCAAACATCGCGGCCCCCATCGGCCAGGGTGATGCCGGTGCAATATCCGGCCTCGCCCTGGCCGATCACAAGATCAGTGGCCGGGGCGGCCAAGGTGACCTTTTGCACCCCTTCCTGGTGGAGGGCGGCAAAGATGCCCGAGAGCGTGATATCGTGCCCGAGGCGGTGATGATCGGCCACATAGGTCTCAATCGCAGCCTGCGCAGCGGCGAGCACCACGGCGCCATCCGGACCATTGTAGAAGGTCAAAGCAGCTTCGATCTGGTAGGGCACAACAGCGGCGCTCTGCACCACCACCGTATCGCACAGCGGGCGCACATCTTCGGCATTGAGCGCAGCCGCCACATCTTGGATCAGAGCTGCATCGGCAGTGCCATCGCCTTCGGTCGAAAGCACGGCAACATGGACCTCGCCGGGCGGCATGCCCTCCAGCACCGCCACATCCTTGACCAGGGGAGACGCGGAAAGCGCCCAGAAGGTATAGGAGCCGATGGAGCCTGCGGTGGTGAAGCCCTCGGGGGCGAGCTGGACGCGGGCGCGCAGGCGCTCATCATCCTCCAGCACCTCCTCGATAGGCGGGCTCACGCTGGCATCCGCCTCCTGGATCACCTGGCGCGCAACGCCATAGAAGGCGGCGAGATGGTCAAGCATGGCCCTCTCAGCAAAGGCCAGAAGGTTGCCCTTGCCTGCATCCTGGACAGCGGCGCGCAAGAGGAGCTCGCGGTAGCTATCTTCCTGTAGGAGATGCACCAGGGGCTCGCTCTCCAGCTCCAGCGCGGCGGCGAGTGCGGCCACATAGGCGGCATCGCCAAACTCTTGGGCAAGCTCGATCAGCCGGGCCTTGCGGGCGGCAAAGATCGTCTCGAAATCCGGCTGCTCGATGATCTGGGGCGCGGGGAGCCGGGTGAGATTGATCGCGGTGAAGCTCATAGCACCACCCCATCGAGCGTGATCTCGCGGCCCTCGGGCAGGTAGATGCCATCCACCGTGATCGAGAGGCGACCATCCTCCATTTCCTCGGGCAGGGCCTCAGCCTGGACACGGGTGACGCGCAGGCGGGGCTCCCACTTGCGCAACGCATCGACCGAGGCCGCGTAAATCTGGGCCAGCGTGAGGGGCGTGAGGTTCTGGTCGATCAGATCGGCCAGGCCCGAGCCGTAATCGCGGCGCATGACGCGCGATCCGATGGGCGTGATCAGGATATCCCGCACCGATTGGCGCAGATGATCGAGCCCGCTCACGGCGCGCCCATTGGTCAAGTTGAGGCCGGTGAAACTCATTGCGGCGCTCCCGTGACACTGCCAATGCTTTCGGGATGAATGTGGGTCTTGAGGCTGATCCCATCGGCGATCACATCACCATTGACGGTGACATTGCCCGGCGCGGTAATATCGACGTTGCCGCCGCTGATCGTGATCTCGACACCGCCCGGATAGACGGTCTTGAAAACACCATCCGCCGCCTGGGCGGGGTTTTTGCCATTGGCCAGGGCGCAGACAATCGCGCCATTGCGAAACTCGCCCGAGGTCGAAACCACCAGCACCTCCTCGCCAACGCTATAGCCCCAGCTCTCATGCGCATCGCCCGCGCGTCGGGTGCCCATGCGCATCCAGCCGGTGAGAAGCTCACCGATCCGCACGCGCGCCTTGGGCGGGTTGGCATAGTTGACCTCCTCGACCACGCCCATCTGGGCGATGTTGCCGAGGCGGCGGTCATTCTCATTGGTGTCGAAATCGCTCATGCCGCATCCCCCGTGACCGAGGTGTAGGCACCCGCGTGATCGGGGCCGATTTCTGGCGCTTGGCTGATCAGGAGATCAGGGCGCACGCCAGGCCCGGCATGGGCGGCAATCGTGGCCTCGACGGTGAAGCGCAGGGCGCTCGCAACCTGGGTATCGCGGATCACATCGCGCCAATCGGCCAGCACGAAACGGGCTTTTTCGCTGAGGTCTTCCAGCGGCGTCTCGGCATCAAAGCCGAAATGCACGGGCGCGGCCACCAGGTTGGCAATCAGCGGCTCGACCTCCAGCGCATCGATCTCATCGGCGCGCAGCTCGGCGCGCACCACACCCGTGAGCGTGGCCTTGCGCTCCCAATCGCCCTCGATGCCACCCGCCGAGGTGAACTTGATTTGCTCGACCGCGACCACAACCGCCTGGGCATCCCAAACGGTCTCAACCACCTCGGGAAGCGAGGCGATGAGGCGGGATTGCATCTCGGCGGCAAAGCGGGTGCGCAGGCGCATGGTGATCCTCAGACTGACATCATCGAGAGCGAGCCGAGGCTCGCCTCATCGGGCGGGGTTTCACCCGGATCGGCGGGGGTGAGCACGCTCACCAGCTCCTCGAAACGGGCGTTCAAATTCTTGACCTTCTCCTCAACCTCATCGGCATCGAGGAAGCGGTATTCGACCGATCCCTCAAGCCGCCCCACCTTGGCCGCGCCATCGAGCGCGAAGGTGTTGAGCCAGGGAAAGGCGCTGGCCAAGGCGCGCACGGTGAGCGCCTCGGCCCATTGCTCATCGAGGCCATCGGGCGCGGCATCGATGCCGGTGGCACGGGCGAGATCGCGCTGGGCAATCTCGATGTGCTTGGAAAACAGGGTTTCCGGCACCTCCTGAGGGAGGTTGGCATAGGCCCTGATTTCATCCGGTGTGATGCTCACGCCCGCGCCCTCGCTTACTCGCCGAGCACGGCAAATTGCTTCACCGCAACCTCGAAATCGAAAGCCATATCGAAGGTGTATTCGAGCGCCCGCTTGCGCGAGTGATACGCACGATCACGCCGGATATCGGTGTTCAGGCCATAGACCAGGTTGGCCATCGGCGTGAACGCGACCGAGCCTTGCGGCACCATCGGATGCGTCTCGATGGTCTTGCCCCGGAAACGGCGGGCCGGGCTGTTGCTCTGGACCTCGGAGCCGGTGACCGGCGCGTTGATTTCCTCAGCGTAAGCATCGGCATCCGCTTCGTTCATGATGAAGGAAGAGGTTGCCCGCACGCGATCATCTGCGGCCTCCATGATCGTCTTGAGCGAGGCGATCCAGCCATTGAGCGCCGGATCGATATCGACCTTAGGCGTATTGGCGGCATCACGCATGATCTGGAGCCAGCCCTTGTTGAGCCGGATGAACTTGGCCGCTCGATCCGCTCCAGCGGCATCATCGGCCACGCCGTTGAAGCCCAGATCGACGATATCGTTGCCTAGACGGGTGTTGAAGCCGGTCTCCACCTCTTTCTGGAGGTTGGGGTTGTCCTTGTTCTCGCGCAGGAAATCGAGCGTGAGCGAGGCGAAGAGCTGGACATCGAGCGCGGTCAGCTTGCAGCCGAACTCGCCCGCACCTGTCAGATCGCCATCAACGGGCTCCTGGCCTTGCGGCACGCGCACAAGCTGGCGGCGCGCGATATCCATCACATCCACATCGCGCGTCAGGCGGCTCATGCGGATCGTGGTGACCTTCGTGAGGAAGGGGTCAGCAAAAAGCATGGTGATCAGCTTGGCGGCTTCCTGGGCTTTCAGCCCGCCACCGTTGCGCAGGTCCTCGGGCTCGATGAGCCCCTTGGCGAGCGCAATGAAATCTTGCATGCGCTGGCCGGATTTCAGGGTGATGATCATGCGAAGCTCTCCTCGGCGGTGCCCGTGTTCGGGTCGGTTTCGGTCACGCCCTTGGCGAGGGCCTTGGTGATCTTGTCATCGATCTTGCCTTCCAGGGCGGTGAAGCCCTTGGCGATGGCCTTTTCGATGTCGGTTTCACCGCTATCCGCCTCAGGCGCAGGGGCCGGATCGGCGGCGGGTGCCGGTGCGGGCGCAGGATCGGCGGTGCCGCCCACGCCTGCGGATTTCAGGGCATCCTTGATCGCATCGCCCAGCTCGCTCTTGAGCGTGTCGCGCACGATCTCCTGGACTGCTTCTTTGTCCATGTCAGTCTCCTCGATGGGTTCTTGGGGGTGTGCGCCGGTCAGCGCCTTGATCAAACGCTCGACCCAGCCAGGCGCGGCGTCTTTGGTTTTCTCGGTATACCGAGGGTTGGCCGGATCATCCGGCTCAGGCTCCATGCGAGCGATCCCAGCCAGGGAGATACCGGTCAGCTCGCCGGATTTCAGTTGCTTCCAGAGATCGGGATCGCCGATTTGGATGCCCACGGCCCAGGCCCCCTCGGGTTCACCGGGGAAAAGGGCATCATCCTTGCGCACCAGCCAGCTCTCGGCCACGAAAGCCATCTCGGCGGTGAAGGAATGTTCGGTGTCGATGTTCTGGAGCCGCCCCTCGCGCATGAATTCGGCCTGCGCCTTTCGGATCGTGGCGGCATCGGCGGTGTCGCCATGCGCATCCTCCTGATCGGGGGCGTAGACGATGCCATAGGCGCGCATAAGCTCATCATCGGTTTTGATGATCTCGAAGGTCGCGGCGCGCTCGCCCGCCTTGGCGGATTTCAAGGTCAGGCCCTTGCCGGTCGCAGGGGTTTTGACCAGCGAAAGGAAGCTAACGGAAAGGTCTTTGAGCTTGGCCAAAGGATCGGCTCCAGGGCTGTTGAGTGACGTGTTGAAATCACTCTTGCCTGATCGATCCTGGTGGTGAAAGATGGGGTGCGGCCTTCTGGTTTATAAGTAAACTTTCAAAGGCTTAGGGGAATATCGCCCCAGATTTTTGCCCTGTATCTCTTGGGGCATGAGCACCAAAGAGCCCCCCAGAGTGCCGCCGAGGCGGTCACCGTTACAGTCCAGAAATCCGACATCGACGGGCTCCTAAGCGCGCGCGCCGATACCGGGCTCGATGGCGAATATCTCTGGCCCATCGAGCCGCGCGCCCTGGCCAAGCTCTATCGCGCCAGCTCCGAACATAGCCGGGCCATCCATGTGAAGGCCGAGAGCGCCTTTGGCGGTGGCCTCCTGGGCGAGGCTTCCAAGATCGAGGAGCTTTGCGATACGGGCGCGACTGAGCTTTTCACCCAGCTCGGGCTTGACCTCGAAACCTACGGCAACGCCTTCCTCCAGGTGATCCGCTCCAGCGATGGCGAGCGCATCATCGGGCTGCGCCGCCTGCCAGCGGTGACCATGAGCCGCCTGCGCGAGGGCTTTCTCCAGCGCGTGCCCAGGGCCGATGGCGACACCCAAAAAATCCGTTTCAACGCCCGCGAGATCGTGCATCTCAAGGAGCTTTGCCCCGAGGGGCGGCACTACGCGATGCCAACCTGGATCGGCGCGGCGGGCATGCTGGAGTTGGCCTATGCGGCCACCCGCTACAACGCCTCGTTTTTCAAGAACAACGCAATCCCGGAATACGCCATCACCTTCAAGGGCGTGACGCCGAGCGCCGCGCAGAAAGAGGCGATCCGCGAGTTTTTCCGCAACGACTTCCAAGGCATGGACAATGCCCACCGCACGCTCATCCTCACATCCGGCGAAGAGGGTGAGATCACCATCGACAAGCTCACGGCGGATGTGAAGGATGGCGATTTCCTCAAGCTGATCGATGCCGCCCGCGACCGCATCCCCGTGGCGCACGGCACCCCGCCGCGCATCCTCGGGATCATGTCGGCGGGTCAGCTCGGCGGCGGCGGCGAGGTTTCTGGCCAGCTTTTCATTTTCGAGCACCTCACGCTCAAGCCCAAGCGGCGGCGGATGCTTGACCAGTTGCGCCCGCTCCTCAAGGAGCTGGGTCTCGCTCCCGGTGATCCCGATGCGGGTCTCACCGAGGGTCAGGTGGCATTCCGCCCGCTCGACCTCACCCCTCCCAAAGACGATGCCGAGAACCTGCCCGAGCTGGTGCAGGCGGGTATCGTCACCCAAGAAGAGGCCCGCGCGCTCCTGCCCGCCCTCGCCAACCTCTCTGGAAGCCCCTCAGAGGGCGCAGGAGAGCCGATTGCCCGCTCGGCACCCGCCACCACGATCCAGGCGCTTGCGGCGCTCCTGGCTCGTTCCTGAGGGGCTGAGCGGCAATGGCGAAGCACCCCAAGGATCAAAACGGCGCAGGAGAGGGCCGTAGAGGGCCGAAAGGCTCTTCCGGCTACCCTGACACCAAAAAAGGCGAGAAGGCCATTCAGCGGCCAGCACAGAGTCGCTCAGGGGCATCCAGAGGGCGCGGGCGACCTGCCAAATACACCGAGGCACAGCGCGAGCAAGCCTATCTTGAATTCCTGGCGGGCGACAGCTCCACCGAAATCGCCGCCCGGATCGGATGCAGCCCACGCACGGTGCGCCATTGGATCGAGCGCGGCGAGTGGATGAGCGAGCTGCGCAAGCGGCGCGAAACCACCATCGGCCTGGAAGAACAAATCTTTCGGCTGAGCCGGGCGAAGAACCCCAGCAACGCCCAGGCGCAACGCTTGGCCATGCTTACCAAGGCTCTGGAGCGGCTCAGGAAGGCCGCGCCCAAGCCCAAGCCGCGCCCCATCGTGGCGAATGCCGTATCGACCGAGGCGCTCGCCCGCGTGCTCGATCCCGATTATGGGCTCTATGGCTACCAGGTCGAATTCCTGGAAAGCGAAGAGCGTTTCCGCATCATCCTCAAGGCCCGCCAGATCGGGTTTTCCTATGTGGTTGGGCTGGCGGTGCTTCTCGGTGCGATGGCGGGACGCCCGCAAATCGTGGTCTCGGCCTCCGAGCGCCAGGCGCAGATCATCCTCGGCTATGTGCGCCACCATGCGGCGCGCCTCGATGTGCTCCTGGAGGAGGACAAGGCCAACAAAATCACTGTGATGGGGGCCGATATCGTCGCGGTCTCCACCAACTTCCGCACCGCCCAGGGCTGGCCCGGCGATGTCTGGCTCGATGAGTTTGCCTGGGTGCGCAATCAGCGCATGCTCTGGGCGGCGGTGATCCCCTCGATCACGGCCATCGGGGGCCGCGTCACGGTATTCTCCACGCCCTTCCTGCCCGGCTCGCTCTTCTGGGAGATCGCCACCAACCACAAGAACAAGCACGATCACTGGTGGCGCAAGACCATCACCATCGAGGATGCCATCGCCCAAGGCATGCCCCTTCCAGGTGGCCTCGATGAACTGCGCATGCTCTTCGATAGCGAGAGCTGGGCGATGTTTTACGAATGCCAATGGGCCGAAAACGGCTCGGCGCTCCTGTCCTGGGAGCTCCTGCACTCGCTCACCACCGAGGCGATCATCCCTGCCAACTTTGCCCGCTTGCGTGGCGGCGTTGACGTGGGCCGGATCAACGACCGCACCGCGATTGCCCTGGTTGGCCAGGAGCATGAGCGCGCCAAGTGGAAGGATCGCTACGCGCTGATCCACCATGAGATGCACAAGGGCCTCCCATTCGATGCTCAGAAAGCGCGCATCCATGAGGTCGATGGCCGCTTCGATATCGAGAGCTGGAAGGTGGATAAGACCGGCCTCGGCATGCAGCTCGCCGAGGAGCTCCACAAGGCCGCGCCCGAGCGTTTCGAGGGGGTGTGGTTTTCCGCGCAGCGCAAGGCCAAGCTGGCGCTCAACATGCTCAAGCTGGCCGAGGAGCGCCGCCTCCTGTTGCCCAATGATCCCGATGTTCTGGCGCAGCTTCACTCGATCCAGAAGCTCACCAGCGGCACCTCGATCAAGTATGACGCCGAGCGCAGCGATGATGGGCATGGCGATCTCTTCTGGGCCGTGGCGCTTGCCGCCGATGGCCGGGCGAAACCGGGCGGCGGGGCAAGCGGCCTCGGGGTGGAGGTGCTGCGATGAGCCTGCCCCTGCAACGCTGGACGCTCCAGATCGCCGAGAAGCTGCGCGAGATCGCCACGCGCCAGGGCAACGTGCCGTTCGACAAGGGCGATCTGCGCAAGGCGCATGTTGTCGAGCCATCGGGCACCACCGATGCGATCCTCTCGGCGAATACGCCCTATGCGCGCGCCGTTCACGATGGGCGACCCGCGATCACGATCAAGCCAAAGCGCAAGAAGGCGCTGGCCTGGAAGGGTGCCCGCCACCCCGTGAAATCCGTCAATCAACCGGCACGCAAAGGCAATCCCTGGCTCGCGCGCGCCGTCGAGGACTTGGAGCGCGAGGGATTAGATTTTCTCGCGCCTGAGGTTGGCCAGGAGGTGGCCGATGAGCTCGCGCAGGCGCTGCGCGCCCGTGGGCTGAGCGTGCGCCGCCAATAGGCGGAACACTTTGTTTTTGAATGAGCCAAGAAAGGATATCGATCATGGCAAAAAGCAAGACCCAAAAGGCCACCGAGGACGCGAAAACCTCGGCCAAGGCCACCGAAACCACGACCAAGGCCGATGAGGCCAAGGCGCAGGAAACCACGGCACCGGCTGAGGATGCCAAGTCCCCCGCTACGGATGCCGCCGCGCAGGCCGCACCGGAAACCCAAGCCCAGGGCGAGGCCACGATCTTCGATCAGGCGGCGCAGTTTTGCCTCACCGGCACCAGCTCCGAGCCCGCCGAGGCGCGCGCGATCTGGGATGGCATGGGCTGCGATCAACTCCCGGCACCGCTCGCCGTGGCCGCGTTCGATTGCGCCGTGGCCCAGGGCCAGGACCTCGCGCAGCGCCTTCTCGGCAAGCTCGGCATCGATGCCGATCCCGAGAAGATCGAGGCCAGCGTGGGCAAGGCGCTCGACCGCCAGTCCGAGGGCGAGCTCACCACCGATTTCCTTGCCTGGCGGCTGCGCCGCTACGCTTTCACCGGCAATGCGGCCACCAAGATGAAAGACCATGCGTCTCACATCCTGCGGCTCCAGGCCTTCATCCTGAGCGATCTCACCGCCTGATCGCCAACCTCAACGCTGCGCCGATCCCGGCGCAGCCCTTTCAATGGAGGCTTCTCATGAAAGTCGATTTTGAACTCGGCCACACCAAGCTGATCGTGACGGCTTGCATGCGGTATGGCCTGTTGCGCAACCAAGCCGCCTATGTGCTGGCCACGGCATACTGGGAAACCGCCCGCACGATGGAGCCGGTGCGCGAGGCCTTTTGGCTCTCCGAGGATTGGCGCAAGAACAACCTGCGCTATTTCCCCTGGTATGGCCGGGGCTTTGTCCAACTTACCTGGGAGCGCAACTATCACAAGGCCGGTGCCGAGCTTGGCATCGATCTGACCACCGATCCCGATAAGGTGATGGAGCCCGAAATCTCGGCTGAAATCCTGGTGATCGGCGCGCGCGATGGCTGGTTTACAGGCAAGAAGCTGGCCGATTACATCACGCTCCAGAGCTCGAATTACCGTGGCGCTCGGCGCATCATCAACGGCACCGACAAAGCCGCCGCCATCGCCGAGATCGCCCGCGAATATGAGGAGGCGCTCCTCGCCGAGGGTTATGGGATCGAAGATGCGCCGCCCGTGATCAATGACCGGCGCGATGGCTCGCCACCCCGGCAAACGCCTGCCCAGTCGAAAACCCTCATTGCCCAGATCGCCCAATGGGTTGGCGCTTCTGGCGTGGTGGGCGCGGGCTGGTTTGGCGGTCAGTCGGAAGCCGTCCAGACCGCCATCATCATTGGCGGCGCGGTGATCGTGATCGCCGGGATCGTGGTGTTCCGCGAGCGGCTGAAACACTGGGCGGATGGGGTGCGGTGATGGCTGGTATTATCGCATTCCTGGTCAAGCTCGGTTTTGGCGGCGTGGTCGAGAAGGCCCTCGATCACATGGAGCGGCGGGCCGAGCTCGAAAACGACCGCGAGCGGCTCAAGTCCGAAACCACCGTGGCGCTGGCGCGCGAGGCCGTGAAAGAGGCCCAGATCATGGCCGATTACAACAAGGCCAAGCTGGCATTCCCGTGGTTCTGGGTGTTCGCGGGTCTCTTCATTGTGCCGCTGGCGCTTTGGTGGTCGGCGGTCATTCTCGATAGTGTCTTTGGCTTCTCCTGGTCGGTGGCCGATCTGCCCACCCCGCAAATGCAGGAATGGGCGGGTGATATGATCCGCTGGCTCTTCTATGTTGGCTCTGGTGTGGGTGCCCTGCGCGCCCTGCGCCGATGAGGGAGGGGCGTGATGTCTAGCTTTACAGATCGTCTCATCATCATGGCCGTGCCGAACACCGCAACCGGCCTGGTGCGGCTTCTCCCGCCTGGCTTCCAGCGCCCCCGCTGGGAGGTGATAGAGGGTTTCCGCTATGCGGTCGGGAGCCTCGATGCCCCGCAAGATGTGATCGAGGTGCCGGATGGGTTCCAATTCGATGGGGCCTCAGTGCCGCTTCCGTTCCGCATGCTCGTGCCGATGGCGCACCCAGATTACATCCAGGCGGCGGCGCTGCATGATTGGATGCTGGAGAGCGGGCGCTACACGCGGGCCAAGTGCGATGCCGTGTTTTTCGAGGCCCTCGGCGTGCTGGGCATGCCCGAGCTCTGGCGTGGCATCATGTTCGCCGCCGTGCGGATCGGCGCGATCCGCGCAGCTACGCGCCGCCTGATCAAGGGGGTGGTGTGATGGAGGTGAGCCTCAAAGATATCCTCACCTGGGGCGGCATGGCCATTGGCCTGGTCGCGCAATGGTTCCACCTCAAGGGCCGCGTGGCAATCCTGGAGACGAAACAGGAGATGCAGGACAAGCACCATGAGGAAAGCATGGACCGGATCACCCGCTCACTGGAGCGGATCGAGCGCAAGCTCGATGGCAAAGCCGATAAGTGAAAAGGCCCGGCGTCAGGGGCCTTTTCCAATTCTCACCGCAAATTATTCACGCCGCTATTCAGCCGCGCATCTCAGCTTGGCCTCGATGCAGGACAAGAGCGCATAAAGCCCCTCGGCGGGCACCTCGGTGCGCGGGCGGGTGTCGGCCAAGAGGTCGAGCAACCCCGCCAGCATGGCGCGCGCCTCGTTCACGGCGTCCTGTTTCTCGTGATCCTTCATGCCGCACCTCCATCGCCCAGAAGTTGCGCGCGGCGCTCTTGCGCGATCCGGCCCGGTGCGCGCGGGCCTTTGGCCACCCGGTCCAGAAGGCCGAGGCGGCGCAGCTCGCGCGCGTCCAGCGTGACCGCCGAGGGCGAGATGCCCTCGATCCGCGCGATCTCGGCATGGGTCAGGTCCTTGGCGGCGTAGAACAGGTGCCGCTCCCACCGGGGCCGCGCCACCAAAAGCGCCTCGGTGATCTGCGTCAGCCGATCCGCCCGCCCCGGCAAGGGCGTCTTGCCTTCCAGGATATCGAGCACCCAGGCGCGGAAGGCCACCGCGCGCTCAGTGTTGGCGTGCATCGCCAACAGGAGTGCTCCGCGCGGGGAGAAGACGCGCACGGTGCGGCGCTGACCCTGGGCGGTCAATTTAACCGTGCAGGTCATCTCCGGTGTGAATTCAGTCTTGTTTCGGGCGTAGACCCGCAGCAGCGAGGCAGCAGGGTCTTCGTATCCGAGCGCCGCGCCGATCTCCGGGCCGGGCATCCAGGGTGTGCCGCCTCGGTCGATGATGGTTATGGATGTATCGTGGAACGTCAAAGCGTTCATGGTGCTCTCCTACAGTGCGGGAGGGCATCAGCCCTCCGGGGGTTAAGCACATCGCTGTAGGACGATGCCCACGCGCCTTTAGGCTTTCGCCCTGGACATGCGCGCGCGGCCCCCGGAAGTCCTCAATGAAGTCGCCTTCACGGGGCGCATCCGCCTACAGGTCAGTGGTCGTTGCAAGCTGCTTAAGGCCCGCTTTCGACACCCCAGAGATGCGCCAAAAGGCAATTCGGGTCAAGTCATTCTAATTTATTTTGGTCCACGCATCACTCGCAGACTTCGGGCGATTTCGGCTGAAAAGGCCAGAAAACCTGAAACGATGGCCCGATATTCTCGCGCAGGACCATGCGTCGATCCGCGCCATCCAGGACGTTCGCTGTCGCAGCCTGCGCGAAAAGGTCAGGATGATTGAAGGCCGAAACTTCTTCGGGGTTCATCACGAAATACGCCACGACCTCACGGCTCTCACCTGGCATCAGCGGGGCCGGGAATGGAAAGACTATGCTTTCCTCGTGCCTCTCACCCGAAGTTTCCGACGACATCGAGAAATCAACCGCCACCTTGTTGAGCGAAAATCCGAGGTTGTTGGTGATCTGTGCCCGCATCTTCTTCTCGGCAATCATGTTGGATGGCTCCACCACCGCAACCGGCACCCTTTCAAAGAGGCACATCCACGTTGCCGCATCGTCTGCCTGCGCCGCCGTTGCGCCAACAATCCAAGTGCAAATCGCCAAATACTTCATATTTACCTCCTAACTGATTCCAACGTGGATCAGTTTGCACCTTCCTCGATGGGACGCCACCACCAGTGGCCGCGCGGGATCGGCGGGGCCTCTCCATGCTCATCCTCGATGAAGCCCTTGAGGGCCGCATGCTTGTCCTCCTGGAAATGGAACACGCCGAAATCCGCGTTGAAGTCCTTGGCATTGGCGCGCCAATAGGCATCGATCTCATCAAGCTCGGCTTGCTGATCGGGCGTAAGCTGATCGCGGGCCAGCTCCAGGGCCGAGCGGATGTGCAGCACCTCATCGCGCGACAGATCGAAATCGGGATCGCCGATGGTGTCATAGCAGGAGAGCACCCGATCCTTGATCGATGCGCCCGTGGCGATGATTGCGTGCCCCAGCGGGTCAATGCCTGTCAGCGTGTAAGCCATTTTCTCAGTCCTCTTGCGGGTTGTTTCAGCGCGGGCACCTCATCCCCGGTGGTCTCCAGATTGCGCCGCCAATGGTGCGAGGTGATCTTGTTCTCGGCCAGGTCCACAGCGGTCACAATGTAGCCCTCGGCCCCCTTGTCGATGCTCGACATGGGCCGCACAAAGGTGGCGTTGAGCGCCCCCCTGCGCACCGAGAGATATACATCCCGATCCCCGCGCCGGATGAGATCGATGGCCGAGGCGCTGAAAGCCTCTTGGGTCTCGATCCCAAGCCGGGCCTGGTGCTTTCGGAAATGGCCGCGCACCACCTTGGTATGCGGCCAGCTTGCCGATCTGGCGCGCTCGATCAGCGCACCCACATCCTTGCGGCTCAGGGGCTCGCGGTCATACGCGGCCACGGTCCAGCGGTCAATATCGCTATCACCGCTCCCGAAATAGGCCACCGTGATGGTGCGGCACCGGAAATGATAGGGCGGGCTGGCGGTGCCCTTGCCCAGCTTCGAGGTGGGCGTGCCCGCGAAATCGGTGCCAGCTCCGTGCATCTCCCAGGCCGCGCGGGCGGCGGGCTCGTTGCGGCGGCTCACCGCCTCCAGATAGGCATCGCGCTGGGCGCGCATCTTGGCCACCTCGATGATCCGCCCGTGCATATGGCGGCAAATCCGTGTGGTCTTATCATCGAGCTGGGCGCGCACCTGGACGCGCGTGATCCCCGCACGCTCATATCCAGACACGCGCCCCATCTCGCGGGTTTTGGTGGCGGTGTGATCGGCAAGCATCTCCCAATACACCTGGCCACGTTCCGTGAGCCCCGCGAAGTCCTCGGCGAAACGCTGGGTCAAGCCCTCGCGCGTCATGCCTTCCGTGAAATAGTCCTCCAGCGCCTTGGCAAAGAGGTTTTGGGTGTGGATGTTCCAGCTATTGCCTACCCAATACAGGTTGCCGGATTTCAGGATATCGAGCGCATCGAGATCGGGCCGCATAAAGGCGATGGCCACTCCCGTGGCCTGGCCAACCTCCTCGCCGCCCAGCCGGAAAAGCGCATCGGTCAGGTTGACCACCGGCTCGCGCATGGCCGCGCGGATCGCCTCGGCCCCCACCGATCCCTCAAGCACGCGCAGGATCGCCGCACCATCCTCCCGCGAGAAGCGGCCAGGGCCGAGATCGCGCAGGCGGTCCAGGGCATTGGCGATCCCCTCCCGCATGGCATCGCTCCAGGCGTTGCTCATGGCGGTCTGGAGCTGGCCATAGAGCTCCTCCCAGGCCTTGGCATCCTTGATCACCACCGAGCGCGCCAGGCGGCGGCGCAGGACCGTGGTGATGGCCTCCTCTGCTATGGTCAACTTGGGCATTCCCGTCAATCCTTCCCCTCGGCGCGGCGCATCCGGCGGATACACCTGTTCATGATCAGCCTGCGCTCGGCCACCAGGTCCTCGATGCCGCGCTTGCGGCGCTCGATCCTCATGTGGAGCTTGGCCAGGCGGCGCAGCTCCAGCTCGTTTGCGAACCTCAACCAGGCGGCGCGCAGCCCGAAAGGCTCCACCCTTGGGCCACCGTTGTGGCCGATCCCGGCGGGCGCTTGTGCAGCGGGTGCCGCTACACGCTCGGTCACCTCATCACGCATCAACCCTTTGCCTTTTCTGGATTTTCCGCGAATATGTCTTGCTCCTGCGGTTTCGTTTCATATCCGCGCAGGTCACGGTTTTCGATCTCTTCCCAGGTGGAGAAGCGATGCCCGCAAATCCGGCATTGCCGGTATCGTTGTTTGACGGTGCCGTTGGGCTTGGTCGCGTAGCAATAGCCGCGCCCGCCGCATTTAGGACACTGCATCGCGGCCCCCTTCCAGGTTGGCCTCGCGCTGGCGCACCCATTCCTCCAAGCCCATGATCACCTTGCTCGCCTGGGCGCGGGTGATGAAGCGGGTGGAATGCACCTTGGCGGTGCGGGTCACGAAAGAGCGCAGGCGCGCATCCTCCAGGCCCTTCTCCCAGCCCATCGAGCGCGCAAGCCCGCCGAGCTTGGCCCACTGGGCCGAGGTGGGGCGCTCGGCCCCATCTTTGCTCTGGCCGATCCCGCCGCGCTCGCGCTCGGGGATCAGGCCATCACGGCGCAACCGCTTGATCAGGTCGATCCGCTCGGGCGTGGTGAGTTTTCCCGCCGATCTCTTGCCAGAAAGGCGCTCCAGCCAGTCCTCATAGGCGTCCCGGCCATCGCCCCCCTTGGAGACATCACCGAAAAGCCGCTTGGCGGCGATGTGGATCATGGCCAGATCGCTGTTGCGGCGCTTGGGGGATGTCTTGGAATTGGTCATTTTCGGTCTCGGTCTCAGTGCAAAATCGGGGGCGATGGCTCATTCAAAATTAAAATGGTCACAGGGGGGGTAGCGGGAGCTCTTCTTGGTCGAGCATCACAAAAGCCTCGCGGATGTGATCGGGGAGCGTGGTGAATTCGACCTCGGGGCCGCATTCCCCGGTGACAATGCGCAGGCGCTTGCCAAACCACTCTTGCGAGACGTAGGGGCCTGCGCCCTGGGCGCGGGCGATCATGCGGCGCACATGCTTTTCGGTGAGCCCTGCTACTTGGGCAATCTGATCTGGAGCGACAAATGCGGGCGTCATACCGAGAACTCCAGGCCTTTGAGAACGCCCTGGGCTTCGATCACCCGTTGACGTGTCAGCCCATCGGAAAGGCCCATCCCGTCCAATCGCTCGCTCACATCGCCGAGCAACCTCTGCACGCGACCAACGGCATCCTCGATGTCCTTAAGGAGATCGTCCTTTTCATCGCATGGGGAGCAATCGAAGGGATCACCCCACTCATCATAGCCATACCCGTGATCGTCATAGAGGCCCGCAATCTCGCTTTCGATCAGCGGCTTGGCCCAGGTAATGCGGCCAACCACCTCCAGATTGACGATCAACTCGCCCGTTGTCCTGATCTCGATCTCTGCCATTTTCCTATCTCCTTGGGTTGATGCCGCCGCGCCCACTCGGGAGGAGTTGAGTGTCTGCTCAGCGCGGCGGCGGGCGGCGGGTGCTGCCATACCCGCCGCCAACTCATCGATCAGGCGACGTGATCAGCCAGGGCCTTGAGCACCTTCACATTCACCACCGTCTTGGCGGGGATATCGATCTCCTCGCCCGTGCCGGGATTGCGGCCCTTGCGGGCGGCGCGCTCCTTGGTGGTCAGCTTGGCGATACCGGGGATGGTCACCTCACCGCCTTCGCCAAGCTCTTTCGAGGTGACGCGGGCCAGCCCATCCAGGAGGCTTTCAGCCGCCCCGGCGGCGGTGGTGCATTCCTCGGCAAGTGCCTTGATCAATTCAGCTTTGGTCATGGTTTCTTCCTCTTTGAAAACGCCCGTTTTCGGGCCTTGGTTGATGGCCTCAGGAGGCCTCTTTCAGCTCGGTCTCGAAGGGTTCCACCAGGAAATCCTCCCCATCCGAGCCAATGGTCACACCCGCGAGAGCCGCCGCCGTGGCGCGATCTTCGAGCATGGCTTCCTTGTTGATGTCCTCTTTGACGCGCAGGAACTTCTTGCCCAGGCGTGCGGCCTTGATCGCTTCGATCACGGCATCCTTGCCCCGGATCGTCACCTTGGCCGGGCGCAGCCGCCAGGAAATCTCGCCGGTTGCGAACTTGTGGAATTTGACCTTGCCGCCACGGGTCAGCCGATCACGGTTGACCTCGGCGAACATGCGCAGCCCTTCGATCTTGGCCGTGGCGCTCTCGCGCAGCGGGGCCACCCGCGCACCATATTCCTCCTGGAGGGCCGCGATCTTGTCATTCATCTCAGCCTCGATGCGTAGCACCTCGCGGTTGAGGTCGCCGATCTCGCGGATCGCCTCGCGGGCCTCGCTATCGTCTTGCGGCACCGGCACATTGGTGCCCTGGGTTTTCATCTTGCGTGACGCCATTGGTTTCTCCTTTTCAGACGTTTGAAATCACTGCGGGTTCGGGTTTTGCGGGGGGCGACGGGCCAAGCTCGCCATCCTCCAGAAACAGATCGGCAAACCAGGCCAGGGCGAGCACCTCGATCTGGCTCAGCATCGACCAGCCGCGCGCCGAGGCTTTGACCTTGCTCTTGGCGCGCACCGCCAGGCGGGTGAGCTCATCGATGGTGATCCGCTCGGGGCCACCGCTGGCCGAAAGGTCATAGGTGAAGGGGGCCTCACTCATATTGAGCCTCCTCCAGCTCCAGTTGCAGTTGACCGGCAAGCTCCTGGACGGTGCGGCCCGTCATGCGGCTGGCCTGGGTGAGGCCGGTGAGCGAGCGCCGGGTCAGGTTGCGCACCGTGTCCCAGACCTCCTCGGGCGTGACGCCCCAGAAATAGCCATCATCGGGGGTGGCGCAGGCGGGATGGCCGCGCATGCGCAGCTCGGTGACCACATGGCGCAGGTGCCGCTCAAGCTGGGGCGTGCTCTCCTCGCCGGTAATCACCTCCACCAGCTCACCCACGCGCAGGCCCGCCTCGCGGCCCTCCAGCGTGCGCAGCACGGCAAGCACCGTGTCTGGCGTGATCTCGATTGCGGTTTCTTGTTCCATGCTCGACCTCCTGCCCGTCACCGGGTCTCTAGCTTTGCCCCGCCATCCAGGCGGCGGCGGTTTCAACCACCCGCTCATCGAGCTGGGTGATCCCCTCGTTTTCCATGAGGCGGGCGCAGGCATCCGAGAGCGCGACCGCGAAACGCCAGTTGCCGCCCGTCTTGCGCAGGAAGGCCTTGGCGCTGGTCTTGGTGATCTGGCCGAAACGCGGGGCCAGCACATAGGCGGCAAGCTCGGCGGGTTCGGTCACCGGCTGCATCACCACCTTCTTGGTGCCGACGCGCTGGCGGAATTGCTCCAGAAACACCCGGATTTGCGGGTGAGTGAACTTCTTGGCCAGAAGGTCGGTGCCCGCGATCACAAGCCCCGCGCCGCCGATATCCGAGATCGAGCGCAGCATCTCCAGGGCGGGCCATTTCAGGTGATTAGCCTCATCCACAATGATGAGCTGGCCTTCTGGCGCGAGCCGGATGAGCCGCTGGATCAGCGTGTTCGAGGTGCCGCTCTCATCGATGGAATGCCCGGCCTTGTTGAACTGATAGGCAAGCTCCTGGAGGAGGGTCTTTTCCTTCATCCCGGCCCAGGCTTCCACGCGGATCGCGCCCATCTCCTTGGCCAGCCAGTTGGTGGCGGCGGTCTTGCCGGTGCCAGGATCGCCCGTGAGTTGACCAAGGCGGCTATAGCGCGGCGCGGCGATCACCGCCTCGCACATCTGGCGCGCCTGGCCCGCCATTGCCGTTTCCACAAATTCAATCGTCATGCTCTTCCTCCGCAAACTTGAAGTTTTCCAAGGCCTTCACCGGGCCGGTTTTCCATTGCTGCGCCGCCTGGCGCTTCTTGCAATCCTCGGCCTCGGCGAGCGCCTGCTTGCGCTCCTCGCCCGCCAGGCGGGCCATCCGGTCGATGATCCCGGCATCCACTACCGCCGCGACGGGGGCCTCGGGT
This sequence comes from Paracoccus jiaweipingae, assembly GCF_044335505.1. Lineage (NCBI taxonomy): Bacteria > Pseudomonadati > Pseudomonadota > Alphaproteobacteria > Rhodobacterales > Paracoccaceae > Paracoccus > Paracoccus jiaweipingae. The sequence goes on along the minus strand of NZ_JBISBS010000003.1, from coordinate 171,192 downwards.
GCATCAGGCATGTGGGCGATGTGACGCTCGGTCTCCTCGGTCAGGCTGAGGAGTGCGACATGGCGTTTCTTCTCGGCGATCTGGCGGCGGAAAGCCTTGCCACGGCGGTTGACCTCCTCGGCCCCACGCGGATCGAACACGCCAAAGGCACGCTCGGGGAAAGCCTGGCAGATCAGCTCATCGCCGTCGAAACAGAACACGAATTCAGGGTTGAAGGCGGGCACGCGCAGGATGATCCGGCGATCAATCCCCAAGAGATCATCGTGGTAGAAATAGAGCGTCTCGCCGCGCCGTGGGGTGTAGCTCACCCGGCCACGATCCGGCACCCGCTCCACCACCTCGGCAAAGGCCAGCGCCAGCACCTCAGGGCGCGAAAGCACGGTCTTGCCCCAGCCCTGATCGATAAACCCGCGCAGCGCCTCATTAGGGCTCTGGCCCTTGAGCTTCCCGTGCTGGGGCCGCTTATGATACCAATCCAGCGCCCGCCCGGCCTCATCCAGGAAGGCCCGCGCATCGCCTGGGAAGGCAATCGGGTCCTTGCCCTTTGCATGGGTTTTCTTGGCCATCCGGTCGCCAGCGGTCCAGCCGGGGATCGTTGCGAAAAAGACTTGCTCCAGGTTACCGAATGCACCCTCGATACCCGGCTTGCCCTTCGCGTTATAGGGACGCGACCGCGCAACCGCCTCACGGCCCTCGGCCACGCGGGCCGCAACCTCGGGGTTGCCATCCAGATCGAACACCTTGATCCCGCCGCCGGTCAGCTTCGAGAGCTGGGTGAATCCGCCGATCATGGCATCCCAGGAATACTCGCTCCCGTTGTCGAGATAGAGCATCTGAGGCAGGCCCCATTCCTCCACCATCGCCTGGAAGCTCTGGGCCACATGCTCGCGCCGGATGCCTTCCTTGGGCTCCAGGAGCACAAAGGTCATGTGCATCTCATTGGTGGCCACATCATACCAGGCAATCGCCTTGGGATAGACCACCGTGCCATCGGGGCGGCGCATCATGATATCGACTGGGTGAACGTCACCCACCACGATCTCGCGCGGCAAGAGGTTGCCATAGTCGCGGCGCACCGAGGGCATGTAGCGATCCTGGAAGGTCGCGTTATCCTTGGCCTGCACCGCGATGATCTTGTATTCGCGGTGCTTCTTGATCATGCGGCGATTGATGTGGCAAAGCCCGAATTGTGTGCCCGCCCGTGCCGTGTCACCACACCGCCCCAGCTCCAGCGCATCAAAGGCCACCACGCGCAGATCGCGCGAAAGCTCGATCAGCTTGGTGGTAGATTTCTCCGAGATCGAGCGCCAGCCACGCTCACCGGCACCCCAGAGCGAGCGGATATAGCGGGTGATCTCATCGGCCACATCATTATGCGTGGTCTCATCAATATGCGGGGCAAAGAAGCCATCCCAGGCGCGCGTGATGCCCGTGCGCTTGGCCCCGGTGTCAGAGCGGCGCTTGCGCATAAGGCCATAGGTGCCATCGCTCTCATAGGCCTTCACCCAGTTATAGAGGGTCTGGGGCGTAACTGCCTTGCGCTCACCATTGGGGAAACGGTGGGTCACCTCGGCCAGCTCTTTGATCAGCGCCGCGCGATCCGCCGATCCTTTAGGGAGGCGGGTGACGGGCTTGATCAGATCGCGCCGCCATTCGGCCAGGCGGTGCCGCTCCTCGAAATCCGCATCGTGTTGGAAATTCTCATCTGGGACATGGCGCACCTCGCCCGTTTCCGGGTCCACCTTCTCATGCAGCTTGATCCCATGCTGGGCATACCACCGCTCGCGCAAATCATCGGAAAGGCTATCGACCAAGACCAACAGCATCTTGCCGCCACGCCCAACATTCGAGGAGACCGTTTTGACGGTTACCTCATCGCCATCAAATTTGCGGACCTTTAGGGCATGCTGCGCGGTCCTCAGGGGGCATCCAGCCAACTCCGAAAGAGCCGCGCTCGAAATCCACAAATCGTCTTGCGTTAGTGTTGCGTTTGCCTTTGCGTTAGGCACATTGTCCTGCATCGCTAACGCAAGGTCGGTTCTCGCCGAAAAATCTTGCTCTTTCCTCAAAACCTGCCCCATTTCATCCCCCCATCCGCTCGAAGAATGGTGCGAGTGTTTTTCGGTAGTATTCCGGGGTGCGGGCTGAGATTTGATCGAGGCTCGCCTGGTCGATACGATCCAGGGCACACATCGCCAGCGCATATCCCAGCGCATCGGCGAGAACCTCGGCAACCATCTCATTCGTCGGCTTGATGCCGATCACATCCCGCATCGTGTTATCAACGCGCGCGTGGACGTTGTGAGCCAAAAGCTCATATGCCCTCGGATGAACCCGCACCTTCCCAGCCATCACACCGCCCCATCGAAGATCGCGGTTGAATTGGCCCGGCACTTCCCGCACATGCGGTTGCCCGGCCCGTCGCTTGTGAAAATGTCGCCACAGGTGATGCAGGGGTGGCGCTTGCGGCGCGCCTCACGCTCGATCCGGTCACGGGCCTCCTCGGCGCGCCAGCGCGCGCTCACGGCTCCATAGACCTTTTCCCCGTCTTTACGGACGATCCAGCCAGATCCCTCTCGGGCCACTGTCACCTGGGGCGCGCTCATGCCGATCCCTCGCAATCGCTTGCCTGGATGCGCGACACCATGCCTTGCGTGGCGCGCAAGGCCGCACGGCCCAGCGCCTCAAGCTGATCGCTCGCGGCACCCGTCATGGCGTAGAGGCCAAGCGCCTCGCCATAGGCATGCGCCAATGCCAGGGCCACATCGCCCGGCTTGGCCCGCTCGACGCCCAGCGCCGCCGCGATCTTTTCCGCCGCCGCCATATGGGCCTCGAATGAGGCATTCTCGATATGATCCGGGATCACGCGCATCATCCGCACTCCCGCTCAAAGGCTTCGCGCATGAGGATATGTGCGTGCTCGGTGATCCGGTTGGCCGCGAAAGACAGCGCGCCAGCCGCTTGCCCGTCCGTGGTGTCAAGGATCAGCTTGAGCGCGAAATGCACCTTGTCCTTGTCGGACAGGCCGCGCAGGGCCTCCTCGGCGGCGGCGCGCTGCGCCACCTCGAATTGCTTTTGCCGCCCGATCATGCCGCCGCGCCCTTGAGCTGCTCAGCATGGCGGGCGATGCGCGCCCGGTAGGCCACCTCGACCACATCGGCACCAGCGCCTTCGATCAGGCGATCAAGAACCTCCTGCCCGGTCGGGCCAGTATAAACGCCCTTGAGGGCGTTCCGCGCCGTGTTTCCGCTGATATCATTGGCTTTGCACCACTGCTCGAAGGGTGTGCCGCTCGCCTTGAAAGCCCCAAGGACAACCTCATAAAGGACAAGTCCGGGCTGGAACATTTTGTTTTTGACTGGCATATTGTCTCCTGTAGCAACATCTTGTTGTGCCCTATAGCAACAATGTATTGTTACCCAAGAAAACAAGTCAAGCCAAAAGTGTGCCCTATGAAAACAATTTCTGAATTCGGTGAGCGCGTGCGGCTCATCAGGTCAAACAAAAACCTTTCACAACAAGAGTTTGCCGATCAGATGGAGGTCAGTCGAAGTTACCTTGCGAGCATCGAGACGGGGCGCAAAGAGCCATCTTTCTCGTTCGTCTCGTCTCTAATAGGCACATTTGGGATCGAGCCAAATTGGTTTTTTGGGGTGGGGTCGAGCAACCCGGATGAGGCCGAAACGGTCTCCCAATTTGTTCCAATTCCGAGATACACTGTTTCCGCATCGGCTGGCCCAGGGGCTATCGCGGGCGATTATCTCGATGTCAGCTACTATGCATTCAGCCTGAAATGGATCAAGCGGCGGCACCTGGATCACAAGATGCTCAACGTGATCGAAGTGCGCGGCGACAGCATGGAACCCCGTCTTTCCGCTGGCGATCTGATCTTGATCGACCGCGCCCAGACCGATCCCACCGATGGCAACACCTATGTTTTGCGCCTGGGCGAGGAGTTGGTGGTGAAGAACATGCAGCGCATCGACCGAGAGACGATTGCCTTGATCAGCAACAACACGATTTACCCGCCACGCCAGGTGCGCGCGGTGGACATCGGCCCAACCGAGGAGGTCGATATCATCGGTCGCGTCGTGGCCTCTATGCACGAATGGTGACGCATTGCGTCCAGGTTTGGCAGATCGCGGCCATCGAGCGGCGATATTCAAACGCAATTTGTTCCGCTCTTGCGATCAGCGCCAAAATCGCCGCCAGTCAGGATCGCCCACATTTACGGCGCTTCGCATGATGAGCCCGATCACCCATTCAAATTCATCGAGGGCTCACCATTCCAATTTATTCCGATCCCCCCCAGGGGCAGCCCCCGGACCCCCGGGATATTTGGGCCAGGATGAAGGGCAGGGTGGCTTTGCTTTGCATCCGCTTTGCGTTAAAAGCCCCGCCAACCCACCCGGAAAGGCGCAAGATGACGGATGCAAGCGGCCCGAAAAAGCTGTTCATCAAGACCTATGGTTGCCAGATGAACGTCTATGACAGCGAGCGCATGGCCGAGGCCATGGGCGCCGAAGGGTATGTGCTGACCGATGATCAGGCGCAGGCCGATATGGTGTTGCTGAACACCTGTCACATCCGAGAGAAAGCGGCGGAAAAGCTGTATTCCGACCTTGGCCGGCTGAAACCGCTGAAGGCCGAAAAGCCGGATCTGAAAATCGCCGTGGCCGGTTGCGTGGCGCAGGCCGAGGGTCAGGAAATCGTCAACCGGATGCCGCTGGTCGATCTGGTGGTGGGGCCACAGGTGTATCACCGGTTGCCGGCGATGGCGCGCGGTGACGGCCCGAAGGTGCTGACCGAATTCCCCGCCGATGACAAGTTCGAGCATCTGCCCCAGTCCAAGGCCACCCGCCGCGCCCCCGCCGCGTTTCTGACCGTGCAAGAGGGCTGTGACAAGTTCTGCGCCTTTTGCGTCGTGCCCTATACCCGCGGCGCCGAGGTCAGCCGCCCCGTCGACCGCATTCTGCGCGAGGCCCGCGATCTGGTGGCGCGCGGCGTGCGCGAGATCACCTTGCTGGGGCAGAACGTCAATGGCTGGCACGGGCAGGGACCGGAAGGCGGCGAATGGGGCTTTGGCCGCCTGATCCGGCAGCTGGCGGCGATCGAGGGGCTGGACCGCATTCGCTATACCACCAGTCACCCCAATGACATGGCCGATGACCTGATTGCCGCGCATGGTGACGAGCCCAAGCTGATGCCCTATCTGCATCTGCCGGTGCAATCGGGGTCGGACCGCATTCTGAAGGCAATGAACCGCAAGCATACCGCCGCCGATTACCTGCGGCTGATCGACCGCATCAGGGCGGCGCGGCCTGACATTTTGCTGACCAGCGATTTCATCGTCGGCTTTCCGGGCGAAACCGATGCCGACCATGCCGATACGCTGCGCCTGATTGAACAGGTGGGCTTTGGCACCGCGTTCAGTTTCAAATATTCGCCGCGTCCGGGCACCCCGGCGGCGGATCGTGACGGGGTTGCGGATGCCGTGGCCGATGCGCGGTTACAGGAATTGCAGGCGCTGCTGTCGCGTCAGCAGCGCGCGGCGCAGGAAAGCATGGTCGGGCGCCGTCTGGGGGTGTTGTTCGAAAAACCGGGCCGCCTGCCGGGGCAGATGGTCGGCAAGTCGGATTACCTGCATTCGGTGTTTGTCGAGGCGCCACAGGCACAGATCGGTGATCTGGTGCGGGTCGAGATTTTGGAAAGCGCGCCCAATTCCCTGAAAGGGCGTCTGCTGGGCTGATCCGGGGCGCTGCCCCGGACCCCGGGGTATTTGCGCAACGAAGAGGCCCGTCAGGGTGAAAAGGGGCGCACCGGGCGCCCCTTTTGCAGTGATCAGATTGCGGTGATCAGAACGGGATATCGTCGTCGAAATCGGCGCGGCTTGCGCCGCTTTGCTGACCGCCCGAGGGGCTGCCGTAATCGCCGCCGCCGAAATTGTCGCCATAGCCGCCAGACTGGCCGCCGCGCGACCCGCTGCCGCCGCCACCTTCGCCTCGGCCATCAAGCATGACCAGCGCGCTGTTGAAACCGCGCAGCACGATTTCGGTCGTATAACGGTCCTGACCGGACTGGTCCTGCCATTTGCGGGTTTCAAGCTGGCCTTCCAGATAGACCTTGCTGCCTTTTTTCAGGAATCGCTCGACCACATTCACCAGCCCTTCGGACATGATGGCCACGCGGTGCCATTCGGTGCGTTCGCGGCGTTCGCCGGTGTTGCGGTCTTTCCAGGTCTCGGAGGTGGCCACGCGCAGATTCGCCACCTTGCCGCCATTCTGGAAGCTGCGGATTTCAGGGTCCTGACCCAGATTGCCGATCAGGATCACCTTGTTGACGGAACCTGCCATTGTCTGTCCTTTGTCTTGGGCTGTTGGGCATATCTGATAACGCGGCGGACGGGCGGGCCGCAAGCCCCGCCGGGGCAGGCGGGAATCCGCCCATGCCAGCAGCCATGCGAGGCGGCGCATCGCGGCGCTTTTCCCGGCGGCGGTTTTGTGTATGCTGTTGCCAAAAGATCGCAAAGGCGAAGAGGGGCAGCAGATGAAGCTGATGACCGCACCGGGATTGCGTCATGTTCTGAAAGCCGGGATTCTGAAAGCCGGGGTTGGGGTCGTTCTGGCGCTGGCGCTGGCCGCGCCGGTTCAGGCGGATGGTTTGCGGCTGGCAGGGGCGTCCAGCAAATCGCGCGCGGCCCAGTTCGAGCGCCAGACCCGGCTGATCGACAACCGTCTGTCCAAGCAATATCAGCGCTCGGCCCGGCTGCAACCGGGCGGTGCCGACCGGTCGGTGACCATCCAGCTGAGCGAACGCATCCCCGTCTATCGCGGCCGCAAAAGCGCCTATATGCCCCATGCCCGTGCCGCGGCGCGCAAATATGGCGTCCCCGAGGATCTGTTCCTGCGGCTGGTCCAGCAGGAATCGGGCTGGAACCCCAATGCCCGCAGCCACAAGGGCGCGCGCGGTCTGGCGCAGCTGATGCCCGGCACAGCGGCCAAGCTGGGGGTGAATGCCAGCGATCCGGTGCAGAACCTGCATGGCGGTGCGCGTTATCTGCGGATGATGTATAACCAGTTCGGCAGTTGGCGACTGGCCCTTGCGGCCTATAATGCCGGGCCGGGGGCGGTGGCGAAATATGGCGGTGTGCCGCCCTATCGCGAAACCACCAATTATGTGCGTATCATCCACGGCAGTTGATCGCTGCCGGGGCCGTGATCGCGGGTTGGGAAAAGGGGCCTTGCGGCCCCTTTCGTCATTTCGGCTGTGCGGCGGGTTGCGGCCCGCGCCATTGCGGCATGGCCAGTTTCCACCCCGAGGCCGAGGGGTGGATGCGGGTGTATTTGGTGCCCTCGATCGCGGCGCCGGCCATCAGCCCCGACTGGCCAAAGATCATCGCCACCACAGGGTATTGCGTGGTCAGGCTGTCCGTGGCGAATTCCTGGCCGGTGGCCGGCAGGGTGTAATAGGCCCCGGCCCCCGCGACCCAGCCCGGCAGACGCCGGAAATCGGCCAGTGCGGCATCGGTCTGGAACACCAGAACATGGGCATATTGCTGTGCCCCGGCCTGAAACCCGACGCTGGCCTTGCTGGCGGAATAATAATCGACCGTCGCCCCGGCGATCCGCAGCGCGCCCTCGCCATAGGCGCCGCCGACGCCAAATCCGGCCTCGGTGACCAGCGGCATATACAGCACCCCTTTGGCATTGCCGATCAGCCCCTGCGCCGTTGGCACGCTGCGCAACAGCTGTGCGTGGATGGCGTTGACGCGGGCGTCGATGCGGCCAGTGCCGTCAAAGCTGATGGCCTGATCGCCACAGGCCGCCAGACCGGCCGTTGCGGCGCTGGCGGCCAGAAAGCCGCGGCGGGTCAAGAAGGTGCTGGTCATGGTCATCCGGTCCCTGAATGTTGCTTCTTTTTCCGGCACGATAGGTCAAATTGACCGGTCAGGCCAGCATCTGGGCCACTTCGGGAGCGAAATAGGTCAGCACCCCGTCGCAACCGGCGCGGCGGAAGGCCAGCAGGCTTTCGATCATCACGTCGCGCGACAGCCAGCCATTGCGGATGGCGCCTTCGATCATCGCGTATTCGCCGCTGACCTGATAGGCGAATGTCGGCGCGGCGAACTGGTCGCGGACCATGCGGCAGATATCCAGATAGGGCATCCCCGGCTTGACCATGACCATATCGGCGCCCTCGGCCAGATCGCGGGCGACACAGCGCAGGGCCTCGTCACGGTTGGCGGGGTTGATCTGATAGGTTTTCTTGTCACCCACCAGCCGCCCCGAGGCCCCGACCGCATCGCGGAACGGACCATAAAACGCGCTGGCATATTTCGCCGCATAGGACATGATCGCGACATCCTTGTGGCCTTCGCGTTCCAGCGCCCCGCGCAGCGCCGCGATGCGGCCGTCCATCATGTCCGACGGCCCCAGAATATCGGCCCCCGCCTGTGCCTGCGCCAGGGCCATGCGGACCAGACATTCGACGGTTTCGTCATTCAGGATCACCCCGTCGCGCACCAGCCCGTCATGGCCGTTCACGTTATAGGGGTCCAGCGCGATATCGGTCATCACGGTCAGCTCGGGCGCGACCTCTTTCACCGCGCGGATGGCACGGTTGCCGATATTGTCGGGGTCCCAGGCACGTTCGCAGGTCTCGTTCTTGCGGTCGGGATCGGCATGGGGAAAGATACAGATCGCGGGGATATTCAGGCTGGCCGCACGTTCCGCCGCCCGCCGCACCCCGTCCAGCGTCAGCCGCTGCACCCCCGGCATCGAGGTGACCTCGCCGGCGCCGCCCTCGATCTCGGTGACGAAAACCGGCCAGATCAGGTTGGCGGCGGTCAGGTTCACCTCGGCGGTCATGGCGCGCAGGGCCGGGGTGCGGCGCAGGCGGCGCAGACGCGTGGCGGGGAAGGGGGCGACGATGGGCGTGGCCATGGGGGTGCCTTTCTGCTGTTTGGCGCAACCTAGACCCGCAGCTTCGGCCCTGCAAGGATGGCGCTGGCACTGGCACTGGCAGCGGGGCCGGGCGGGGATTTGCATCGCGCCGGGGCGGTGTTAGTGCAGGGCGCGGGCAGGACCCGTCGCGGTCACAGGGCGCGCCGGCGCGGGCGCGGATAAGGCAACAGGGGGCGGCAATGCCACAGATCGACGGGTTTTGGGCGCTGTTGGGCAGCCGCAGCTTTGGGTCGGTCTGGTATTGGCTGGCGGTGGTCAGCCTGTGGACACTGGCCGGACGCAGCGTTCTGGGGGTGCCGTGGGATGTGATCGCGCGGGCGCGGCAGGCGCTGCGGGTGGCGCCGCAGGGCAGTATGCCCCGGCAGGCGGCGCTGTTGCTGGACTGGCTGTCGCTGACCCTGCCGCGCTGGCGTCCGGGTGGGGCCGAAGGCCCGGTGCTGACCGCGCTGGCCAGTTTCGCGCTGGCCGGTCTGGTGGTGCTTGGCTGGGTTTACGGGCAGGAAATGGCGCTGATCGCGGTGCCTTTCGCGCTGGTGCAGGTGCTGCGGCTGTGGCTGGCGCGCAGGCTGGCGCCGGTCATGGCGGCGGTGCTGGCTGGTCAGGCCGATCCGGCGCAGGCGGCGATGCGGATCGCCGGGCAGATGCGTGCCTATCGGATCTGGCTGACGGTGATTTCGGTGCTGGCGGTGTCGGTCAGTGCGCTGTGGGGCACGATCTGGCAGATCATGCACCCGTTCGGGCTGTAAGCTTGCTTGACCTTGCGCGGCGCTGCGCTATCTGATCCCTCATGCCTGCGACATATGCCCAAGCCCCCGACCACCTGACCCTTTCCGGCGCCCCCGAGGGATTTGACGCCGCGCTGCTGGCGCGCGAACTGTCCCGTGGCCAGCCGGTCATTCACATTGCCCGCGATGACCGCCGCATGGCCGCCATGCGGCAGGCGCTGGCGTTTTTCGCCCCCGATGCGGTGGTGGTGGACTTTCCGGCATGGGACACGACGCCTTATGACCGGGTCTCGCCCTCGGCCTCGCTTCAGGCGGCGCGCATGGCGGTGCTGGCGGGGTTGGCGCAGGGCGCGTTCAGCGGGCCGTTCATTTTGCTGACCACGCTGTCGGCGGCGATCCAGCGGGTGCCGCCGCGTGACACGGTTGCTGGGGCCAGCTTTTCCGCCCGCGTCGGCCAGCGCGTGAACGAGGGGGCGCTGCGCGCTTATCTGGCGCGGATGAGTTTCGCCCAAAGCCCCACCGTGACCGAGCCGGGCGATTACGCCATTCGCGGCGGCATTATCGACATCTTTTCCCCCGGTGGCGGCGGGCCGGTGCGGCTGGACCTGTTTGGCGATGTGCTGGACGGGGCGCGGCGGTTCGACCCCGAGACCCAGCGCACCGTCGAAAAGCTGGATGCCGTCGATCTGGCCCCCATGTCCGAGGTCATTCTGGACGAGGACGCGATCACCCGTTTCCGCCAGTCCTATCGCGCGGCCTTTGGCGCGGGGGCGGCGGACCCGCTGTATGAATCGGTCAGCGCCGGGCGCAAGATGGCGGGGATGGAACATTGGCTGCCGTGGTTTCACGACCGCATGGACAGCCTGTTCGATTACCTGCCGCAGGCCAGCGTGATGCTGGATGATCATCTGGATCAGGTCCGCCGTGCCAAATGGGAAACCATCACCGAACAATATGACGCCCGGCGCGAGGCGCTGACACATAAAAACCGCGCCGACACCGTTTACAAACCGGTCCCCCCCGCGGCGCTGTTCGCGGATGGGGACGAATGGGCGGGCTGGCTGTCGCACCGGCGGGTGCTGCGCCTGTCGGCCCTGGCGCAGCCGCCGGGTCCGGGGGTGCTGGATGCCGGCGGCAAGGGCGGGCGCAGTTTCGCCCCGGAACGTCAGGCCGAACAGCTGAACCTGTTCGGGGCTTTGGCCGATCATGTCCGGCACCACCTGAAAACCGGGCAGGTGGTGATCGCCAGCTTTTCGGACGGGGCGCGCGACCGGCTGGCGGGGCTGCTGGCCGACGAGGGGATCACCGGCGCCAGCCAGATCGCCACCATGCGCGACCTGCCGGGCAAGGCGGGGGCGCTGGCGCTGACCGTCTGGCCGCTGGAAGAGGGCTTCGAGGCGCGCGGTCAGGCCGTGGGCGCGGTGCCGCTGGTGGTGATCTCGGAACAGGATGTGCTGGGGGACCGGCTGATCCGGGGGGCGCGCAAGCGCCGCCGCGCCGAGAATTTTCTGCAAGACACCACCAGCCTGACACCCGGCGATCTGGTGGTGCATGTCGAACATGGCATCGGGCGCTATACCGGGCTGGAAACCATCACCGCCGCAGGTGTTCCGCATGATTGCGTGGCGCTGGAATATGCCGGCGGCGACCGCCTGTTCCTGCCGGTCGAGAATATCGAACTGTTGTCGCGATACGGCCATGAAGAGGGGCTGCTGGACAAGCTGGGGGGCGGGGCGTGGCAGGCCCGCAAGGCGCGGCTGAAGGAACGCATCCGCCGCATTGCCGACAAGCTGATGCGCATCGCGGCCGAGCGCGCCCTGCGCGCCGCCCCGGTTCTGGAACCCGCCCATCACGAATGGGAGGCGTTTTCCGCCCGCTTCCCCTATACCGAAACCGACGACCAGATGGCCGCGATCGAGGACGTGACCGAGGATCTGGCCGCCGGTCGCCCGATGGACCGGCTGATCGTGGGCGATGTCGGCTTTGGCAAGACCGAGGTCGCGATGCGCGCCGCCTATATCGTCGCCAGTCAGGGCAAGCAGGTGGCGGTGGTGGCGCCGACCACGCTGCTGGCGCGTCAGCATTACCGAAGCTTTGCCGAACGGTTCCGGGCCACGCCGATGACGGTGCGCGGCCTGTCGCGGTTCATTCCCGCCAAAGAGGCCAGCGCCACCCGGCAGGGGCTGGCCGATGGCAGTGTCGATATCGTGGTCGGCACCCATGCCGTGCTGGCCAAACAGGTGCGGTTTCATGACCTTGGCCTGCTGATTATCGACGAGGAACAGCATTTCGGCGTCGCCCATAAGGAGCGGCTGAAGGAAATGCGCAGCGACATCCACGTCCTGACCCTGACCGCGACGCCGATTCCGCGCACGCTGCAACTGTCGCTGACCGGGGTGCGCGATCTGTCGGTTATCGGCACGCCCCCGGTCGACCGTCTGGCGATCCGCACCTATGTGTCGGAATTTGACAGCGTCACCATCCGCGAGGCGCTGCTGCGGGAAAAATACCGCGGCGGGCAGTCCTTCTTTGTGGTGCCGCGTCTGGCCGATCTGCCCGAGGTGCAGGACTGGCTGGCCGAACACGTCCCCGAGGTCAGCGTGATCACCGCCCATGGCCAGCTGGCGGCGGGCGATCTGGACCAGCGGATGAACGCCTTTTACGATGGCAGCCACGACGTGCTGTTGGCGACCACGATTGTCGAAAGCGGGCTGGATATTCCCAGCGCCAACACGATGGTGGTGTGGCGGGCCGATATGTTCGGGCTGGCGCAGCTTTACCAGATCCGCGGCCGGGTCGGGCGTTCACGGGCGCGGGCCTATTGTTACCTGACCACGAAACCGCGCGCGCCACTGACACCACAGGCGATGCGGCGACTGAAATTTCTGGGCAATATCGACGGCTTGGGGGCCGGATTTAATCTGGCATCGCAGGACATGGATATTCGCGGTGCCGGCAATCTGTTGGGCGAGGAACAGTCCGGCCATATCAAAGAGGTCGGGTTCGAACTGTATCAGCAGATGCTTGAGGAAACCATCGCCAAGCTGAAATCCGGCGAGATTGAGGGCACCCCCGAGGATGAATGGGCGCCGACCCTGAACCTTGGCGTTCCGGTCACGATTCCAGAGGGTTACGTCCCGGACCTCGATGTCCGTCTGGGGCTTTACCGGCGCCTCTCCAGCCTGACCACCAAGGTCGAGCTGGAGGGCTTTGCCGCCGAGCTGATCGACCGTTTCGGCCCCCTCCCGCGCGAGGTGAACACATTGCTGCTGGTGATCCGCATCAAGGCGATGGCGAAACGCGCCAATATCGCGCGGCTGGATGCCGGACCGAAAGGCGCCACGGTTCAGTTCCACATGGATAAATTCCCCAACCCCGCCGGGCTGGTCGAATACCTGACCGAACAGCGCGGCACGGCGAAGGTTCAGGACAACAAGATCGTCATCCGCCGCGACTGGGGGTCGGACAGCGACCGTATCAAGGGCAGTTTCGCCATCGCCCGCGACCTGGCGGCCAAGATCCGCGACGGGGAAAAACAGGCAAGGGGGAAAGCATGAAATGGGTTGCCATCATGGCCATTCTGGCGCTGGCGGGGTGTAATGTCCCGCTGGTGCCGCTGATCTGAAAGGACCGGAAATGTCTGAAAAAACGCTGATAATGTATGGGCTGCGCAAATGCTCGACCTGCCAGAAGGCGGAAGCGGCCTTGCGCGATGCCGGTTGGGCGGTCGATTTCGTGGATGTGCGCGACACGCCGCTTGCAAAGGACCAGCTTGACCAGATGCTGGCCGATTATGGCGACAAGCTGGTGAACCGGGCCAGCCTGACCTGGCGCGGCATGTCGGATGCCGAACGCGCGGCTGACCCGGTGACGCAGATCATGAACAAGCCCTCGCTGATGAAACGTCCGGCCATTGCGGCGGGCGATCTGCGGCTGTTGGGCTGGACCGCGAATGTCAAACGCGCGCTGGGGGTTGCGGCCTGACCGCAGCCAGACCAGCACCATGGCGGGCCGCGTCAGGGGCGCGGCATCGCCGGGGCGGGGTGGTCAGGGGCAGGGTGGTTATCCGGGCTGACGGGCCAGCGCCCCGATCAGCGGCATGACCGGCGACAGGTCATAACCGGCCCGCGCCGCGATCTCGGCCAGTTCGGCGCTTGGGCGGCGGTCGGCCTCGGACAAGGCCCACAGCACGGTGCTGCGATTGCCGGACCGGCAATAGGCCATGACCGGATGCGCGCCCTGCAAGGCCCGCGCCGTGGCCGCCACCATATCCGGGGTGATCTGACCGGGCGGAAACGGGATATAGTGGTAATCCATCCCCGCCGCGCTGGCCGCCGCCTGTATTGCAGCGCTGGACAGGTCGGGCGTGACCTCGTCATCCGGGCGGTTATTGATCAGGGTGCGGAACCCGGCTTCGGCCAGCGCCGCAACATCCTGCGGGGTGATTTGCGGGCCAACGGCCAGATCCGGGGTCAGTTGGCGGATGTCCATGTCACGCTCCGATACGGGTCAGGCGGTTTTTATTCCGGCGAATGACGGATATTTCAAGGGCTGAATGCGTCAATCAACGCGGGAAGGTCAGCGAAATCGTCGAAAGCGGCCTGATGCGGCATGGCCGCGATGGCCCCGCGGCGATAGCCTTTTGTAAATAAAAACAACGGCATGTCGGCGTTTTGCGCAGCGGCTGCGTCGATTTCGCTGTCACCGATGAACAGCGCATTATCGGCACCCAATTCGCGCTGCGCCAGCATCAGCATGGCCGGGTCTGGCTTGCGCTGGGGCAGGGTGTCGCCGCAGACCACGCTGCCAAACAGCGCGGCCAGCCCGAAATGGTCCAGAAGATGCCGCGTCGGCGCCTGTGGCTTATTGGTGCACAGCGCCAGCGGATAACCGGCATCGGCCAGAACGCCAAGCGTTTCAAGCACATGCGGATAAAGCCGCGTCAGCGCCGTGGCGGTTTCATAGCGCGCCATGAAGGGCGCGACAAAAGCCGCGCGCTGATCGGCGCCGATCCCCAGATGTGCCAGCACCCGTTGCCACAGCACCGGAACGCCGCCGCCGATAAAGCTGCGGATCAGGTCAAAGGACAGCGGTTGCAGGCCCTTGTCACGCAGCACCGCATTGACGCTGGCATGAATGTCGGGCGCGCTGTCGATCAGCGTGCCGTCAAGGTCGAATAACAGCGCGGGTTTCATGCGATCCACTTGATGGAACAGCCCATGGAAGGCACCTGATCGCGCGGGCCGTGGCCGGTGCGGGCAATCTGCAACATGGCCTCGTACAGCTCGCGCCGGGCATCCGCCGGTCCGGGCGTGCGGCCCGACGCATCCAGCCGGCCACGATATTGCAGCTGCCCATCAGCGTTATAGCCAAAGAAGTCAGGCGTGCATTGCGCCCCGAAGGCGCGCGCGACATCCTGTGTCTGGTCATACAGATAAGGAAAGGTAAAGCCATGGCGCCGGGCCTCGGCCGCCATGTTCTGCGGGCTGTCCTGCGGGTATTCGGTCACGTCATTGGACGAGATCGCCACAACCCCGATGCCCGCCGCCTGAAGGTCGCGCGCATCGCGCACGATCCGGTCCATAACCGCCTGAACGTAAGGACAATGATTGCAGATGAACATCACCAGCGTGCCATTGGGACCGGCAATATCGGCCAAGCGGACGCGACCGCCATCGGGATTGGGCAGATCGAAATCGGGCGCCGGGGCACCAAAATCGCAAACGGGCGTAGAGACGGCCATGACGCTGCCTTTCTGCTGCATGTCGTTGACGGACAGTATAGAACCGTCAGCGCGGTGAACCAGCCCCGGATGACCGCGAATCCATCAGTTAGTTTACATAATACAGATTATCATCCATTTTGGTCCGCGCCGGTCCCCTTGCGGCAGCCATGGGCTTGGCCTAAATCGGCATCAGGAACTGAAAGGAACGCGACATGGCCATGGAAGCCCATGACATCGAAGAACTGATCCGTGCCGCTTTTCCCAACGCACAGATCACCATCACCGATCTGGCTGGCGACGGAAATCATTGGGCCGCCGAGGTGATCGACGAAAGCTTTCGCGGCCAGAACCGCGTTCAGCAACAGCGCGCCGTCTATGCCGCGCTGAAGGATCAGATGGCTGGTTCGAATGGCGACCTGCACGCGCTGGCGCTGACCACCAAGGCACCGGAATAAGGACCCCGTGATGAGCGATACGCAAAAACAGATTCAGGACATTGTCGAGGACAGCGATGTGGTGCTGTTCATGAAAGGCACCAAGGAAATGCCGCAATGCGGGTTTTCCAGCCGCGTGGCCGGTGTCCTGAACTATATGGGCGTCGATTACCGCGACGTGAACGTGCTGGCGGATGAAGATATCCGTCAGGGAATCAAGGATTTTTCCGACTGGCCGACGATTCCGCAGCTTTACGTCAAGGGCGAGTTCGTCGGCGGCTGCGACATTGTCACCGAGATGACGCTTTCGGGTGAACTGGACCAGTTGTTCGACCAGAAAGGCGTCGGTTACAGCAAGGACGCGGCGGAAAAGATCCGCGAGGCCAACGCCTGATCCCCCCTGCCTGATCATGCGGCACCTGCCCGTTTCATGGGCAGGTCGGATGCCGATGAAAGCCCCGCCGCTGGTCGGGGCTTTTTTCGTTTACCTTGTCGCGCCCTGCCCCTAGGCTTTCAGGGTTTGCTGAACTGGGAGGGTTAGCCAAATGACAATTCGCACCAAAATCGCCGCTTTCGCGACGGCCTCGGCACTGGCGGTGCTGCCGGTGGGGGCATCTGCCGCGGAATTCGTGAATATTCTGACCGGGGGGACATCCGGGGTCTATTATCCGATCGGGGTGGCGCTGTCGAAAATCTATGCCGGGGCGATGCCGGATGCCAAGGTGCAGGTCCAGTCGACCAAGGCCAGCGTCGAGAACCTGAACCTGCTGCAACAGGGCAAGGGCGAGATCGGCATCGCCCTTGGCGACAGTGTCAAGCTGGCGGTCGAGGGGGACGCCGATGTCGGTTTCGCACAGCCGCTGGACAAGCTGCGCGGCATTTCGGCCATGTATCCGAACTTTATCCAGATCGTCGCCAGCAAGGAATCGGGCATCACCACGCTGGCCGATCTGAAGGGCAAGGCGGTTTCGGTCGGGGCGCCGAAATCGGGGACCGAACTGAACGCCCGCGCCATTCTGGCCGCAGCGGGCATGAGCTATGACGATCTTGGCAAGGTGGAATACCTGCCCTTTGGCGAATCGGTCGAGCTGATGAACAACCGCCAGCTGGACGCCACGCTGCAATCGGCGGGGCTTGGCGTGGCTTCGCTGAAGGATCTGTCGACCTCGATCCCGATCAGCGTGGTGTCGGTCCCGGCGGATGTGGCCGAAAAGCTGGGGGCGCCCTATGTCGCCAAAGACATTCCGGCCGGAACCTATGACGGTCAGGACGCCGATGTGCCGACGGTGGCGGTGATCAATTTCCTGGTATCCAGCACCCATGTCAGCGACGGGATGGCCTATGCCATGACCAAATCCATGTATGAAAATCTGGATGCGCTGAAGGCTGCCCATGCCGCCGCCGCCGATATCGACCCCGCCAATGCGGTCGCGGGGATGCCGGTGCCGCTGCATCCGGGGGCCAAGAAATATTACGACGAGCAGGGCATCAAGACCGAATGATGCCATTCCCCTGCGGGCCGGTGATCGCCGGCCCGCGTGTTTCTGCTTTTGCCGGATAATCTGACATGACCGTGCCCAATCATTCCGCCCCTGCGGGCGATTCGGATCTGGGGTTGCATGACCCGCTGGCCGACAGCTTTCCCGCCACCCTGCAAGGCCGCGCCCTGTTCTGGGTGGCGGTGGCGTTTTCGCTGTATCAGATCGCCATTGCCGCGCATCTGATCACCCTGTCCAGCCAGATCCAGCGCGCGCTGCATCTGGGGTTTCTGACGCTGCTGGCATTCCCGTTGCTGGCGTTACTGCATCGCCGTGGCGGCGCGGTCATGGTGCTGTCATGGCTGCTGGCGCTGGCGGGCGTTGCGGTCGCGGCCTATCAGTGGGTTGAATATGTGCCGCTGATGCTGCGCTCGGGCGATATGAACCGGGTGGATGTGATCGTGGGGATCATCAGCCTGATCACCGTCTTTGCCGCTGCCTGGGTGGTCATGGGCCCTGCCCTGCCCATCGTCGCCGGGCTGTTTCTGATCTATGCGCTGTTTGGCCAGTATTTCCCCGGCCCGCTGCAAACCCGCGGCTATGATCTGGCGCAGGTGGTGGAACAGATGGCCTATGGCACCGAGGGCATCTATGGCACGCCGCTTTATGTCAGCGCGACCTATATTTTCCTGTTCATCCTGTTCGGGGCGTTTCTGGAAAAGGCCGGGATGATCAGGCTGTTTACCGATGTGTCGCTGGGGCTGGTCGGGCACCGCACCGGGGGTGCGGCCAAGGTCAGCGTGGTCAGTTCCGGGCTGATGGGGACGATTTCCGGCTCGGGCGTGGCGAATGTGGTCACGACCGGGCAATTCACCATTCCGCTGATGAAATCCTTTGGCTATCGCCCGGCCTTTGCCGGCGGGGTCGAGGCCACGGCCAGCATGGGCGGACAGATCATGCCGCCGGTGATGGGGGCTGTGGCCTTTATCATGGCCGAAACCCTTGGCGTCGAATATATCGAGGTCGTGCGCGCCGCGATCATTCCCGCGATCCTGTATTTCGCCAGCGCCTTCTGGATGGTCCATCTTGAGGCCGGGCGGGCCGGGCTGCGCGGTATGTCGCGCGACCAGATGCCATCGGCCCGACAGGCGCTGATCGAGGGCTGGTATCTGATCGTGCCGCTGGCGGTGCTGGTCTGGCTGTTGTTTTCCGGCTATACGCCGCTGTTTGCGGGCACGGTCGGGCTGGCGCTGACGATGATGCTGATCCTTGGCGCCTCGGTCGCGCTGGGGCTGCCCCAAGGGGTGCTGCGCATCATCTTCTGGGTCGGGCTGGGGCTGATGGCGGCCAGCTTTACCCAGTTTGGCAATATGGTGCTGTGGGGGCTGGTGCTGGCGCTGGTGGCGGCGAACCTGCTGGTCGCTGGTGGCCGGGCCACGATCTGGCAGGTCATCGACAGCCTGGCCGAGGGCGCCAAGACCGCCCTGCCCGTCGGGGTGGCCTGTGCGCTGGTGGGCGTGATCATCGGCACCATGACGCTGACCGGGGCGGCCAATACCTTTGGCATGTATATCGTCAGCGTCGGCCAGAACAGCCTGCTGTTGTCGCTGGTGCTGACCATGGTGACCTGTATCGTGCTGGGGATGGGGATTCCGACCATCCCCAATTACATCATCACCTCGTCCATTGCCGCCCCGGCGCTGTTGGAACTGGGGGTGCCGCTGATCGTCAGCCATATGTTCGTGTTCTATTTTGGCATTCTGGCCGACCTGACGCCGCCGGTGGCGCTGGCCTGCTTTGCCGCAGCGCCGATTGCCCGCGAAAGCGGATTGCGCATCAGCTTTCAGGCGATCAAGGTCGCCGCGGCGGGGTTCGTCATTCCCTATATGGCGGTCTATACCCCGGCGCTGATGTTGCAGGATGGCGGGCCGCTGGCGGCCAGCATCGGCTATGCCCCGGCGGTGGGCTATATCCTGCTGAAATGCGCGGTGGCGATCCTGCTGTGGGGGGCGGCGGTGATCGGCTGGATGGGGCACCGGCTGGCGGTCTGGGAACGGCTGCTGGCGGTGGCGGCGGCCTTTACGCTGATTGCCGCGCTGCCGCTGACCGATGAGATCGGGCTGGGGCTGGCGCTGGTGTTTGCGCTGTTGTGGTGGCGCAAGGCCCGCCAGGGATGAGCGCGGGCGCCTGCCTGATGGCTGGTGCGACGATGATCGCGCTGGCCTCGCCACAGTTCACGCTGGACTGGACGCATTCGGTCGAACGCATCACCTGGCACGAGGACTGGCGCGTCACCGATCACGCGCTGGTGCTGACCGGTGCCGCCGTGCAAGGGTCCGGCGCCGGGATGGAGGCCGGTGACGGCGCCGTGCTGCGCGATGGCTGGTGGCACTGGCAACCGGCGCTGCCGCCGCTGCCGGAACTGGTGCTGGCGGCCTCGGGGGCGACGGGGGATGGCTGGCATCTGTGCGACAGTGCCGGGCATTGCCACCTGCTGGCCGCGCAGCCGGGCGCGGCGCTGCATCTGCGCCCCTGCCCCTGACCGCGAGGCGCGCTTGCCCTGCCCGGTTGCGGTGCGGATGGGAACCGGTCCTGTGACCAAGTCACAAAAATCATATTGATTTTTTATAACAGCTTGTTATGGCGCACAGATCGAAAGGAAATACCCCTATGCCCGATCAGTTGCGCTTTGTCATTATCGAAAAAGACGCGTTTATCGCGCAGGATATGTGCATGGGGCTGACCGGCGCCGCGCCGGGCTGTGACACTCTGGTCGTGTCGGCGGTGACCCGGTTGCAGGGCGCGCTGGACGCGCTGCCAGATGACCGTCACGATCTGGTCGTCATCACCGCCAGCCGGATTGAGGTGGTCGAACAGACCGGGCTGGACAAGATGGTGGCGCGCGTCAGCGGGCGTCTGGTCCTGCGCGAGGGCGCTGACAGCAATCAGGCGGTGCGCGACAAGGGCTGGCTGACGCTGGCCAACCCGTTTACCGATGACGCGCTGGCCGAACTGGTCCAGACGCTGACCCGGCACCGCGAGGGCTGACCCGCCCGTCCGCGCAATGCGAAAGGGCCGCGATGTCGCGGCCCTTTGCGTGCAGCAGATATGCCACGACTGCGTCAGTAATCGTCGTAAAACAGATCGTCATCGGCCGCATCGTTGCGCCGCCGCGACATCCGGCTGGCCAGCACCAGACCCACCGCGAAAGCGCCCATCACCGGTGCCAGCGTGCCGGCGTTGGTCTTGCGCGCCTCGGACAGCGCGGTGTGGACCTGTGCGCG
This sequence comes from Paracoccus jiaweipingae, assembly GCF_044335505.1. Classification (NCBI taxonomy): domain Bacteria; kingdom Pseudomonadati; phylum Pseudomonadota; class Alphaproteobacteria; order Rhodobacterales; family Paracoccaceae; genus Paracoccus; species Paracoccus jiaweipingae. Next base: position 150,583 of record NZ_JBISBS010000003.1, on the reverse strand, counting down.
GCGGGTGCGGTCAAGGCCCACGGCCTCGGCCGCGTCGTGAATGACGCTGCGGGCGCGGGTTTCGGCATCGTCGGCCAGCTTGTTGGCGCGAAAGGCCAGATCGTCGGACAGGCTGTGGGCACGGTTTTGTGCCAGCCCGGCCAGTTCCTGCGCCTTCTGCCGCAGCTTGTCGCCCGCTGCATCAGCAGCCAGCGACAGCCGGGCCTCGACCTCGGCTTTCAGATCATCGGCGGTTGGCGCGACATGGCGCGGCTTGGACGCAAGCGCCATGACCGCCACGCCGATGACGACGAAACCACCGCCGACGGCCAGTGATGCCCAGACCGGACCCCAGCCAAGGCCGGTGGCCAGCCAGCTCCATAATGCGGCCAGCAGGAACCCCGCGCCGATGGCGATCACCACCCCCGCCCCGGCCTTCATGCCAAGGCGGCGGGCCTGATCGCCAAGCGCCAGTTTCAGGTTGCGGGCATAGTCCAGCATGATGTCAGCGACGCGCCAGAATCAGCCCGACCAGAAAGCCGACACCCGCCGCGATCCCCAGCGCCTGTGCCGGTTTGCGGCGCACCATGTCCGAGACCTCGTCGTAATATTCGCCGGCATAGTCGGCCACCTCGCCTGCGCGGCGCTGACCGGCGCGATACAGGCGGTCGGCCTCGTCACGGGCGCGGTCGACATATTCCTGACCCTTTTCACGCGCCGCATCGGCCAGTTCGGCACCGCTTTGGCGGATGCGTTCGACCGAATCGTTGTGGCGCAGGTCGTCCATGGTGTCGCGCGCAGCGGCGGCAATGCGTTCGGCACCGTGCTTGATGTCGTCGCGGGCCTCTGTCGCGGCGGCTTTGGCGTCTTTCTTGATGTCGTCAGCAGTAGCCATGATCTTGTCCTTTCATCGGTGTGATCCGTATGGGACAGTAACGACAGCCGCGCGGCTTTGTTCCGCGCCGCGGCAAGGATATTTCACCGCGACAGATGACGTTCCATCGGGCGGGCCGATTTGCGGGTGTGATATGTGGGGGGATGGTACCGCCTCCCCGGCTCGAACGGGGGACCTCTAGATCCACAATCTAGCGCTCTAACCAACTGAGCTAAGGCGGCACATCAGGGTGAGGCGGTGTCTATCGCCGCAGGCGCGGGGATGCAAGCCCGACTTGCCGCGAAATCGCCCGCAGGATACAGGTTTGTGCAGAAAAAATGAAAGGGCCGCACCATGGGCATCAACAGCGAAAGCGATATCGCCGCGAATCTGCAAATCGGGCCGACCGATCAGGGCATGGTGCGCATCTATGTCGAGGGGGACGGCGTGGACCTGCCACTTGATTTCGACCCCGAAGAGGCCGCCGAAATTGCCGAGGAACTGATGGCCGCCGCCGAAGCTGCGCGTGACATGGCCAGCGGGGCCAAGCCTAAAAAGCCCCGCCGCTGACGCCCTGCGGGTCGGTCAGCGCCTGCACCCGGCGGGCGGCGGTCCGGGCTATCTGGCGGGTCAGGCTGGTGCGGCGTGCCCCGGCCAGCCGGACCTCTGGCGCCATCCGCAGCAGGTCCGCGCCGTAAGCATCGGCCAGAATCAGCCCGGCATCCTTTGGCAACAGATCCTGTGGAAAGCCGCTGTCGCACGCCCAGAAAAACCGGTCGCACCAGTCCAGATAGCCCTGCCATTTGCGGTCGGCCACAAAGTCGGCGCGGCAGCTTTTGCATTCGACCACCCAGACCTCGCCCTTCGGGCCGACGGATATGACATCGACACGCAGGCCGCGGGCCGGGGAAAATTCGGTCAGCGCCGCGTGGCCAAGGCTGTCCAGCAACCGGCACACCCCGCGCGCCAGGCGTTGCCCGGCTTGTGCGGGTAAGCTGTCATCCGGGGCTTGGGTCAGGCTGTGCATCGGGCGAATGTGAACGAAGCAGAAACATTTCGCAAGCCCCTGCCCCGCCAGATACCCCTGTCGCCCCCGGCATTCGCCCGCCCGGTCCCTGCGCCCGACCATGGGTGCCGGCCATGGGCGTGGTGAATTTGCCGCCCCACCCCTTGTCGCAGGACGCGCGCGGCCTTATCTGCTGTGTCTGGCGGGTTTCTGCTCTTCCCGTGCGTGGCCTTTTTTCCACTGGCCTATAACTTTTCCGAGGGGGCTGGCTCTGTCGAGGCCCTGGTTTCGTTACCTGGCACCCACCTGAATATTCAGGCTTTCGGGAAATCAGACGCCATCACGGTCGCTGCGGTTCCCGCCGCCTTGAACCGCCCTTTCGGGGGCGGTTTTTTCATGGCCGCAACATCATGTCCGCAACATCGGGCCGAAACGAAAAAGGGCGACCCGAAGGCCGCCCTTTCTGGCAGATGATCCGTCAGGATCAGAAGCCGTAGACCAGCGAAACGCCCAGACGGTTGTCGGTGCGGATCTCGCGCTCGGACTCGTACTGGGTCCGGTAGGACACGCGGGTCGCGAAGGCGTCCGACATTTTGAAGTTCACGCCGAACTCGTTGGTGATGGTGTCGCCACCCTCGTCCGAGGTCAGATAGTCGGTGTCGTTGGTGACGAACACGTTCTCGTTGAACTTGTGGTAGAAGCGCGACGAAGCGATATAGGCGGTTTCGGTGTTCGAAACCAGCTTGTCTTCTTCGGTGCTCAGCAGGTCGGCTTTTTGGGTGTAACGCACACCCACACCGGCCTGAACGCGCCATGCGGTGCTGTCGTTGTTGATCACGCGGTAACCCGGACCGAAGCCGAGGAACGCGTCACGCTTCAGGCGGCCTTGCAGATCCTTGGTGTCGTCAGCCGACAGGGTGCCCGCTTTCCACGAGTTGATGTCGTCATTGACCAGACCGTCAACCGAGACACGACCCAGCGCGAAGGCATAGAACTGGTCGTTGAAATAGTACTGCGCGTCATAGATCGCGTAGACGTTTTCTTTGTCCTTGTCGCCGTTGTCATCCTCGCCAAATTCCATGGCCAGCGCAACCGACTGGGCCAGCTGGCCCTGGTTGTAGGACACGCGGCCCGCCAGGGCGAAGTCCTGCGATTCGTCATTCCCGGTCGAGCCGGCATAGGTCAGCGAGACGCCGCCGAACAGGCCCTGACGCTGGTCGTTCGGACCAAAGCGGTATTTGTCCTGCGAACGGGCGAAGTCGTCCTTGACGTTGTCTTCGATGTCCTCGATGCGGTCATTCAGCTTGGTAACGCCGACGGCGTCAGCACCGGTGGCGATTTCGGTCTGCGCGAAGGCCGGCAGAGACAGTGCAGTGGCAATGGCCGAGGCGCCAGCCAGAAGAGCAACAGCTTTCATAACTCGTTCCTTTCAAGTTCCCGATGGTCAGCCCCCCTTCTGGGCGCCAAGCATCCGTGTGACGGTGATCTAACGCCCGCCCCGATGGTTTTGAACCGGGGCGGGGTCGGATTGTATGGTCACGCATTCGTGATGGAACTGTGAAAGTCAGGGCTCTCGCATGGCCCTGATTCCGGGTTTCGTGATCGGTTCCGGCAGGGCACGCCGCGCCTGCCCCGGTTATGGTTGAAAAACAAATGTTTACTTCAACCTGCCGACCTCACACAACGTGACGTTTTTGCAAGATTTGCCTGCGCGTTCACGATCCGATCACGAAAGCCGGAAATAACGCCCCGGCGCATTCAGGCCGATGTTGCAAAACGACCACGCCCCGCGATCAATCGGACCGCGGGGCGTGGGGGCATTGTGGCTTTGGGGGGCCTGGATCAGCGCGTGCGGGCCTTGGTCGCGGGGGCGATGACGGGTTGCGCGCCGCCGACGCGGATGCGACGCCCGCCGCGCGGCGGGCTGTCATCCTCGGCCATGCGCATGACGGCGATGGCGAACTGCACCCCGGCAAAGACGATGGTGTTAAACACCACCAGCATGATCACCGCAATGACACCACCCTGGGTGTGGGTCACCAGATGCCGCAGGCTGGCCACATCCAGCGCGATCAGCGTGGCGGTAAAGATCAGCGCCAGCACAAAGCCGATAATGATATTGCGGATGTAAAGACGGACCAGTTCGGGCATGGGAACCTCTTGGATTGGATTGCCCCAAGCTAACATCTTGCGGGCATATTCCAAGGGGCCAGTTGCCGCAGGTCCGGGCGGGGTCGCGATGGCCGGGCGTGGCGGGTATCAGAACCCGTCGGGCCGCGCCTCATGCGCCATATGGTCGATGACCGCGTTGACAAAGCGGATCTCGCGCCCTTCGGGGAAGAACGCCTCGGCGATGCGCACATATTCCGAGATCACCACGCGGGGCGGCGTTGCCGGTGTCACCAGCTCGGCCCCGGCGGCGCGGAACACGGCGCGCAGCACCGGGTCGATGCGGTCGATCGGCCATTTTGCCACCAGCGCCCGGTCGGTCATCTGGTCGACCTTGGACTGCCAGGTCACGGCATCGTCGATAATGCGCTGGAACAGCCGCTCATCCGCGGGCGGGGTGGGACCATCCTCGGTCTGGGTGTCGATGCGCCAGTTGCGGAATTCCAGTGCAACGCGGTCGGCGGACTGGTTCATCGCCTCCATCTGGAACAGCGCCTGCACCGCATACAGCCGCGCCGCCGAGGACAAGTCGCGGCGCGAGGGTTTGGTGGGCTTGGCGTCTGTCATCGTCGTGGTCCTTGGGTGGCGTCTGCGGGTGGCGTCTGGCGGTCAGGACAGCGGCGCCGGGCGAAACCCCATCTCTGCGCGCTGATCCGCCCATTTGCGGGAAAGCGCGATCAGATGCAAGGCCGCTGCCGCAGCGCCGCCGCCTTTATTCTGCCCGTCAGGGTCGGTGCGAACCTGCGCCTGCGCCATGTTTTCCACGGTCAGGATGCCATTGCCGATGCACAGCCCCTGCAACCCCAGCAGCGTCAACCCGCGCGAGCTGTCATTGCAGACCGTGTCATAATGCGTCGTCTCGCCCCGGATCACACAGCCAAGCGCGACAAAGCCGTCATAATCGCCCATGCGCCCGGCCATGCCGATGGCGGTGGGAATTTCCAGCGCGCCCGGCACCTCGATGGTTTCGGTCACGGCGCCACAGCGCGCGGCGACATCCTGCGCGCCCGCGATCAGCCCGTCCGCGATCTGGCGGTAATAGGGCGACACCACGATCAACAGCTTGCAGGGCTGGTCGAACCGCGGCAGCGGCAACTGGTAATGGGTTTCGGAACCGGCCATGGGTTTACTCCGTCTCGATGGGGCGGGTCTGGGTGATGCGCAGGCCATAAGCGTCCAGCCCCACGACCGAAACCGGCGCCGAATTGGTCAGCAGCACCAGATCCGACAGCCCCAGCGCCGACAGGATCTGCGCCCCCAGCCCGTATTGGCGCAGCTTGCGCGGCGCGTCCTCGCCAGCGGCGGGCAGCGTATTGGTCAGATCGCGGATCAGCACCACCACGCCGCGCCCCTCGGCGGCGATGGCGCGCATGGCACCGGCGACATCGCCGGCCTTTTCGCGGCCAATCCCCAGCACATCATGCAGCGGGTCCAGCGCGTGCATCCGCACCAGCACCGGGCCGGGGGCGGACAGATCGCCCCTGGTCAGCACGATATGTTCGGCGCCCTGCGTTTCATCGGCAAAGACCCGCATCATCCATTCGCCGCCAAAGCGGCTGGTGACCGGGCGCTGCGCGCGTTCCGCGATCAGGTTGTCATGGCGGCGGCGATAGGCGATCAGGTCGGAAATCGTGCCGATCTTCAGCCCGTGACGCTGTGCAAAACCGACCAGATCGGGCAGCCGCGCCATGGTGCCGTCCTCGTTCATGATCTCGCAGATCACGCCCGAGGGGTTCAGCCCCGCCAGCCGCGCCACATCGACCGCGGCCTCGGTATGGCCGGCGCGCACCAGCACCCCGCCTTCGCGCGCGCGCAGCGGAAAGACATGGCCGGGCGTGGCAATATCGGCAGGCCCCTTGGTGGGGTCAATGGCCACGCTGACGGTGCGGGCGCGGTCATGGGCGGAAATGCCGGTGGTCACGCCCTCGCGCGCCTCGATCGACATGGTAAAGGCGGTTTCGTGGCGCGACGAATTCTTCGGGCTCATCAGCGTCAGTCCCAGCGCGTCGATGCGCGGACCGGGCAGCGACAGACAGATCAGCCCGCGGCCATGGGTGGCCATGAAGTTGATCGCATCGGGCGTGGCCATCTGTGCGGGAATGACCAGATCGCCCTCGTTTTCGCGGTCCTCGTGATCGACCAGAATGAACATCCGCCCATTGCGGGCATCCGCAATGATTTCTTCGATGGGCGAGATGGCGTCCCGCAGGTCGCGTTCCACCGGGCCGGGTTTTTCATACTGGCTCATGCCTGCGATCCTTCCGCTGCCCGCGTGGTGACGGGCTGGTTATGCATCTGCCTGACCGGACCTTACGCCCCGGCCTCGGCCAGCCGCGCCACATAGCGGGCCAGCGTGTCGATTTCCAGATTGACCCGGTCACCGGGCCGGGCCAGCCCCCAGGTCGTCACCTGTTGGGTATGGGGGATGATATTGACGCCGAATTCAGCCCCCGAAACCGCATTCACCGTCAGCGAGGTGCCGTTCAGCGCGACCGACCCCTTGGGCGCGATGAACCGCGCCAGCGCATCAGGGGCGCGAAAGGTAAAGCGGTGGCTGTCGCCTTCCGGGGTGATCGACAGGATCAGGGCCACGCCGTCGACATGACCCGACACGATATGACCACCCAGTTCATCGCCCAGTTTCAGCGCGCGTTCCAGATTCAGCCGCTGCCCCTTCACCCAGCCATCGGCACCGATATTGGTTTTCGACAGGGTTTCGGCGGAAATGTCGACATCGAACCAGTCCGCCCCCTTGGCGATGACCGTCAGGCAGACCCCGTCACAGGCGATCGAGGCCCCGATCGCCACCCCCGCCATGTCATAGCCACAGCCAATGCGGGCGCGCAGATCGCCGCGCAGCTCGGTGCTGCGCACGGTGCCGATATCGGTGATGATGCCGGTAAACATGCGGATTTCCCCCCAAGGCCTGTGCGGTGTGATCGGCGTTTCCCGCCTCACTAGTCAATCCGCCGCCCTGCCGCAAGCCGCGCCCGCCCCGACGCCACGGCAGGCGGGATTGGTTAACGCAGCTTTCAGCATCGGGACGGACAGCAGGTGACAAATCCGTGATGATATGCAAATAGCTTGAATAGAATGATTGATGCCTGCGGATGACCAAGATCCACCCCCTGTTCAAAGGCGATGCCGCCGGTCGCGTGTTCCTGCTGTTGCAGGGACCGCATGGGCCGTTTTTCGACCGTCTGGCCGGGCATCTGCGCAGTGCGGGCGCGCGGGTCTGGCGGGTGGGTTTTAATGCCGGGGACCGGTTTTTCTGGTCCGACAGCGCCAGCTTTATTGCCCATGACGGCCCGCCGCAGGACTGGCCCACGCATCTGGACCGGCTGATCCGCGACAAGGGTGTTACCGATATTGCGCTTTACGGCGACACCCGTGCCCATCATCAGGCCGCCCGCGCCGCCGCGCGCCGGCACGGGCTTGTGCTGCATGTCTTTGAAGAGGGCTATCTGCGGCCCTTCTGGATCAGTTATGAACGTGACGGCGCCAATGGCCATTCGGCGCTGATGCAGATCGGGCTGGACCGGATGTGCCGCGATCTGCGCCATGCCCGCGTCGATCTGCCGCGCCCGCCCTCGCATTGGGGCGATCTGCGCCAGCACCGGTTTTACGGGGCGCTGTATCATTTCGTGCTGATGGCCGGGCGCCGCGATTTCCCGCATTTCCGCAGTCACCGCAATATCGGGGTGATGCAGGAATTCCGGCTGAACCTTCGGCGGCTGCTGGTCGGGCCGCTGCTGTCGCTGCACAGCCGTGCCGAAGGCGCACGCATCCGCCGCCGGGGCTGGCCCTTCGTGCTGGTGCTGATGCAGCTGGATCACGATTCCAGCCTGCGCAGCCATTCCGATTACACCAGCCAGCGCGGTTTTATCCGCGACTGCCTGACCGCCTTTGCCAGCCACGCACCGCGCCATCACCATATCGTCTTCAAGGCCCACCCGCTTGAGGACGGGCGCGCCGGCGATGCCCGCAGCATTGCCCGGATCGCCGCCGAACTGGGGGTGTCGGGCCGGGTGCATTACCTGCATGCGGTCAAGCTGGCGCGGGTGCTGTCGCTGGCGCGGTCGGTGGTGACGGTCAATTCCACCGCCGCGCAACAGGCGCTGTGGCGCGGGCTGCCGGTCAAGGCGCTGGGGCGGGCGGTGTATGACAAGCCGGAACTGGTCTCGGATCAGGGGCTGGCCGATTTCATGCGCAACCCCCGCCGCCCCGACCCCGAGGCATACCGTATTTATCGCGATTACCTGCTGGAAACCTCGCAGATCCCCGGCGGGTTTTACGCCGCCCGCGCCCGCGCCCATGCGCTGCGGCTGGTGGTCAACATGATGCTGGCCCCCGAGGGGCCTTACGCGGCGCTGTCCTGCGGGCAGGCGCATTACCGCCCACAAATCACCCATCGCGACGATTAGACATGACGCTTTGATAGAAAAAAGATCGCCTTGCGGGTAAGTTGCCCGCGACAACACAAAGCCGCCGAATCGGCACGGGACAGGAGTAGACATGCTGGCCACCCAAAACACCCCCCTCGCAGCGGCGGCGCGCGGCCGCGGCATAAGCGTCATCGCCGGAAAGGTCGCCATGCTGGGTCTGGTGGCGCTGGTCGCGGGCTGCGGATTGCCGCGCTCGGGTCCGACCAAGAAGGAAATCCTTTCCGGCTCGGTCGAAAAGGGTGGAAACACCCATATCGTTTATGTCAGCGACGCGGTGGCGCGGGCGACGCGGTTCCAGCCCAGTTACGGCTTTTCCAACGCGTTCCAGGCCGCCGGTCAGGTCGGCGCCGATGACATCCGCGCCGGTGACACGCTGGGGCTGATGATCTGGGAAAACGTCGATGACGGGCTGCTGACCGGGCTTGGCGCCAGCTCTACCCAGTTGCAGCAGCTTCAGGTCGACAGCAAGGGCTATATCTTTGTGCCCTATGCCGGGCGGGTCAAGGCCGCCGGGAACACCCCCGAACAGCTGCGCCAGATCATCACCCAGCGCCTTGGCACCCAGACCCCCGACCCGCAGGTGATGGTCACCCGCATGGCCGGTGACGGGGCCACCGTGTCGCTGGTCGGCAAGGTCGGCGGTCAGGGCGTCTATCCGATCGAACGCCCGACCCGCACCCTGTCGGCGATGCTGGCCAAGGCCGGCGGCGTCACCATCGAACCCGAGGTCGCGGTGATCACCGTCAAGCGCGGCGGCAACAGCGGCAAGGTCTGGCTGCGCGACCTTTATGCCAATGCCCGCAACGACATTGCCCTGCGCCCCGGCGACGTGGTTCTGGTCGAGGAAGATTCCCGCAACTTTACCGCCCTTGGTGCGCTTGGCGGCCAGACCAAGGTGCCGCTTGGCAATGAAGAGGTCGACGCGCTGGAGGCCATCGCCATGGTCGGCGGCCTGTCCAGCAGCACTGCCGACCCCACCGGCGTCTTCGTCCTGCGCGAGGAACCGGAATCGGTCGCGCGGCGCATTCTGCCGGGCCAGCCGGTCATTGGCGATCAGCGGGTCGCCTATGTGCTGGACCTGACCCGGCCCAACGGCATGTTCCTGGCGCGCGATTTCGTCATCCGCGACGGCGATACCGTCTATGTGACCGAGGCCCCCTATGTTCAGTGGAGCAAAACCATCGCCTCGATCATCCAGCCCGCGACACAGGCCAACACCCTGTCCAAACTGGGGAACTGATGGCCGCAGGCTTGCCCGAACCGTCAGCCGCCGGGGCACCCCCCCGGCGGCTGTTTGTTTACACGGCCGGGTTCTGGCGCCAGCCGCGCCTGCGCCGCATCCTGTCGCTGGCGGGCTGGGATCTGGCGCTTGGCCTGCCGGGGCCGGGCGATGCCGTGGGGGTCTGGGGGCAATCCGCCTATGCCCGCCGCGGTCAGGCGGTGGCCGCGCGGCGCGGCGCGCCATTGCTGCGGATCGAGGACGCGTTTTTGCGATCCGTCCTGCCGGGGCGGGCGCGTCACCCGATGGCCCGGCGCGGGCCGGTGGGGCTGATCATCGACCCGCTGGGGCTGCATTTCGACCCTGACCGCCCCAGCCTGATCGAGGATCTGGCCGCCTCGCCCCGCGCCGCGGCGCTGCGGGACCGGGCCGCGCAGGCGCTGGACCGGCTGCGCCATGCCGATCTGTCGAAATATAACGCCCATCTGCCAGACGCGCGCCCGCCAAAGGCGGGCTATGTGCTGGTGGTCGACCAGACCCGTGGCGATGCAGCGCTGCGCGGTGCGGGGCGGGCGCGGTTTCTGGCGATGCTTCAGGCTGCGCGCGACGAAAACCCCGCCGCCCGCATCGTCATCCGCAGCCATCCCGAAACCACGGCCGGTCTGCGCCCCGGCCATTTCACCCCTGACGATCTGCACCCCGGCGAGGTTTTTTGCGACACGCCCGTTTCGCCCTGGGCGCTGGTCGAAAATGCCGACCGCGTCTATGCCGTCAGTTCGCAACTGGGCTACGAGGCGCTGCTGGCCGGGCACCGCCCGCGCCTGTTCGGCCAGCCCTGCTATGCCGGATGGGGCTTAAGCGACGATCAGGAACCGCACCCCCGCCGCCGCCCGCTGACCGCTGCACAGCTTTTCGCCGCGACGCATCTGCTGGCGCCCTGCTGGTATGACCCCTGCCGCGACGCGCTGACCGATTTCGACGGCGCCCTGAACCAGATCGAGGCCGAGGCCCGCGCCTGGCGTCAGGACCATGCCGGGCATCTGGCGCTGGGGATGCGGCTGTGGAAACGGCCCGCCGTGGCGCGGTTTTTTGGTCAGGGCGGGCGGGTGCGCTTTACCGACCGCCCACAGCCGGATGTGACGCTGGTCTGGGCCAGCCGCGCAAAAGACGCCCCCGCCACCGCCCTGCGGGTCGAGGACGGGCTGATCCGCAGCGCCGGTCTGGGGGCGGCCCTGACCCCGCCGCTGTCGCTGATGGCCGATGATCTGGGGATCTATTACGACCCGACCCGACCCAGCCGGCTGGAAACCCGGATCGCACAGCCGCTGCGCCCCGATCAGGCCGCCCGCGCCCGCGCCCTGCGCGCCCGGCTGGTGGCGCAGCGGGTCAGCAAATACAACCTGACCGCCACGGCCGCTGCCGCTGCGCCCGACCTGTCGGGGGCGGCGGGGCGGGCGGTCATTCTGGTGCCGGGTCAGGTGGCCGATGATGCCTCGGTCCTGTTGGGCGCGCGGTTGGGGGCGGGGTCGGTCTGCGACAATGCCGCGCTGCTGGCGCGGGTGCGGGCCGATAACCCCGGTGCTTTCATCATCTACAAGCCGCATCCCGATGTCGAGGCCGGGCTGCGCCCCGGTGCGCTGACCCCCGGTCAGGCGGCGCTGGCCGATCTGGTGGCGCGTGATGCCGACCCGCTGGCGCTGATTGCGCGGGCCGATGCGGTGTGGACGATGACCTCGACCCTGGGGTTCGAGGCGCTGTTGCGCGGGGTGCCGGTGGTGACGCTGGGGGCGCCGTTTTATGCCGGTTGGGGGCTGACCGATGATCGCGGCCCTATTCCGGCCCGGCGGCAGGCGCTGGGACCGGCCAGTCTGGACCAGCTGACCCATGCCGCGCTGATCGCGGTGCCGCGCTATCACGACCCGGTGGCGGGCCTGCCCTGCCCGCCCGAAACCGCGCTGTGGCGGCTGGGACAGGGCGATGCGCCGCGCCCGCCCGCGCTGCGGCTGCTGGCCAAGGCGCAGGGCTGGCTGGCGGGGGCGGCGTGGCTGTGGCGCTGAGGGGCGCTTGCAAATCGCGCCGCGCGGCGCCACATCACCCCCAGGGCGACCAAAGCGCGCAAGGCCCCGCGACGAAAGGACAGCAATGAAACGTCTTTCCCTGCCCGAACGTCCCGGCTGGCGCGCGCGTGCGCAGGAACTGGGCTTCACCTTTGCCGATATGTCGGGTCAGCCCTATTGGGATGAAACCAGCGCCTATGCCTTTACGCTGGACCAGATCGAGGCCGGTATCGAAGACCCCGCGACCGAACTGCACGCCATGACCCGCGCCGCCGTCGATCGCGCCGCCGGGTCCGAGGACTGGCTGAACCGCATGGGCATCCCGCCCGAGCATTGGGATTTCGTCGCCGCTTCGTGGCGCGACGCGGCGCCCGGATTGTATGGCCGGATGGATCTGTCCTATGACGGCAACGGCCCGGCCAAGCTGTTGGAATACAACGCAGATACCCCGACATCGCTGTATGAATCGGCCTCCTTTCAATGGCTGTGGTTCGAGGATCAGCAGGCCGCCGGTGTGCTGCCCGCGGGCGCCGACCAGTTCAACGGCATCCACGAAGCGCTGGTTGAACGCTGGCGTCAGATTGCCGCGCCGGGCGGCGACATCCATTTCGCCGCCGATCCCGACAACCCCGAAGATTACGCCACCGTCGAGGCCTTGGCATGGGCCGCGCGCGAGGCCGGTCTGGGCGCGCATTTCACCGCCTTGTCCGGCATCGGCCTGTCGCAGGACGGCCAGTTCACCGACGATCAGGACCGGGTGATCGGCACGCTGTTCAAGCTGTATCCGTGGGAGGACATGCTGCGCGACGATTTCGCCGCGCATCTGGCCGGGTCGGGCACGCAGTTCATCGAACCGGCCTGGAAGGCGCTGGTGTCGAACAAGGCGCTTTTGCCGCTGCTGTGGGAGATGTTTCCCGGCCATCCCAACCTGCTGCCCGCGTTTTTCGAACGCGATCTGGCCGATGCCCTGACCGGCGGCACCCCGGCCCCGCATATCGGCCCGGCTTTTGATGCCGCCCGCGACGCCCTGATGCGGGGCCATGTCAGCAAGCCCATCTTCTCGCGCGAGGGGGCGGGGGTGCGCATCATCGAGGCCGGTCACCAGACCGAGGCCACATCCGACCCCAGCTATGACCAGCACCCGCGCGTCATTCAGGCGCTGGCGCCGCTGCCCGATTTCGACGGCTGGCACCCGGTGCTTGGCGCATGGGTGGTGGGCGATGCCTGCGTGGGCCTTGGCCTGCGCGAGGACCGCGCCCGCATCACCCACAACCTGTCGCGGTTCAAGCCGCATTTCATCACCCCCTGACCCACCAGACACGAGGCCCGCCATGACCGCCGCCCGCCCTGCCCCATCTGCCACCGCAACGCCCGCCCGCCGCAAACGCTCGCGCCATGTCGCGCTGGTGCTGGCGGGAACGGCCACGCTGGCGCTGGCCGGCTGTAAAGAGGACCGGGTCGACGCGCAGGCATTTCCCGACCTGCAATCCTGCATCGCGGCGGCACAACAAAACGGGTTGTGGTTTTCCGAAGAGGATTGTCGCAACAATTTTGCCGAGGCCGGTAAAAACCATGCCGAAACCGCGCCCCGCTATGACGGGCTGGCGCTGTGCGAACAGGAACATGGCAAGGGCAATTGTCAGGCCGACCCGGCGGCACAGGCATCGGGGGGCGGCATGGGGTCGGTGTTCATGCCGCTGATGATGGGCTATCTGATGGGGTCGATGCTGTCGCGCGGCGGCGGGGTCTTCAGCCAGCCGCTGTCGCGCACCGCCGATGGCGGCTATGCCACGCCCAATGGCCAGCAGCGCTTTTCCAGCAATAATGCCGCAGGCAAGGTCGCCCCGACGACATTCAACCGCGCGCCGACGACGCTTGGCAAGGCGCCGATGACGCGGGCGCAGGTGGCATCGCGCGGCGGCTTTGGTGCCAGCCGCAGCGCCGCCACGGGCCGGACCGGCGGCATCCGCGCCGGGGGGTAAGGGCCGGGCGGCATCACGTTTCGGCCCTGTGCGCAGGTAACAGCGGGGCGTGACACCGCCCCCTGAGCCGGGCCGCGCGGCGGGGTCTGCCGCAACGCCGGGGCACGCGGATGCGCCCGCCCCCCTTGCGTCGCGCCCTGCGGGGCGGCACAGTCGCGGCAGATGACCAGACAGGAAGGTTCACCATGCTGCCAGCCAGCCAATCCGCCCGCACCCGCGAGATCTGCGCCCTTGCGCCGGTGATCCCGGTGATCGTCGTCCCCGAGGCCGGTGTGGCCGCCGATCTGGGGCAGGCGCTGGTCCGGGGCGGGCTGCGCGTGCTGGAGGTAACGCTGCGCACCGAGGCCGCCCTGCCCGCCATCCGCGAAATGTCACGGATCGAGGGTGCCGTGGTCGGTGCCGGAACCGTGCTGAAACGCGACGATGTGTATCGCGCGAAAGAAGCCGGGGCGCGCTTTGCCGTCTCTCCGGGGTTGACCGAGGAACTGGCCGCCGCCTGCAAGGACGCGGCATTGCCGCTGTTGCCCGGCGCCGTAACCATCACCGAGATGATGCACGCCGCGGCCATGGGTTATGACATGCTGAAATTCTTTCCTGCCGCGGCCTATGGGGGCGCATCCGCGATCGGGGCCATCGGCGGGCCGCTGCCGGATCTGCGATTTTGCCCGACTGGCGGCATCAGCGCCAGCACCGCCCCCGATTACCTGCGCCTGCCCAATGTGTTATGCGTGGGCGGCAGCTGGGTCTGCGCGCCGGGCCTGATCGCGGATCGTGACTGGGATCAGGTGACGGCGCTGGCCAAGGCGGCCTCGGCCCTGCGGGCGCGCTGATGCAGGTCGCGGCGACCGATATGCGCCGGGCATGGCGCAATGTGGCGGTGCTGGCCGGGGCGCAGGCGCTGCTTGGGGCGCAGATGTCGGTGATGTTCATCAGCGCCGGGCTGATTGGCATGTCGCTGGCGCCCAATCCCTGCATTGCCACCCTGCCCGCCTCGATGATCATTCTGGGTAATGTGGTCTCGGCGCGCTGGCTGGCGGGCTTTATGCAGCGCCATGGCCGCCGGGCCGGGTTCACGCTGGCCACGCTGGTGGGCGCGGTGGGTGCCGGGGCCTGCATGTGGGCGATGTGGATCGGGTCGTTCTGGCTGTTTTCCGGCGCGTCGATGCTGATGGGGCTGTATATGGCGGCGCAGGGCTTTTACCGCTTTGCCGTGACCGACACCGCCCCCGAGGGGTTTGCCCCCAAGGCGATCTCGTGGGTCATGGCGGCGGGGCTGGCGGCGGCGATCATCGGTCCCGCCATTGTGCGCTTTACCGGCGAGGCAACGGCCATTCCGTTTCTGGCCAGTTACGGCGTGATCGTGCTGCTGAACCTGTGCGGGCCGCTGCTGTTTTCCTTTCTTGATATTCCGCGCCCGCCCGCCCCAAGCGCGCACGAGGCCCCCCGCACCCCGCTGCGTGACATCCTGTCGCGCCCGCGCATCGTCGTCGCGATCATCTGCGGAATGGTGTCTTATGCGCTGATGAATCTGGTCATGACCTCGACCCCGCTGGCGGTGGTGGGCTGTGGCTTTGGCACCGAAAATGTCGCTGATATTGTCAGCGCCCATGTGCTGGCGATGTTCGTTCCCAGCTTTTTCACCGGCATGTTGATCGCCCGTTTCGGGGCAACGCGGATCGTGGCACTGGGGCTGGTCATTCTGGCGCTGGCGGGGGCGGTGGCGCTGTCCGGGGTGGAAATCAGCCATTTCTTTGGCGCGCTGATCCTTTTGGGGGTGGGCTGGAATTTCGGCTATATCGGTGCCACGGCGATGCTGACCTCGGCCCACAGCCCGGCCGAGCGCGCGCAGGTGCAGGGCCTGAACGACACGCTGTTGTTTGGCGGGGTGTTTCTGGCCTCGCTGGCCTCGGGCGGGTTGATGAACTGTTCGGGTGGCTCGGCACAGTTTGGCTGGAACGCGGTCAATCTGGCGATGGTGCCGTTCCTGATCCTGGCCGGCGGCGCGCTGATCTGGCTGGTGCTGCGGCCCGAACAGGATTGAGGCCGCGATCACCCCGCGCGCCGCACCGGGCGCGCGGGGGGCGACCTAGAACAACGATTTCTGCCGGGGTTTGGGCTGGGGTTTGCGCGGTTTGCGCGCCGGCGCTTTGGCCGGTTGCGGGGGCAGGTCGCCCGCCCCGGTCGCGTCTGGCCCCGCCTTGGCAGCCCCACCCGTTTCAGGGCTGTCCACCGGCGCGGCCAGCACCCGACCGTCACTGAACTGGACCTCGAAAAGGGGGGTGGCGCGGGCTTTTGCGGCCCCGGTGATGACGCCGCCATCAAGGTCGCGCACCACTGCAAAGCCGCGTTTCAGCGTTTCCTGATGCCCCAGCGTCTGGCGCAACCGGTCCAGCCGGTCCAGCCGTTCGCGGCGAATGGTCAGCGCGCGGGTCAGCGCCGGGACCAGCCGCGCGTCAAGCCCCGCCAGCCGGGCACGGTCATCGACGATCTGGCGGCGGCTTTGGCCGCGCGCCCGCGCCAGCGCCCCTTCCAGCCGTTTGGCCCGATCGGCCAGCCGTTCACCCCGCAACCCATTGGCGCGGCTGACCGCCGGGGCCAGACGGGCGGCCCATCCCTGAAAGCGGCTGCGGGAATCGCGGGTAAAGCGCCGCAGCGCCGAGGCCGGCATGGATTGCGCCGCCAGCCGGTCGCGGCGGGCGCGCATGAAGCCGCGCAGCGCCGGTTCCAGCCGGTCGCCAAACAGGTCCAGCCGCTGGCGCGCGCCATCGGTCAGCGCCTGCGGGCGGCCCATTGCGCGCCCCAGATCGCGCAGCCGCTGGCGCGGGCGGTCGATGCGCTGCTGACTGGCGCGGGCCATGCGCAAACCGGCCTCGGCCAGACGCTGCGCCAGTTCGGCGCGCACCGGCACCGCCATTTCGGCGGCGGCGGTCGGCGTGGGGGCGCGGCGGTCGGCGGCGTGGTCAATCAGCGTGGTGTCGGTTTCGTGGCCCACGGCGGAAATCAGCGGGATGGCGCTGTCCGCCGCCGCGCGCACCACCGATTCCTCGTTAAAGCCCCACAGATCCTCGATACTGCCACCGCCGCGCGCGACGATGATCAGGTCCGGGCGCGGCACCGGGCCGTTCTGCGGCAGGGCGTTGAACCCCCGGATCGCGGCGCTGACCTGCGGCGCGCAGGCATCGCCCTGAACCGCAACGGGCCAGATCACCACGCGGGTCGGAAAGCGGTCGCGCAGCCGGTGCAGGATATCGCGGATCACCGCGCCGGACGGCGACGTCACCACCCCGATCACCCGTGGCAGCACCGGCAGCGGGCGTTTGCGCGCCGCGTCGAACAGCCCCTCGGCGGCCAGCGCCTTGCGGCGCTTTTCCAGCATCGCCATCAGCGCGCCAAGCCCCGCCGGTTCGATCTGATCGACGATCAGCTGGTATTTCGACTGGCCGGGAAAGGTGGTCAGGCGGCCTGTGGCGATCACCTCCATCCCCTCTTCGGGGCGATGGGCCAGCCGCGCGGCCTGACCTTTCCAGCACACAGCCGCCAGCACCGCGCGGTCATCCTTGAGGTCGAAATACAGATGCCCCGATCCGGGCCGTGCCACGCGCCCGACCTCGCCACGGATGCGGACGCGCGCGAATTCCCCCTCGATCACGCGTTTGACCGCGCCCGAGATCTCGGACACGGTGAATTCATGCGCGTTGCTGCCCGGCGGCGCGGGGGCGTCATCCTCGAACAGGGTCATGGTGCTTGTTCCTCTTTGCGCGCGACACTAGAACGCGGGGCAGGCAGACGAAAGGGGCGATCCATGAATATCCTGATCCTTGGCGGCGGCGGGCGCGAACATGCGCTGGCATGGGCCATCCGGCAAAACCCGAAATGCGACCGGCTGATCGTCGCGCCGGGCAATGCCGGTATCGCGGAAATCGCGCGCTGCGCCGATCTGGATATTCTGGACGGGGCGGCGGTTGCGGGGTTTTGCGCCGAAAACGCCATTGATCTGGTGGTGATCGGCCCCGAGGCGCCGCTGGCCGCCGGCGTGGCCGATACGCTGCGCGCGGCCGGGATCAGCACCTTTGGCCCGTCGCAGGGCGCGGCACAGCTTGAGGCGTCAAAGGCCTTTACCAAGGAAATCTGCGATGCCTGCGGGGCACCCACCGCCGCCTGGGCACGGTTCACACAGGCACAGCCCGCCCGCGATTACGTCCGCGCGCAGGGGGCGCCCATTGTCATCAAGGCCGATGGTCTGGCCGCGGGCAAAGGCGTCACCGTCGCCATGACCGAGGCCGAGGCCATCGACGCCATCGACGCCGCCTTTGACGGCGCTTTCGGGGATGCGGGCGCCGAACTGGTGATCGAGGAATTCATGGCGGGCGAAGAGGCCAGCTTTTTCATCCTGTGCGACGGCGACACCTGCCTGCCCATCGGCACCGCGCAGGACCACAAGCGCGTGGGCGATGGCGATACCGGTCCTAATACCGGCGGCATGGGGGCCTACAGCCCGGCGCCGGTGCTGACGCAGGCATTGCAGGATCAGGTGATGGACCGGATCATCCGCCCCACCATGGCCGAAATGGCGGCGCGCGGGATGCCCTTTCAGGGCGTGCTGTATGCCGGGCTGATGATCCGGGACGGTCAGGCGCGACTGGTGGAATATAACGTCCGCTTTGGCGACCCCGAATGTCAGGTGCTGATGATGCGGCTTGGCGCGCAGGCGCTGGACCTGATTCAGGCCTGCGCCGAGGGGCGGCTGGACCAGACCGCCGTGACATGGGCCGACGATCACGCCCTGACCGTGGTTCTGGCCGCGCAGGGTTATCCGGGCGATTACGAAAAAGGCACCGCGATCAACGGTCTGGACAAGCTGCCCGAGGACAGCCACCACATGGTCTTTCACGCCGGCACCGCCCTGCGCGACGGCCAGATCGTGGCCACCGGCGGCCGGGTTCTGGCCGCCACCGCGCGCGGCGACACGCTGGCCATCGCGCAGGCGCGGGCCTATGCGCTGGCCGATGCGATCGACTGGCCGCAGGGCTTTTACCGCCGCGATATCGGCTGGCGGGCGCTGTAACCCACCGGTTGCGGGCCACCGCCCGGCCCGCTATCTGTGGCTGTCAGAACAAGAACGAGCACACCATGTCCGACGATCTGCTTTCCGCCGCTGAGACCAGCGACTATTCCGCCGCCTCGATCGAGGTGCTGGAGGGGCTGGAACCCGTGCGCAAGCGGCCCGGCATGTATATCGGCGGCACGGATGAACGCGCGCTGCATCACATGGTGGCCGAGATCCTGGACAACGCCATGGACGAGGCCGTCGCCGGTCACGCCACCCGGATCGAGGTGGAACTGCATGACGGCCAGTCGGTTACCATCCGCGATAACGGGCGCGGCATTCCCATCGACCCGCATCCGAAATTCCCCGGAAAATCGGCGCTGGAGGTGATTTTATGCACCCTGCACGCGGGGGGGAAATTCTCGGGCGATGCGTATCAGACCTCGGGCGGGTTGCATGGCGTGGGGGCCTCGGTCGTGAACGCGCTGTCGGATTCGATGGTGGTCGAGGTCGCCCGCAACCGCGAATTGTGGCGGCAAAGTTTCAGCCGGGGCGTGCCGCTGGGGCCGGTCGAACAGGTCGGTCAGGCCCCCAACCGGCGCGGCACCAGCGTGTTTTTCCATGCCGATGAACAGATCTTCGGCCATCACCGCTTCCGGCCCGCACGGCTGATCAAGATGGTCAAATCCAAGGCCTATCTGTTCAGCGGCGTGGAAATCCGCTGGAAAACCGCGCTGGATGACGGCGAAACCCCGCGCGAGGCGACATTCCATTTCCCCGGCGGTCTGGCCGATTACCTGACCGAAACGCTGGAAGGCGCCAGCACCTATGCCGACCGCCCCTTCGCCGGTCTGGTCGAGTTCGGGGAACGCTTTAACCGCCCCGGCAAGGTGGAATGGGCGATCAACTGGACGCCGTCGCGCGATGGCTTCATGCAAAGCTATTGCAACACCGTCCCCACCCCCGAAGGCGGCACGCACGAGGCCGGGTTCTGGTCCGCGATGCTGAAAGGCGTGCGCGCCTATGGCGAGCTGGTCAACAACAAGAAGGCCGCGCAGATTACCCGCGACGACCTGCTGACCGGCGGCTGCGCGCTGGTGTCCTGTTTCATCCGCGAGCCGGAATTTGTCGGCCAGACCAAGGACCGCCTTGCCACGGTCGAGGCCGCGCGGCTGGTCGAGGGCGCGGTGCGCGACCATTTCGACAACTGGCTGGCCGCCGACACCAAATCGGCGGGCGCCATTCTGGATTTTCTGGTCCTGCGGGCCGAGGAACGCCTGCGCCGCCGTCAGGAAAAGGAAACCGCGCGCAAGACCGCGACCAAAAAGCTGCGCCTGCCCGGCAAGCTGGTCGATTGCAGCGCCACCAATCGCGACGGGACCGAGCTGTTCATCGTCGAGGGTGATAGCGCCGGCGGGAGCGCCAAGCAGGCGCGCGACCGAAAGACACAGGCCCTGTTGCCGCTGAAAGGCAAGATTTTGAACGTGTTGGGGGCTGCATCCTCGAAAATGGGTCAGAACGCGGAGATCAACGATCTGTGCCAGGCGCTTGGCGTGGGGCTGGGGACCAGGTTCAATATCGACGATCTGCGTTACGACAAGATCATCATCATGACCGACGCAGATGTTGACGGCGCCCATATTGCCAGCCTGTTGATGACGTTCTTTTTCACCCAGATGCGCCCGCTGATCGACAAGGGGCATCTTTATCTGGCCTGCCCGCCGCTGTATCGCCTGACGCAGGGCGCGCGGCGCATCTATGTGGCCGATGATGCAGAAAAGGATGCTTTGCTGGCCAAAGGTCTGGGGGGCAAGGGCAAGATCGACGTGCAGCGCTTCAAGGGCCTTGGCGAGATGGACGCCAAGGATCTGAAAGACACCACGATGGACCCCGCCAGCCGCAAGCTGATCCGCATCGGCATCGACGACGAGGCCGGCGGCGAAACCGCCGATCTGGTGGAACGGCTGATGGGCAAGAAGCCGGAACTGCGGTTCCAGTATATCAGCGAAAACGCGCGCTTCGTCGAGGAGCTGGATGTTTGAGGTAACGTCACATCAGGTCAGATGGAAAAGGGCGGCACCGGGGTGCCGCCTGTTTCATTTCTGCATCTTTTCGACATATTCGGCCAGCGCCACCAGCCGCCACGGGGTTGGGGTTTCGATGCCGTCGCCCGCATCATACATGACGGTCTTGCCCTCAAGCAGGTCGCCAAAGGCGGGCATCGGGCTTTCGCTTTTGCCCATGGTATAGCCGTCGATGCGGCTCATCACCCGCAGCCGGGGGAAGGTGCCGCCATTCTTGCGCGCCAGCAGCGTCAGGTCGGTGGGACGGGGCGTCAGGCCCTGACTGGCCGGGCCGTTGCCCTTGCCGGCAGGGCCATGGCAGGTGGCGCAATATTGCGCGTAATCGCCAGCGCCGGTGGTGATCTGCGCCTCGGGGGTGCAGGCCGCCGCAATAGACAGGATCGCCAGGGCGCAGATGGCAGGAATCGCTTTCAGCATGTCGGGGGTCCCTCTTGTCTTTGCGCCAGACTGGCCCGTCCGGCGCCCGCAGGCAAGTCCGCAGGCGGGGCCGCGTCCGCTAACCCAACCTGACCACCCGGTCCATGCGCGCCGCCAGATCGTGGTTATGCGTCGCGATCAGCGCCGACAGGCCGGTTTCGCGCACCAGATCCATCAGCACGGCAAAGACCCGGTCTGAGGTCTCCGGGTCAAGGTTGCCGGTCGGTTCATCCGCCAGCAGCAGCGCCGGTTCATTGGCCAGCGCGCGGCAAAAGGCGACGCGCTGTTGTTCGCCCCCCGACAGCGCGGCGGGGCGGTGATCGGCCCGCCCGGCAAGGCCGACACGGTCCAGCAGCATCCGCGCGCGGTCGCGCGCCTGCGCCTGCGCCACGCCATTGGCCAGTTGCGGCAGGATGATGTTTTCGGCGGCTGAAAATTCCGGCAGCAGGTGGTGGAACTGGTAAACAAAGCCCAGATCCTGACGCCGCGCCAGCGTGCGGGCGCGGTCGGGCTGGCCGGTCATGTCCCTGCCCCCGACCACGACGCGCCCGCGGTCAGGTGTGTCCAGCAGCCCGGCAATATGCAGCAGCGTCGATTTGCCCGCGCCCGAGGGGGCGACCAGCGCCACCACCTCGGCCCGTTTGACGGTCAGCGACAGGTCGCGCAGCACCTCGACCGGGGCGGCGCCGTTGCGGCCATAGGTTTTGGAAATGGAGTCGAGGATTAAAACATCATTCATAACGCAGCGCCTCGACCGGGTTCATGCGCGCCGCGCGCCGTGCCGGAAAGATGGTGACGATAAAGGACAGCACCAGCGACAGGCTGACAGCGCGGAAAATATCCCATGCCCGCAATTCCGCCGGCAGGCGATAGATGCCGCGCACCTCGGGCTGCCAGGCATTGCCGCCGGTGGCGCCGTTCAGAAGCGCCATGATATTGTCCACATTGACCGCCAACAGCACGCCAAGCGCCACGCCCGCAATCGTGCCGATCACGCCGGTAAAGGCCCCGCACAGGAAAAACACCCGCATCACCGCGCCTTCGGTCAGGCCCATGGTGCGCAAGATGCCAATATCGCGGCCCTTGTTCTTGACCAGCATCACCAGCCCCGAGGTGATATTCATCGACGCAATCAGCACCAGCACCGACAGGATGACGAACATCACGTCATCCTCCATATCCAGCGCTGCCAGGAAAGAGCCGGAACTGTCGCGCCAGGTCCAGACCTGCGCGCCTTCGGCGGCGGCCTGAATCAGCGGCAGGGTCCAGTTATCGACATGTTCGGGGTCGGTGACGAACACCTGAATTTCATCGGCCACCCCCTCGCGGTTGAAATAGCTCTGCGCCTCGGCCAGCGGCATATAGATGCGGGTGCGGTCAATGTCATAGCGCCCGGCGCTGAAGATAAAGCTGACCTGATAGGCATTGACGCGCGGGGTGACGCCGAAGGGTGTCTTGGCGCCGTTGGGCGAAATCAGCTTGATCCGGTCGCCCACCGTGACGCCCAATTCGCGGGCGATGCCGCTGCCAATGGCGATGCCGCTGTCGAAATCGTCCAGATTGCCCTGCGACGTGCCGGGGTTCACGATACGCGACAAATCATTCAGCGCGTCGCGGGTGATGCCGTAAACCTCGGCCACATTGGACGCGTCGTTATTGGTGGCCATCACCTGCCCGCGGATGACCGGCGCGGCATGGGTGACGCCCGGCACCGCCGCAATGCGGGCGGTCATGGCGTCGTAATCGCTGATCCGCCCCGGCACCACCACGTCATCGGCAATCACCTGCGGTCCCAGATAGACGCTGGAATGCGCATTGGCGCCAAGGATGGTGTCAACGAATTCAGCCCGGAACCCGGCCCGCACCGCCAGCGTCGCGATCAGGGCCATCACCCCCAGCGCGATGCCGATCAGGCTGATCCAGGTCATCACGCTGACGCCGCCTTCGGCACGGCGGGCGCGCAGGTAACGCCAGGCGATCAGGAATTCGTATCGGGAAAACGGCGCGGGGCTGGACATCGGGCCTCGGGTTGGTGGCTGGCTGTGCTTGGGCGCAACCTGACCGCAACCGCGCCCCGGCGCAAGGCCAAGTCGCATTGCTGGAAGGGATGTGATTTGCCTGTTATCAGTGGGCACCCAATCCCCGGCGCAGCGACAGGACCGTTCATGGCCAAAGCCCTTACCACCTTTACCTGCACCGCCTGCGGCGCCAGCCACCGCAAATGGGCGGGGCGCTGTGACGCCTGCGGGGCATGGAACACCATCGTCGAAGAGGCCCCCCTGTCGCATGGTCCGGCGGGCAAGGGGTTGGGGGCGGCCAAGGGCAAGGCGGTGGCCCTGTCGGGCCTGAACGCGACCGAGGCCCCGCCCCCCCGCGCCCTGTCGGGCCTGTCGGAACTGGACCGCGTGCTTGGCGGCGGTCTGGTCGCAGGCAGCGCCATTCTGGTTGGCGGCGATCCCGGCATCGGCAAATCCACACTGCTGTTGCAGGGCGCTGCGGCCTTTGCCCGCGCCGGGCTGAACGCCATCTATATCAGCGGCGAAGAGGCCAGCGCACAGGTTCGTATGCGGGCACAGCGGCTGGGTCTGGCCGATGCGCCGGTGCGGCTGGGTTCGGCCACCGCGCTGCGCGACATCCTGACCACGCTGGACCGCGAGCGCCCCGACATCGCGGTGATCGATTCGATCCAGACCCTGTGGGCCGACACGGTCGAGGCCGCGCCCGGATCGGTGGCACAGGTCCGCGCCAGCGCGCACGAGCTGGTGACCTTTGCCAAGCGCAGCGGCGTTGCCGTGGTGCTGGTCGGTCATGTCACCAAAGAGGGCCAGATCGCCGGCCCGCGCGTGGTCGAACACATGGTCGACACGGTGCTGTATTTCGAGGGCGAGCGCGGCCACCAGTTCCGCATTCTGCGCAGCGTCAAGAACCGCTTTGGCCCCGCAGACGAGATCGGCGTGTTCGAGATGACCGGTGCCGGTCTGGCCGAGGTCGCCAACCCCTCGGCGCTGTTTCTGTCCGAGCGCGGCCAGCCCACCCCCGGCAGCGCGGTTTTCGCCGGCATCGAAGGCACCCGCCCCGTGCTGACCGAGGTGCAGGCACTGGTCGCGCCCTCAACCCTGGCCAGCCCGCGCCGCACGGTGGTGGGGCTGGATTCGGGCCGTGTCAGCACCATCCTTGCGGTGCTGGAAAGCCGCTGCGGCATCCCGTTTACCGGGCTGGACGTGTTCCTGAACGTCGCCGGCGGGATGCGGGTGCTGGAACCGGCGGCGGATCTGGCCATTGCAGGTGCCCTTCTGTCCGCGCGCGAGGACACCGCCCTGCCCCCCGAGGCGGTGCTTTTTGGTGAAATCTCGCTGTCGGCGGCGCTGCGCCCGGTGGCACAGGCCGAAAACAGGTTGAAAGAAGCCCGGAAACTTGGTTTCTCACGGGCAATCATGCCCGAGGCGCAAAAGGTCGAGGGCGGGGATGGAATGCGGCTGGACCGGATGGGCGACCTGACGCGTTTCGTGGGCGAGACATTCGGCGCCGGGTGATCAGCCACAGTCTGAAAAACGGCGCGAAACAGGGGTTAGGAACGGGTTCATGGACGGTTTCACCATTATCGACGGCATTGTTGCGGCCGTTATCATCCTGTCGGCCATTCTGGCCTGGTCACGCGGTTTCGTGCGCGAATCGCTGTCGATTCTGGGCTGGATCGGGGCGGCGGTGCTGGCCTTCATCTTTGCCCCGACGGTGCGCCCGATGGTGGCGCAGGTGCCGTTTCTGGACAAATTCCTGAATGACAGTTGCGAACTGGCCACGATTGCCGCCTTTGCGGTGGTGTTTGCCATCGCGCTGGTGCTGTTTTCCATCATCACGCCGCTGTTTTCTGGCGTCGTCCAGCGTTCGGCCCTTGGCGGGATCGACCAGGGGATGGGGCTTTTGTTCGGCGTGGCGCGCGGCATCCTTTTGGTGGCGGTGGCCTTTATCGTCTATGACCGTGTGATTGCCGGCGACGGCGTGGCGCAGGTGGAAAATTCGCGCTCGGCGCAGGTGTTCCAGCGGATGCGCGGCCAGATGGATCAGCAGATCCCGCAGGACGCGCCGGGCTGGGTGGTGCAGCGTTACGAACAACTGGTGCGCGGCTGCGCCCTGCCCCAGACCGCCCCCGCCGGCACGGCCCCCGCCAGCGCCAACTGAACGCTGGCGCGGCCCGCCCGCACATGACAGGCAGATGACAGATTTTCGCCCCGATCGCCGCCTCGGGGCGTGACTTTCAGGCGCGGGCGGCGTAGACGGGACGCGACCCAGCCACAGACAAGCCAAGGCCCGGACGATGACCCAGCCCTTTATCGCCGATCCGTTCGATCATGACCGCCTGCACGAGGAATGCGGCGTCTTTGGTGCCATCGGCGTCAGCGATGCCGCAAATTTCGTCGCCCTTGGCCTGCACGCGCTGCAACATCGCGGTCAGGAAGCCGGCGGCATCATCGCCCATGACAGTGATCACGGCTTTAACAGCGCGCATCGCTTTGGCTATGTGCGCGATAACTTCACCAAGTCCGACGTGATGCAGACATTGCCCGGACCACTGGCCATCGGTCATGTCCGCTATTCCACCGCCGGAACCAAGGCTGCCACCGCAATCCGCGATGTGCAGCCTTTTTTTGGTGAATTCAGCATGGGCGGCTGTGCCATCGCGCATAACGGCAATATCACCAACGCGGCGGCGCTGCGGCGCGAACTGATCGAGCGCGGCAGCATCTTCCAGTCCTCGTCCGACAGCGAATGCATCATTCACCTGATGGCGCGGTCGATCCAGCGCTCGATCCCCGAACGCATGAAAGACGCGCTGCGCCGGATCGAGGGCGCCTTCAGCGTCATCGCCATGACCCGGACCAAGCTGATCGGGGTGCGCGACCCGCTGGGGGTGCGCCCGCTGGTTCTGGGCCGCATTGGCGAGGATGGCTATGTTCTGGCCTCGGAAACCTGCGCGCTGGACATTATCGGCGCCGAATTCCTGCGCGAGATCGAGCCGGGCGAAATGGTGGTGATCGCCAAGGGCCATGTCGAAAGCTCGCGCCCGTTCGGGCCGTCCAAAGGCCGGTTCTGCATTTTCGAGCATGTCTATTTCAGCCGCCCCGATTCCATTATCGGCGGGCGCTCGGTCTATGAAACCCGGCGCCAGATCGGCGTCGAACTGGCCCGCGAAGCCCCGGTCGAGGCCGATCTGGTCTGTCCCGTCCCCGACAGCGGCACCCCGGCGGCCATCGGCTATGCCCATGAAAGCGGCATCCCCTATGGCATGGGCATTATCCGCAACCAGTATATGGGCCGCACCTTCATCGAGCCGACCGAACAGATCCGCAATATGGGCGTGCGGCTGAAGCTGAATGTCAACCGCGCGCTGATCAAAGGCAAACGGGTGGTGCTGGTCGACGATTCGGTGGTGCGCGGCACCACCAGCCGCAAGATCAAGGACATGATCCTGGATGCCGGCGCCGCCGAGGTGCATTTCCGCATCGCCTCGCCACCGACCGCATGGCCGTGCTTTTACGGCGTCGACACCCCCGACCGCGACAAGCTGCTGGCCGCGCAGATGAGCACCGAACAAATGCGCGACTGGATCGGCGTCGATTCGCTGGCCTTCGTGACGCTGGACGGTCTGTATCGCGCCGCAGGCGAAGCCGGGGGCCGCAATGCCAGCTGCCCGCAATATTGCGATGCCTGTTTCTCGGGCGATTATCCGGTGGCGCCCTTCGACCAGTTGCAGCGCGGTTTCCGCATGAAGCCCGACACCCGCTCCGGCGATATGGAGGCCCTGCCCGACCAAAGCGGCTATCGCCCCGTCGCCCACACGCTGGGTCCGGTCGAGGCGGCGGAATAGTCGCGGCAAGGGGGCGCTCGCGCCCCCTCTGGCCCTGACGGGCCATTCACCCCCGAAGGTATTTCAGACAGAAGCGAGGCATGGGCCTGTGCCGATATGGGTCAGCGCCCGCCTGCCCGCTTCTTCGTTGTCCAAATACCCGTGACCCGCACCTTGCCACCTTTGCGGCATCAGGGTGGGCCTGCCCTCTCAGGCCAGCGCCGCCAGCGCTGCGCCAAGGTCAAGTGCCCCGTCATACAGCGCCCGCCCGGAAATCGCGCCTGAAATCACGCCGGTCTCGCGCAGCGCCATCAGGTCGGCCATTGAGGACACACCGCCCGAGGCGATGACCGGAATATCCACCGCGCGGGCCAGCGCCTCGGTCGCGGGGATGTTCGGGCCCTGCATGGCGCCGTCGCGGTCGATATCGGTATAGATGATCGCCGCGACCCCGGCATCCTGAAAGCTGCGGGCCAGATCGGTGACCATGATTTCGGTTTCCTCGGCCCAACCGCGGGTGGCGACACGGCCTTTGCGGGCATCGACGCCGACCGCGATCTGGCCGGGAAAGGCGCGTGCCGCCTGACGCACCAGATCGGGGTTTTCCACCGCAACCGTGCCAAGGATCACCCGCGCCAGCCCCTTGTCCAGCCAGCGTTCGATGGTGGCCATGTCGCGGATGCCCCCGCCAAGCTGGGCCGGGATGTCGGTGGCTGACAGTATCGCCTCGACCGCATCGGCATTGACGGGCTGGCCGGCAAAGGCGCCGTTCAGGTCGACCAGATGCAGCCATTTAGCCCCGGCATCCTGAAAGGCGCGGGCCTGCGCGGCGGGGTCGGTGCCGAAAACGGTCGCGGCCTCCATCTCGCCGCGCAGCAGGCGCACGCAATTGCCGTCTTTCAGGTCGATGGCGGGATAAAGGATCATGGTGCAGGCCCCCTTGAAAATGCTCTGCGCTATGTGACACAGGCCAGCGCGGTGGGAAAGCCATGAACAGCGACCCCACGTCATGCTTTACAGGTCCGGCGCGCGGGCCGCAGGATGAACACATCTATTCCGGGGAGGAAAAGCACATGAAACTGACCGCCATCACCACGGCACTGGCCCTTTGCGCGGGGGCCGCCATGGCCGACCCGATCGAGGGGGTCTGGCAGACCCAGCCTGACGAAGGGTCTTTTGCCCATGTCCAGATCGCGCCTTGCGGGGCCGGGTTTTGCGGCACCATCACCCGCACTTTCAAGGGCAAGGAAGAATACAAATCGCCCAATGTCGGCAAACAGATCGTCATCGGCATGGCCCCGCAAGGTGGCGGCACCTACAAGGGCAAGGTGCTGCGCCCGGCCAATGGCAAGATCTATAACGGCAAGGCCCAGATCAGCGGCAAAAACATGAGCCTGTCGGGCTGTGTCGCCGGTGGCCTGATCTGCAAAAGCCAAAGCTGGGTCAAGGTTCAGTAAGCGCCGCGCCGCTTACCCATCGTCACGACACAGTGGGCGGCCCCATGCGGGCCGCCTTTTGCCTGCGCCGCGCCTGCTGTCAGCCTCAGGGCCGCCAGGCCAGAAAATTGGCGATCAGCCGCAGCCCCAGATCCGAGGATTTCTCGGGGTGGAACTGGGTGCCGATGATATTGTCGCGCCCGACAATCGCCGTCACCGCGCCGCCGTAATCGACATGGGCCAGCAGATGGGCCGGGTTGTCAGGATGAAACTGCCAGCCATGCACGAAATAGGCGTGATCGCCCGTGGTGATGCCCGCCAGCACCGGATGCGGGCGGTCGATGACCAGATCGTTCCAGCCCATATGCGGCACTTTCAGCGCCGGGTCCGCCGGTCGGATGGCCTCGATCGTGCCGCCGATCCAGTCCAGACCGGCGGTGTCGCGATATTCCAGCCCGCGCGTGGCCAGCATCTGCATTCCCACGCAGATGCCCATGAAGGGCACGCCATCATTCAGCACCCGCTGGCGCAGGGCATCGACCATGCCGGGAACGCCCTCCAGCGCGGCGCGGCAGGCCGGGAAGGCGCCATCGCCGGGCAGCACGATGCGGTCGGCACGGCGCAGCTGATCGGGGTCCGAGGTCACAACCACCGTCGCGTCCAGATCGCGCCCCATCCGCGCAAAGGCCTTTTCCGCCGAATGCAGGTTGCCCGAATCGTAATCGACCAGAACCACCCGCATCACAGCGCCCCCTTGGTCGAGGGCAGGCTGTCGGTCATGCGCGGGTCGGGTTCGACCGCCTCGCGCAGGGCGCGGGCAACGGCCTTGAACCCGGCCTCGGCAATGTGGTGGCTGTTGATGCCGTGGATGCGGTCCAGATGCAGGGTGATGCCGCCATGGGTGGACAGGGCCTGAAAGAATTCGCGCACCAGTTCGGTGTCGAAGCTGCCGATCTTTTGCGTCGGCAGGTCCAGCCCCCAGACCAGAAACGGCCGCGCCGACAGGTCCAGCGCCGCGCGCACCAGCGTGTCATCCATTGGCAGCAGGCAGGCACCGTAACGGCGGATGCCGCGCTTGTCCCCCAGCGCCTCGCGCAGGGCCTGCCCCAGCGCGATACCGGTATCCTCGACCGTGTGGTGGTCGTCGATATGCAGGTCGCCCTCGGCGCGGATGGTCATGTCGATCAGCGAATGCCGTGACAACTGGTCCAGCATGTGGTCGAAAAACCCGACCCCGGTGCTGTTGTCATAGCGCCCGGTGCCGTCGAGGTCGATCTCGACCGAGATGCGGGTTTCCGAGGTGTTGCGGCTGACAGAGGCCTTGCGCATGGGGCGATCCTTTCCTGTGCTGGCCGGGTTATAGAAAGCCCGCGCCGCCTTGCCAAACCCGATTTTCGGCGCAGCGGTGGTCATTCTGACGCTTTTGTGAGAGTTTAGCGCCATCATTGACGAAAACGAGGCATTTAAATGACTGACCCGATCCACGGTCCCGGTCACCCCGGCGACCCGCGATACGAGGAACCCATTCTGGACGGACACCCGGAAAACGTGCCGGATGCCGAGACCGAGACCATCCCCGAACCAGAAGGCGCGACCGCTGTCATCGACACCGATTACGAGATCGGGCAGGACAATGTCAGCCACGCGATCACGCTGGAATTCGATATCCACAAAGCGGTGTTTTTCATCTCGGCCATCGCCATCGTGGTGTTCACGCTTGGCACGCTGATCCTGCAAATCGTCACCGCCAACCCGCCCCTTGATGGCGTGGCCCAACCCAGCGGGGTTGAAAATTTCTTTACCAGCCTGCGCGGTTTTCTGACCGGCAATCTGGACTGGTTCTTCCTGATGGCCGGCAATATTTTCGTGCTGCTGTGCATCGGCCTGATCATCAGCCCGCTTGGCAGCGTGCGTCTGGGTGGTCCCGAGGCAACGCCCGATTTCACCCTGTTTGGCTGGTTCGCGATGCTGTTTGCCGCCGGTATGGGCATCGGGCTGATGTTTTATGGCGTGTCCGAACCGATGAGCCATTTCTCAAGCGCGCTGGGGGGCATCGACATCGAGGACGGGCTGCGCACCGACTGGGCCCCGCTTGAGGGGGCGGCGGGCGACCCGCTGGCCGCGCGGCGTCTGGGGATGGCGGCGACCATCTTTCACTGGGGCCTGCACCCTTGGGCGATTTATGCCGTGGTGGCGCTGGCGCTGGCCTTGTTCAGCTATAACAAGGGCTTGCCGCTGACGATGCGGTCGGTTTTCTATCCCATCTTTGGCGAGGCCGTCTGGGGCTGGGTCGGCCATATCATCGACATTCTGGCGGTATTTGCGACCATTTTCGGTCTGGCGACCTCGCTGGGGTTCGGGGCCGAACAGGCGACCGCCGGTCTGAACTTTCTGTTCGGGATTCCGGCCACCAACATGACCAAGATCCTGCTGATTCTGGCGATCACCGGCGTGGCCACGATGTCGGTCATTCTGGGGGTGGAAAAAGGCGTCAAGCTGTTGTCCGAGGCCAATATGGTGCTGGCCTTCATGCTGCTGGTCTTTGTGATGCTGGTCGGTCCGACATGGCAGATCGTGACCGGATTTTTCGCCAATCTGGGGGCCTATGCGCAGGATCTGCTGCCGCTGTCGAACCCGTTCGGGCGCAGTGACGACAATTTCCGTCAGGGCTGGACGGCGTTTTACTGGGCATGGTGGATCAGCTGGTCGCCGTTCGTCGGCATGTTCATTGCCCGCGTCTCGCGCGGTCGCACGGTGCGTCAGTTCCTGATCGCGGTGCTGCTGATCCCGGCTCTCATCTCGGTTCTGTGGATGACGGCGCTGGGGGGCACGGCGATTTCGCAATATCTGGGCGGCTTTACCGGTGTTGCCGATGCGGCGCTGGAACTGAAGCTGTTCGTGATGCTGGAACAATTGCCGCTGCATCAGATCTCCAGCTTTATCGGCATTGTTCTGGTGATCGTGTTCTTTGTCACCTCGTCCGATTCCGGGTCGCTGGTGATCGACACCATCTCGGCCGGGGGCAAGATGCACGCGCCGGTGCCCCAGCGCATCTTCTGGTGCAGCTTCGAGGGTCTGCTGGCCGTGGCGCTGATGCTGGGGGGCGGTCTGACCGCGTTGCAGGCCATGGCGGTCTCGACCGGGCTGCCCTTTACCATCGTGCTGCTGGGGGCGTGCTATGCCATCGTCAAGGGCCTGATCAGCGAACGCCGGGTGCTTGACTGACCCGCAGGGCGGTAAAAACACACGGAACGGGCGGGGCTTGTCCCGCCCGTTCTTGTTTTCGGGGCGGGCATTTGCCAAAACAGGGGCGCAAAAGGATGGATACACGGATGAGCGAACTTGCCAGTTTCGAACAGCGGCTGATCGCGGCGCTGGACCGGATCGACTATTCCCTCGACATGGCGGCGCGTCAGGGCGGCAGCCCCGCCATGCCCGCCGCGGATACGGATGGCGATGAAACCGCCGCGCTGCGGGCGGAAAACGCCCATCTGCGCCAGCGGCTGGAGGCCGCCGTGGCCACCTTGCCGGGGTTTTCGGACGCGACCCTGCAAGCGACGGCGGCCAAACCCGGTGCCGGGGCGCTGGCACAGGTTGACTCGCGGCTGTCGCAGGCCACGCGCGAGGCCGCCCGTCTGGCCGCCGCGAACGAGGATCTGATGGCCGCGAATCGCGCGCTGATGCAGGCGATGACCGGCGATGACAAGCTGGACGCCCTGCGCAGCGCGCTGGAGGCCGAGGCCGAGGCCCTGCGCGCCGCCCGCGCCGCCGAGGTTGCGCAAATGGGCGATGTTCTGGCCGCGCTCGAGGATCTGCTGTCGCGCCGCCAGCGCCCCGACCCGGTCGCGGCCCCCCGCTCGCTGCCTGAAACCGGCCCGCTGCCTGAAACCGACCCCGCCCTGCCCGAACCGGTGTCGCCCGACACCGCCGCCGACAGCCAGAAGGACTAAGCCATGCCCGACGTCGATTTCCGCATTGGCAACCGCGATTATTCGCTGTCCTGCCAGCCCGGCGAAGAAGAGCTGCTGCGCCGGGCCGCCACCATGCTGGACACCGAGGCACAGGCGATTCTGGAACAGGTCGGCCGGATGCCCGAACCCCGCCTGCTGCTGCTGGCCGGGCTGATGCTGGCCGACCGCGCCTCGGCGATGGAGGACCGCGCCGCATCCGCCGAACGCGCGCTGGCGCGGATGAAATCCAACCCGCCGGAGCGTCAGGTGCCGGTCATTCCCGCCGACCTTCAGGACGCGCTGGCCGAACTGGCCGCCCGCGCCGAGGCGATTGCCGACAAGGCCGAAGAACAGCTTCAGGGCTAAGCGCCCCCGCACAGGACCGACATGCTGAAAACCCGTATCATTCCCTGTCTCGACGTGGCCGACGGGCGCGTCGTCAAGGGCGTCAATTTCGTCGACCTGATCGACGCCGGCGACCCGGTCGAGGCCGCGCGCGCCTATGACGCCGCCGGCGCGGACGAGATCTGCTTTCTGGATATTCACGCCACCCATGAAAACCGTGGCACCATGTATGATCTGGTGACGCGCACGGCGGAACAGTGTTTCATCCCGCTGACCGTGGGCGGCGGCGTGCGCAGCCACCACGATGTGCGCGACCTGCTGCTGGCCGGGGCCGACAAGGTGTCGTTCAATTCCGCAGCGGTTGCCAACCCCGATGTGCTGGCCGGGGCCGCTGACCGGTTCGGCAGCCAGTGCATCGTCTGCGCCATCGACGCCAAGACCGTGGCGCCGGGGCAATGGCAGATCTTTACCCATGGCGGGCGCAAACCCACCGGCATCGACGCGGTCGAATTCGCCCGCACGGTCGCGGCCAAAGGCGCGGGCGAGATCCTGCTGACCAGCATGGACCGCGACGGCACCAAGGCGGGCTTTAACCTTGATCTGACCCGCACCATCGCGGATGCGGTCGACATTCCGGTCATCGCCTCGGGCGGGGTGGGCACGCTGGACCATTTCGTCGAAGGCGTGCGCGACGGCCATGCCAGCGCGGTTCTGGCGGCCTCGGTCTTTCATTTCGGCACGTTCACCATCGGTCAGGTCAAGGACCACATGGCCGCCGCCGGCATCCCCGTGAGGCACAGATGAGCACCGCTTTCGACCGTCTGGACGCCACCATCGCGGCCCGCAAAACCGCCGGCACCGGCACCAGCTGGACCGCGCAACTGCTGGCCAAAGGCCCCGAGAAATGCGCCGAGAAATTCGGTGAAGAAGCCATCGAGGCCGTGATCGAGGCCGTGCGCGGCGACCGAGACCGGCTGGTGGCCGAGGGGGCGGATGTGATCTATCACCTTGCCGTCATGCTGGCCGCGCGCGACCTGTCGCTGGCCGATGTCGCGGCGGAACTGACCCGTCGCGAGGGGCGGTCGGGTCTGGATGAAAAAGCCGCGCGCAAGCCGGGCTAAGGACAGCGCCTTCCCCCGCGCGGACGGGGCCAGGGGGCGCATCCTTGCTTTTCTTGCCGCAGCGTTAACGCTATAACCGGCGCAATCCGCCGCGCGATCAGAACGCGGCACCTTACATGGCAGAGGACGGCATGACCGACGACACCAAGACCACCAACCAGACCCACGAGGGCGATGTCGCCTTCATTCAGGCGCTGGCCGAGCTGCTGAATCGCAATGACCTGACCGAATTGTCGGTCAAGCGTGAATATGACGAAAACGACCGTCTGACCGTCAGCCTGTCCAAGCAGGGCAAGCATGTCATGGTTCAGGCCGCCGCCCCGGCGCTGGCCGCCCCTGCCGCGGCCCCGGCACCGGCTGCGCCTGCCGCCCCCGCCGTCGCCACCCCCGAAGACCCCGCCAGCCTGCCCGGTGCGGTGACCTCGCCCATGGTCGGCACGGCCTATCTGGCGCCGGAACCCGGTGCCGCGGCCTTTGTGCAGGTCGGTCAGCAGGTGGCCGAGGGCGACACGCTGCTGATCGTCGAGGCGATGAAAACCATGAACCACATCCCCGCCCCGCGTGCCGGGACCGTCCGCCGCATCCTGGTCGAGGATGGCAGCCCGGTCGAATTCGGCGCCCCCCTGATGGTGGTCGAGTGAGGCACAGATGTTCGACAAGATCCTGATCGCCAATCGCGGCGAAATCGCGCTGCGGGTGATCCGCGCCTGCCGTGAAATGGGCATTGCCAGCGTCGCGGTGCATTCCACCGCCGATGCCGACGCGATGCATGTGCGCATGGCCGATGAATCGGTCTGCATCGGGCCTGCGCCCTCGACCGACAGCTATCTGTCGATGCCGGCGCTGATCTCGGCCTGCGAGATCACCGGCGCGCAGGCAATCCATCCCGGCTATGGCTTCTTGTCCGAAAATGCCGGTTTCGCGCAGATGCTGGAAGATCACGGCATCACCTTTATCGGCCCCTCGGCGGAACATATCCGCATCATGGGCGACAAGATCACCGCCAAGGACACGATGAAGGCGCTTGGCGTGCCCTGCGTGCCGGGCAGCGATGGCGGGGTGGACGATATCGACACCGCCAAACGCGTCGCGCTTGCGATCGGCTATCCGGTGATCATCAAGGCCACTGCCGGCGGGGGCGGGCGCGGCATGAAGGTTGCGCAGGACGAGGCCGCGCTGGAGGTTGCCTTCCGCACCGCCCGCGCCGAGGCCAAGGCCGCCTTTGGCAACCCCGATGTCTATATCGAGAAATACCTGACCCGCCCGCGTCATATTGAAATTCAGGTCTTTGGGGATGGGCAGGGCCGCGCGGTTCATCTGGGGGAACGCGACTGTTCGCTGCAACGCCGCCACCAGAAAGTGCTGGAAGAGGCCCCCGGCCCCTGCATCACCGAGGAACAGCGCGCCCGGATCGGCAAGATCTGTTCCGACGCGGTGGCCCGGATCGGCTATTCCGGGGCGGGCACGATCGAATTTCTGTTCGAGGATGGCGAGTTCTATTTCATCGAGATGAACACCCGCCTTCAGGTCGAACACCCGGTGACCGAGGCGATCTATGGCGTCGATCTGGTGCGCCAGCAGATCCGCGTTGCCGCTGGCCTGCCGATGGAATTCGATCAGGACAAGCTGTCGATTCGCGGTCACGCCATCGAGGTGCGGATCAATGCCGAAAAAGTTCCCGCCTTCACCCCCTGCCCCGGCCGCATCAGCCAGTATCACGCACCGGGCGGTCTTGGGGTGCGCAT
Source organism: Paracoccus jiaweipingae (assembly GCF_044335505.1). Classification (NCBI taxonomy): domain Bacteria; kingdom Pseudomonadati; phylum Pseudomonadota; class Alphaproteobacteria; order Rhodobacterales; family Paracoccaceae; genus Paracoccus; species Paracoccus jiaweipingae. Next base: position 114,862 of record NZ_JBISBS010000003.1, on the reverse strand, counting down.
CGACAGCGCCATTTATGACGGCTATATGATCCCGCCCTATTACGACAGCCTGATCGGCAAGCTGATCGTACATGGCCGCGACCGCGACGAGGCCCTGTCCCGCCTGCGCCGCGCCCTTGGCGAGATCATCGTCGATGGCGTCGACACCACGATCCCGCTGTTCCGCGCCCTGCTTGAGGAACCCGATATCCTGAGCGGCAATTATTCGATCCACTGGCTGGAACGCTGGCTGGCCGCGCAGAATGCCGCAAAATGATCTGAAACGGCCCGCCTGCACGGCGGGCTTTTTCGTCCCGGTCTGCCCATGCTGACGGCGCGGCAGATGCTGGCGGGCTATGCCGCCGGGGTGTTCCCGATGGCCGATTCCGCCGATGACCCGGACCTGTCATGGTATGACCCGCCGCTGCGCGGGGTGTTGCCGGTGGGGGGTGTCCATGCCTCGCGCTCGCTACGGCGCAGTCTGCGGCGGGGCGGCTGGTCGGCCAGCATCAACCGCGATTTTGACGCGGTGCTGGCGGGCTGTGCCGACCGCCCCGAGACCTGGATCAACGCGCCGCTGGCCGATCTGTATCGCCAGTTACACGCAGCCGGATATACGCATTCGCTGGAAATCTGGCGTGATGGCGCGCTGGCGGGCGGGTTGTTCGGGGTCACGCTAGGGGGCGCCTTCTTTGGCGAAAGCATGTTTTCGCGCCGCAGCGATGCCTCGAAACTGGCGCTGCTGTGGCTGTCGCAGCATCTGCGCGCGCGGGGGTTCGCCCTGTGCGACACCCAGTTTCTGACCCCGCATCTGGCCAGCCTTGGCGGGCAACAGATCAGCCGCGATGCCTATCGCGCGCGGCTGGCCTATTCGCTGACGCTGTCGCCAGCGGGGTTTGCAGCAGAAGTACCGGATGCGGAATCGTTGCTGCACGACATTACCCAGATGTCATAACGCGCATCATCCAGCGCCGACAGGGCCGGGGATGACGCGATCATCCAACCCGAAAACACGGTCTTGTTCGCGGCGCGGTCATCAATGGTCAGTTCCGCAAAGGCGTCGCTGCTGGGGTCGTCGGCAGGAAAGCGGCATTCGGCCAGATGCACCCGCAGCCGGCCGTAATCGACCGTATCCCCGACCGCCAGCGCCAGATCGGTGGTCTGACCCGACACTTTGTCCAGCCCGCGCAGTATCGCCCCCTGCCCGCGCGCAGTCAGCCCGGACTGGCCAAGGGCCGGGACAAGCAGAAGGGTCAGCGTCAGGCAACTGGCGAACAGGGTTTTCATGATTCGTCACCGGCGGATTTGGAATCGACAAATTTCATCATCAGCGAAATCAGGCTGACCGCGCCCTGCACATCCTCGATCTCGTCACCGGGCCTCAGATCGTCGGGGGCGCCGCCCGGTTGCAGCGCGATATAGGCGCCGCCAAGCAGGCCGTCGCTTTCGATGATGGCGGCACTGTCCGAGGCCAGCACAATCTCCGCCGGCAGGTCCAGCACCACGTCGGCCAGATAATTCTGCGCCGGGTCCAGCACCACATCCGCCACCCGGCCTACGCGCACGCCCGAGATGCGGATATCGGTGCCGCGTTCGATCCCGTCCACATCGGGAAAACGCGCGTGCAACTGATAACGCGCGCCGCCAAGGGCCGATGGCCCGCCAAGCGCCCATGCCAGAAACCCGCCCGCCACCAGCAGAACCAGCCCGCCGGTGATCAGCTCGGCACGATGTCCGGGCATCGACACCCGCTTACTCCGGCTGCCAGGCTTCGTAATCCTTGCGGGCTTTGGGTTCAGCGAAATACAGCGAGCCTTCGGGACGATAGGCGGCGGTGCTGCCGGTCAGGTTTTCGTGATGCGGCTGTTCCCACGGCTGATGCGCCAGCGGTTCCTTGCTGGGGGGCTGATCGAACGTGTGGTGCAGCCAGCCATGCCAGTCTGGCGACACGCGGCTGGCCTCGGCCTCGCCGTTATAGATCACCCAGCGACGTGTGGCGTCTTTGTTCTGGTAAAAGATATTGCCCTGCGCGTCCTCACCGACCCTGGTGCCATAAAGCCAGGTCCAGACCTGCGTGTTCAGCGTCTGGCTGTTCCACCAGGTCAGGATACGGTCAACGAGAAACATGGCAACGCCCTCCGAGTGCTAGCTGTCCGCGATATGCCCCAACCGGATGGAAAGGTCCAGCATCGCGGATGATCCGGCAGCGCGTGAACGCTGCCGGGAAATGCATGGTCAGCCTGCCGACGCGCTTTCCTTGGCGCCGGTCTTGGCGTGGATGATCAGCGGCTTGGCGGCGGTCATATCGACCGCCTCTTCGTTGACGACCACTTCTTCGACGCTGTCCATACCAGGCAGCTCGAACATGGTATCCAGCAGGATGTCTTCCATGATCGACCGCAGGCCCCGCGCCCCGGTTTTGCGCTTGATGGCCCGCCGGGCGATGGCTTTCAGCGCGTCCTCGGTAAAGGTCAGCTTCACGTCCTCAAGCTCGAACAGACGCTGATATTGCTTGACCAGCGCGTTTTTAGGCTTGGTTAGGATGGTGATCAGCGCGTCCTCATCCAGATCGGTCAGCGTGGCAATGACCGGCAGGCGACCGACGAATTCGGGGATCAGACCGAATTTCAGCAGATCCTCAGGCTCAAGCTGTTTGAACAGCTCGCCCACGCCGCGATCGTCATTATCCTTGACATCGGCCCCGAACCCCATGGCCGAGCCTTTGTTGCGCTGTGCGATAATCCGGTCCAGCCCGGCAAAGGCACCGCCACAGACAAACAGGATATTGGTCGTGTCGACTTGCAGGAATTCCTGCTGCGGATGCTTGCGCCCGCCCTGCGGTGGCACCGAGGCAACCGTGCCTTCCATGATTTTCAGCAGCGCCTGCTGCACCCCCTCGCCCGAGACGTCGCGGGTAATGCTGGGATTGTCAGACTTGCGGGTGATCTTATCGACCTCGTCAATATAGACGATGCCGCGCTGCACCCGTTCGACATTATATTCGCTGGCCTGCAACAGCTTGAGGATAATGTTCTCGACATCCTCACCGACATAGCCGGCCTCGGTCAGCGTGGTCGCATCGGCCATGGTAAAGGGCACATCCAGAATCCGCGCCAGCGTCTGTGCCAGCAGCGTCTTGCCGGACCCGGTCGGGCCGATCAGCAGAATGTTGGACTTGGCCAGTTCGATATCGTTTTTCGAACTGTTATTCAGGCGCTTATAGTGGTTATGCACCGCAACCGACAGCACCCGTTTGGCATGTTCCTGCCCGATCACGTAATCATCCAGAAACTGGCTGATCTCGCGCGGGGTGGGCACACCTTCGCCCGAACGGATGCCGCTGGACTTGGTTTCCTCGCGGATAATGTCCATGCACAATTCGACGCATTCATCGCAGATGAACACCGTCGGACCCGCGATCAGTTTGCGGACCTCATGCTGGCTTTTGCCGCAAAAGCTGCAATACAGCGTGTTCTTGCTGTCGCCACCGCTTTTTTCCGCCATCTATTTACCTCGCTTGCCGGATCGTCGCGTCGCTGCGCGCCCCACCGGCCCAGTTCCGTTCCGCGCCATGCGCCGGACCCGCCCAGTTTAAAGGGGCGGCGGCGCTGTCACAATACGGTCCGTTTATTTCTTTTCCGCCTCGGCCTTGCCGCGCGATGACAGGATCTCGTCGATCAGGCCCCAGTCCATGGCTTCTTCGGGGGACATGAAGCGATCGCGTTCCAGCGCCTCCTCGACCTCGGGCAGGGTGCGACCGGTATGTTTGACGTAAATCTCGTTCAGGCGCCGCTTGAGCTTTTCGGTCTCGCGCGCGTGAATCATGATGTCGGTGGCCTGGCCCTGAAAACCGCCCGAGGGCTGGTGCACCATCACCCGGCTGTTGGGCAGTGAATAGCGCATCCCCTTTTCGCCCGCCGCCAGCAACAGCGACCCCATTGACGCCGCCTGCCCCACGACAAGTGTCGAGATACGCGGGCGGATGTATTGCATCGTGTCATAGATCGACAGGCCCGCGGTCACCACGCCGCCGGGGCTGTTGATATACATGCTGATTTCCTTGTTGGGGTTTTCCGCCTCAAGAAACAGCAATTGCGCGCAGATCAGCGTCGCCATGCCGTCATGAACCGGACCCGACAAGAAGATAATGCGTTCCTTCAGCAGGCGCGAAAAAATATCATAGGCCCGTTCCCCGCGCGAGGTCTGTTCGACCACCATGGGAACAAGCGTGTTCATATAAAATTCTGCCGGATTGGTCATTCTGCGCTTCCTGCCTGCAACTTGTGTCCTTCGCGATTCGGGCCCATCGGGGCGTTGTGCCCCCCTGTCCTAACAGCGAAAAGTTGACAGAGTCTTAGTAACGCCTGCCCTGATCCGCAAGTGATGGAAAAAAATCTGCGCCGCCGTTAACCTGATGTAAAGAAGGAGCAGGTTATGAAGCTGATCGTCGGACTTGGTAATCCCGGTGGAAAATATGAAAAGAACCGCCACAATATCGGCTTTATGGCCCTTGATCGTATCGCCGCCGATCACGCGATCGGCCCGTGGAAGCCCCGCTTCAGTGCCCTGATGGCCGAGGGGCGGCTGGGGTCGCAACGTGTCGCGCTGCTGAAACCGCAGACCTTCATGAACCTGTCGGGGCAATCGGTGGGCGAGGCGATGCGATACCTGCGGCTGACGCCGGACGATGTGGTCGTGCTGCATGACGAACTGGACCTTGCGCCGGGCAAAATGCGGGTCAAGACCGGGGGCGGTCATGCCGGGCATAATGGCTTGCGGTCAATCCATCAGCATATTGGCGCGGCTTATCACCGCGTCCGGCTGGGGGTCGGCCATCCCGGCGACAAGAACCGGGTGTCGGGCTATGTCCTGTCGGATTTCGCCAAATCCGATGCCGATTGGCTGGACGATCTGCTGCGCGGGGTGACGGATGGGGCGGCGCGACTGGCGGCGGGCGACTGGGCCGGCTTTGCAAACGCGGTCGCGGCCCGCACCGCACCGGCCCGTAACAGCGGCACCGCAGGGCGCGGCGCGGCTGAAACCGGGGCCGCCCCCCGGTCGGGACCGGATGGCAACGGCGGGCAAGCGGCGCAACCTGCGCCACCCCCCGCCGGCGCGGGGGCGCAGGATCAGGGGCGCGGTGATGCGATGGACAAAGCGCACTCCGGGGCCAGGGATCAGGCGGCAGGTGGCATGGCCGGGCGGCTGAAGGCACTGGCGGCCCGGTTCAGCTGATACCGTGTGGTGCGGAATACATGGCCGGATGTGGCCGTCACGACACGGGTTTTCCGCGAACAGATCTGTCCCCGGATCAAATGGTTGCGGGATGGTGCGCGCAGGCGCGAAAGGAAAAGGTGATGACATCTGAAAGACGCGCATCGGTGAATGTGCTTGGCGGCCCGTTGCAGCCTTGTTCGCTGGACCCGCTGAGCGGGTTTTATCGCAATGGGTGCTGCGATACCGGTCCCGATGATCGCGGCAGTCACACGGTCTGTGTCATCGTCACAGCCGAATTTCTGGCGCTGTCGAAATATCTGGGCAACGACCTTAGCACGCCGCGTCCCGAATGGGGCTTTCCCGGCCTGAAACCGGGCGATCGCTGGTGCCTGTGTGCCAGCCGCTTTTTGCAGGCCGCGCAGGAATATGCGGCGCCAAAGGTGGTTCTGGCCGCCACCCACGAGGCCGCGCAAGACATTGTGCCACTGGCGCTGCTGCACCGTCATGCGGTCGATGCGCCGCAAGCCTGAACCGGTGGCGGGGGCGTCAGGCGTCGCGGGCCGGAATGGCGCCGCCGGGGCCGTAAAGCTGGTGCGCGCGGGCCTCGAAGGCGCGCACGATGCGGCCCATCGCCTCGGCAAAGACCACGCCGATCACCTTGCGCAGCAAGGCGTTGCGGAATTCGAAATCGACAAAGAAATCGACCCGGCAGGCGGGTGCCGCGGGCGTTCCCAGATCGGTGAATTGCCAGCCGCTTTTGAGGTATTCGAACGGCCCGTCCAGATATTCGGTGTCGATGCGCAGATCCTGCGGCCACAATGTGACGCGGCTGCCGAAACGCTCTCGGAAGACCTTGAAGCTGATGACCAGATCGGCCTCGATCACCTCGGCGCCATCGGGGCGGGTCTGGCGCGTGCGGATGCGGGCGGCGCTGTTCCACGGCAAAAAGCGGGGATAGCTTTCCACATCGGCCACCAGATCATACATCTGTCGGGCCGAATAGGGCAGAACGCGGGAATCACGGGATTGGGGCAAGCTCGCCTCGTTACTGTTAGGTTGCCGCTGATTAGCAAAAGGAACGCCGGATGAACAACCTCAACTGGCTGGTGCGTGCGGCGCGCTGGGTGCGTAACCCGCCTTCGCCGCGCATGGTCAAGCTGGTCTTTGCTATCATTCTGGCGGGGCTGGCCCTGTTGGCGCTGGAAAAGGCCGGGATGTGGCCCGACTGGGCCAGGGTCGAACGCAATCAGGGCCTGCGCCTGTCACGCTGAGGGCCGGACCGGACCGACGCGCCACAGGCTGCGCGCATCGGTCGCATCCGGCGCGGCGTTTACAGCCCGGCCTCGCGGAAGGTGTTGCACTGGTCAATATGACCCGACTGGAAGCCGCGGCGGAACCATGCCTGACGGTCGGCGGCGCTGCCATGGGTAAAGCTGTCGGGCATCGGCGCGCGCCCGGCCTTTTGCTGGATCACATCATCGCCCACGGCGCGGGCGGCATTGATGGCCTCGTCCAGATCGCCCGGTTCGATGCTGCCGAAACGGTCACCGGTCTGACGCGCCCAGATCCCGGCAAAGCAATCGGCCTGAAGTTCGGTCAGAACGGACAGGGCGTTGCTGTCGCGGCTGCTGGCGGCGCTGCGCATCTTGTTGACCTGCGGCAGAATGCCCAACAGGTTCTGGACGTGGTGACCGACCTCATGCGCGATGACATAGGCGGCGGCGAAATCGCCCCCGGCATTCATCCGCTGCGCCATCACCTTGAAGAAATCGGTATCCAGATAGACCTTCTGATCGCCGGGGCAATAAAACGGCCCCATCGCCGCCGAGGCCCCGCCGCAGGCCGATTGCACCGCCCCCGAAAACAGCACCAGACGCGGTTCGGCATAGTCCCGCCCGGCCTGATCGGGCAGAACGGCGTGCCAGACCTCTTCTGTGTCGGCCAGCACCACTGAGACGAATTCGCCATATTGGCGTTCCTCGTCGGTCAGGGCGCGGGTCTGGCCGCTTTGCGCCGGTTGCTGGTCCAGCCCGCGCATGATCGGCGTGATGTCGATGCCGAAGAAATAGCCAAAGGCCAGCACCGCCAGCACCCCCACCAGCCCCATGCCGCCCGCACCTGCGGTGGTAATGCCCCGCCGGTCCTCGATATTGCGGCTGCCCCGCCGTCCGCGCCATTGCATATGCGTTTTCCCCCGATTTTCTCTGTCGCCAAGCGCGACCCGTGCTTGCGCCGCCAATCCCACCGGCGTGTCCGGTAACGTATTCGCGCCTTGACGGTTCCGTCCAGCCTTGCGATGCCGGGCGCCAGAGTGCAAGCGGAACCGGGCCGCAAGGGGAAACAGCATGTTACGGCGTCTTTACGACTGGACGATGGGTCTGGCGGGGCATCGCCACGCCATGTGGGCGCTGTTTGCGGTGGCCTTTATCGAAAGCTCGTTCTTTCCGATCCCGCCCGATGTGCTGTTGATCCCGATGGTGCTGGCAATGCGCCCGGCATGGGCGCGTATCGCGCTGGTGGCAACGGCAGGGTCGGTCATTGGCGGTCTGTTCGGCTATTGGATCGGGGCGGTGCTGATGGACAGCTGGGGTCACGCCATCCTCAGCTTTTATGGCAAGGAAAGCGCTTTCGCGCAGATCTCGGATCGCTTTGCGCAATGGGGCGGATGGGCGGTGCTGATCGCCGGGGTGACGCCGTTTCCCTATAAGGTGATCACCATCTTCTCGGGGGCGGTGCATCTGTCGCTGCCGCTGTTCATCACCGTGTCGGTCGTGGCGCGGGCGCTGCGGTTCTTTGTCGTGGCCTGGCTGTTATGGCGCTTTGGCCCGCCGATCCGCGATTTTATCGAGCGCCGGCTGGGGTTGTTGTTCACCCTGCTTGTCGCCGGTCTGCTGGCCGGGTTCATTGCCGTGAGGTATATCTGATGCCGATCCATGATCTGTCCCCGCGTTCGCTGATCGCCCTTGCCGGGGCTGGCTCGGCCGTGCTGCTGCTGGCGGCGCTGATGTTTCAGGCGGCGGGCTATGCGCCCTGCGATCTGTGCATCCTGCAACGCTGGCCGCATCTGGCGGCGGCGCTGATTGCGGCGGCAACGTGGTTTCTGGGCCTGCCCGCGCGGCGGATGGCGGTGCTGGGGGCCGGGGCTGCGGCGGTGGCCATGGGGCTGGCCTTTTACCACACCGGGGTTGAACAGCACTGGTGGGCCGGTCCGGCCGATTGCACCGGCGCGACCAATATTGGCGGCATGTCGGTGCAAGACCTGATGACCCGCATCCAGTCGGCGCCAATGGTGCGCTGCGACGAGGTCGCCTTCAGCCTGTTTGGCGTTTCCATGGCGGGGTGGAATGCGCTGGCCTCTTCGGGGCTGGTGGCGGTCTGGCTGCTGGCGGCGCTGCGCCGCGACTGAGGGCGCAAGCGGCGATTGCGCCCAAGGGCGGGGGAAGCTATACCCGGTGGCAACAAGATATTGAGGCAAACCCGTGGCTGATACCCCTGAAAACGACCTGCCGGACAGCGAAGAAACCGGCGCCGAGGCGCGCCCGGTCATGGCCCATGACGGCCCGCTGATCTCCATCTCGGAGGAGATGAAATCATCGTATCTGGATTATGCGATGTCGGTCATTGTCAGCCGCGCCATTCCTGACCTGCGCGACGGGCTGAAGCCGGTGCACCGCCGCATCCTGTATGCCATGCACGAGGCCGGCAACAGCTTTGACAAGCCTTACCGCAAATCGGCGCGTCCGGTGGGCGATGTGATGGGGAAATATCACCCCCATGGCGATGCCGCGATCTATGACGCCCTGGTGCGGATGGCGCAGGACTTTTCCATGTCGCTGCCGCTGCTGGACGGTCAGGGCAATTTCGGCTCGATGGATGGCGACAGCCCCGCCGCCATGCGCTATACCGAGGTGCGCATGGCCAGGGCGGCGAACTGGCTGCTGGCCGATATCGACAAGGACACCGTCGATTTTCAGGACAATTACGACGGCAAGGACCGCGAACCGACGGTGCTGCCGGCGCGGTTTCCCAACATGCTGGTCAATGGCGCGGGCGGCATCGCCGTCGGCATGGCGACCAATATTCCGCCGCATAACCTGGGCGAGGTCGTCGACGCCACGCTGGCCCTGATCCGCGAGCCTGACCTGCCGACCGAGCGCCTGCTGGAGATGATCCCCGGTCCCGATTTCCCGACCGGCGGGCTGATCCTTGGCCGGTCCGGGGCGCGCAAGGCCTATCTGGAAGGGCGCGGCAGCATCGTGGTGCGCGCCAAAACCCGCGTCGAGGAGATCCGCAAGGACCGCTTTGCCATCATTCTGGACGAGATCCCCTATCAGGTGAACAAGGCCACGCTGATCGAAAAGATCGCGGAACTGGCCAAGGAAAAGCGCATCGAGGGCATCGCCCATGTGCAGGACGAATCCGACCGCATCGGCGTGCGCGTGGTGATCGAGCTGAAACGCGACGCCACCCCCGAGGTTGTGCTGAACCAGCTGTTCCGCTTTACCCAGATGCAGACCAGCTTTGGGGCCAATATGCTGGCGCTGAACGGTGGCCGCCCCGAGCAACTGGCCCTGCGCGATTTCCTGACCCATTTCATTGCCTTCCGCGAAGAGGTCGTCGCCCGCCGCACCGCGTTCGAACTGCGCAAGGCGCGCGAACGCAGCCATATCCTGTGCGGTCTGGCCGTGGCCGTCAGCAATGTCGACGAGGTCGTGGCCACCATCCGCGCCAGCCGTGACGCCGCCGAGGCGCGCGAAAAGCTGATGACGCGGCGCTGGCCCGCCCACGAGATCGTCGAATATCTGCGCCTGATCGACGACCCGCTGCACCCGGTCAATGACGACGGCACCTATAACCTGTCCGAGGTTCAGGCCCGCGCCATTCTGGACCTGCGCCTGCAACGCCTGACCCAGATCGGCGTTCAGGAAGTCACCGACGAATTGCAGGAACTGGCGGAAAAGATCCGCGACTATCTGGCCATCCTCGCCTCGCGCGAGCGGATCATGGCGATCATCAGCGACGAACTGCTTGAGGTCAAAGACCTGTTCGCCGTCCCCCGCCGGACCGAGATCAGCGACTGGGCCGGCGATCTGGACGACGAAGACCTGATCGAACGCGAGGATATGGTCGTCACCATCACCTCGGGCGGGTATATCAAGCGCACGCCGCTGACCGATTTCCGCGCCCAACGCCGCGGCGGCAAGGGCGTGGGCGGCATGGCCACGAAAGAGGATGACGTCGTCACCACCCTGTTCGTCGCCAATACCCATACAGAACTGTTGTTCTTTACCACCGACGGCATGGTTTACCGGCTGAAATGCTGGCGTCTGCCGCTTGGCGGGCGCAATGCGCGGGGCAAGGCGCTGGTCAACCTGCTGCCCATCGCCGCCGGCACCAGCATTGCCGCGCTGATGCCCGTCGACGCCCCCGAGGCGGAATGGGAAAATTACCAGATCGTCTTTGCAACCTCGGAAGGGACGGTGCGCAAGAACGCGCTGTCCGATTTCACCAATGTCATGCGCAACGGCAAGATCGCCATGCGGCTGGAGGGCGATGTCAAGCTGATCGACGTGCGCATCTGTTCCGCTGCCGATGACATCATGCTGGTGACCGCGCGCGGTCGCGCCATTCGCTTCCCGACCACAGATGTGCGCCTGTTCAAGGGCCGCACGGCAGCGGGGGTGCGTGGCATCCGCCTGCATGACGGTGATGCGGTGGTGTCGCTGTCGGTGATCCGCCATTTCGAGGCCGACCCCGCCGAACGCGCCGCCTATCTGAAGATGCGCCGCGCCGTGGCCGGGGCGCTGGATGACGGCGCCGAGGCGGACGAGGATGACGAAGCCGTGGCAGATGCCGCCATCACCCCCGAACGCTATGCCCAGATGTCGGCGGCCGAGGATCTGATCCTGACCATCACCGCAAAAGGCGCGGGCAAGATCAGCTCGTCCCATGATTACCCGGTGCGCGGACGCGGCGGTCAGGGTGTCACCGCGATGGACAAGGCCATGCGCGGCGGCAGTTTGGTGGCCAGCTTCCCGGTTGCCGGCGATGACCAGATCATGCTGGCCACCAGCACCGGCCAGTCGATCCGGGTGCCGGTCGCGGGCATCAGCTTCCGTTCACGCAGCGCCGGCGGGGTTCGGGTCTTTAACACCGCCGAGGGCGAAGAGGTCGTGTCCGTCGCCCGCATCGCGGATCAGGGCGAACAACCCGATCCCGAGGACGGCACGGATACGGGGGCGGATCTGGGCGACAGCGGTCATTCCGGCAACGGCGTTGCTGACACCGGCGATACGGGCAGCGGCGACACGGATCTGTGACGCCTGCGCTGACGCGGCATCGTGATCGCGTCAGCGACCCGGCATGGCGGGCAATGCGCAGCGCGTCCCACAGGGCGGACCGGCCACAGCCCCCCTGCACCGCCCCTGCCCGGCCAGCCCGCCCTTGCATTCGCGGCCCCGCGCGGGCGATAGTCGGCCAGGGGACGCCTTTCCATCGGGGGACAGACACGCGTGACAGGTGATTCAGTTTTGCGCGAGCGGTTGCAGACCGGTTTTCTGGGGATCATCGCTTTCGCGCTGCTTCTGTTTTTGCTGGTGCAGGCCCGTTTCATGCTGATCGCGCTGGCCATCGCCATTATCATCTTTTCGCTGACCTCGGATGCCATCGGTGCGATTGCGCGCCAGCGGGTGCCCAACTGGCTGGCCACCGTGGCGGCGCTGGTGCTGATCACCGGCGGTGTGCTGTGGGGGGCGGCGACCGTGGTCAGTCAGGTCAACCAGATTGTCTATACCTCGATCGGCTATGCCGAACAGATCCAGCGCGCCCTGCCCGGCCTGCTGAAATGGCTGTCGCCCGACGCCCGCGCCGCCATCGAGGCCGCAATGGCCAATGTCAACCTGACCGGCTGGATCAGGTCGCTGGCGGGTCAGGCCTCGAACCTGATGTCGGGGGCGATTCTGATCGTGCTGTTCGTGGGCTTCATGTTTGCCGAACGCGCCTATTTCCCGGCCAAGGTCGAAAGCCTGACCGGCGATCATGACAGCGCCCTGCATGTGCGCCGCATCACGGCCAGCATCATGCGCCGGGTGAACCGTTATCTGGTGGTCAAAACCGCGGTCAGCGCGGTGACCGCCGGGCTGGTCTGGGCGATTTTCACCAGTGCCGGGCTGGACCTTGCCGGGCCGATCGCGATGCTGACCTTTATTCTGAACTTCATTCCCTCGGTCGGCTCGATCATTGCCACGCTGATCGCGGTGCTGCTGGTTTTCGTGCAGTCGGGCGATCTGACGGTGACGCTGCTGGTGGGGGCTGGTTGTGTGCTGGTGCAGTTCGTCATCGGCAATGTGCTGGACCCGATGCTGCTGGGTCAGACGCTGCGGCTGTCCAGCTTTGGCATCATCCTGTCGCTGGCCTTCTGGGGCGCGGTCTGGGGCATTCCGGGGATGTTTCTGGCGGTGCCGATCATGGTGGCGCTGATGATCGTGTGTTCCCAGATCCACTGGCTGCGTCCGGTGGCGGTGCTGTTATCGCGCGAGGGGCTGCCCGATGACGGCCTGTCGGGCTGAACCGGTGGCCCACAGGGAATGACCACAAACGGGCAGGCCCAAACCCGCCCGCTGTGCCGTTTTACCCCCCGGATGTTTGACAGCCATGGCACTTGGCCGATGCCGCCGTCACGCCCCCGCCATGGAAAAAAGGGACAGGCTGTGCGGCCTGTCCCTTTCCATCTGTCATGGCCTGCCCGGTCGGGGCGCTTAACGCCCGTCGCCGCCATCACCACCGGCATCGGGCGCATCAGGCAGGTCGCTTTCGCTGGCATTATCTGCCGGGTTGCCGGACCCGCGCACGGGCTGGCGCTGATGCGGCGACGGCTGACCTGCGGCGGTCGCGTCCGGGGCTTTCTGTGCCTCGCGCTCTTCCACGGCTTTGGGCAGCAACCCGGCATTGCGCAGCGCCTCGGTCAGCACCTCGGGGTTGCGCAGGCGCAGGTCGCGCTGTGCAAAGGGAATTTCGATCCCCGCGTCGTTCAACTGGGCATAGATCTGGTGGCGTATTTCCGACTGCACCCCCAGCCCGCCATTGATGTCCGAGACGATACAGCGCACCTCGAAATCCAGCCCGTCGGCACCAAAGCCGGTAAACAGCACCGTCGGCGCCGGGTTGATCAGCACCGTGGGCTGATCCTCGGCCACGCGCATCAGAATATCGGCCACCTGCCGGGTGTCGCTGCCATAGGCCACGCTGACCTGAACGATGATGCGCCCGGTCAGGCTGCCGCGGGTCCAGTTGGTCACCGCCTGCGTGATCAGGTCCGAATTGGGGACGATCACCTCGGTCTTGTCAAAGGTCTGGATGCGGGTTGACCGCACAGCGATGCGTTTGACAATTCCCTGCCGGCCACCGGCGTCGATCCAGTCACCGACCGTCACCGGGCGTTCGATCAGCAAAATGATCCCGGACACGAAGTTCGAGACGATATTCTGCATCCCGAAACCGATCCCGACCGACAGCGCCCCGGCAACGATGGCCAGCGATGACAGGTCGATCCCGGCGCTGGTAATGGCCAGCATCGCGGCCAGAAACATGCCCAGATAACCCAGACCCGAAATCGCCGCATTCTGTGCGCCGTCATCCAGCCGCGTCTTGGGCAGGATCGAGCTGCGAAACGCCCCCTGCACCAGCCGGGTCACGGTCAGGCCAAGGAAGAACACGATAATAAAGGTCAGCACCTTACCCGGCGACAGCCGGATACCGCCAAGCACCACGCCCTGCTGGAACTGGGCCCAGAATTCCTGAATATCGGCCGGGCGCGCGCCCCAGATCAGCGCAAAGACCGGCAGCGACAGCAGCACCAGCGCAAAGCCGATCAGCACCGGTGCCAGCGCCTCGCGCGCGCCTTCCTTGCCACGACGCAGCATGACATACAGATCAGCGATGAAATCCTGCAATACGATCAGAATACCGATCAGCCCCAGCGACATGATCACCGGCCACAAAATGGCATTGGCGGCGCTGACATAGCCGATGGCCGCCAGCACCGGCGCCACCAGCGCCGACAAAACCGCAAAGCCACCCACGAAAGACACCAGCCGCACACGATAGCTGACGCTTTCGGAATCGACATGGCGCGAGGTGCGGCGCAGGATCTGACCCAGACGGAACAGCACCAGCGCGGCCACACAGATCAGCGGGAAAAAGATCACCGCGCTGGCCATATCGGCCACGCGATAGGGGATCAGGTCGTCTTCCGGCACCAGCCGCAGCCCGGCCACCGGCAGAATGGAATTGGTCAGAAAGTCATACAGCGCCAGCAGCAGCGTCAGGATGAAGGCGTGGTAACGCGCCTCGATCCGGCGCGGTGTCGGCAGCGGCAGCGGCAGGTCGCCATCGTCATGGCGCGGAAACACGCGCGAGATCAGCCAGCGCCCCAGAAAGATTGTGACCGCCGCCACCGGCAGCGCGAATAACAGCGGCTCGCCCCATTGCCCGAACAGCCCGGTCAGCGACAGCGCGATCACCCCCAGCACCACCCCCGCCATCGGCAGCACGATCTGGATCAGCGACACCAGAAAATCGACTGCCGCGCGCGAACTGTCCGAGGCCCGCTTGGACAGCCGCCCCGGCAGGGTGTCGACCCAGCGCCGCCCCACCGTCAGCAGCAAAAGCGCCCCCAGCAACAGCCCGCCAATCGCCGGCCCGTTGGATTTCAGCGCATCATCCCAGCCCTTGCGCCCGGCGCGCTGGGTCTGTTCATCGACCAGCCCCTTGCCGATGTCACGCGCCGCCTGCCAGGCCGAGGGCCAGTTGACCGGGTTCAGCGGCGAGGGCGACAGCCGCATCAGCGCCATGGCCTGCCGGTCGCGCAATTGTTTGTCGATCTGCTGAACGATGGCATCGGCGCGGCTGAAGGCCTCGACCGCGGCCAGCCGGGGGGCCTGCGCCTTGGACAGTTGCTCGTTCAGCTCTTTGCGGCGGGCGGCGATGTCCTCGGCCTCGGCTTCGCCCTCTTTCGGGGCCGGTCCCAAAGCCTTGATCTGGTCGTTCAGCGTGGCGATCCGGGGGGCGTTGGTGCCCTTGGCGGACTGGAACTTGTCGCGCCATTTGACCACATCGGCGCGCATGGTTTCCAGCCGGCCATCGGGGGCGGACCCACCCTCGAGCACGGTTTCCACCTGCCCGGCCAGCTTTTCCCAGCGGGCGTAATCGACCTGTGGGTCGTCCTGCGCCATGGCGGGCACCGACAGCGCAAGCGACAGGACCATCGCCAGAACGGCAATCATGAAACGGGCCGCGGGCACGGCGGAAAACATGCGGATCACGGGAAATCAGTCCTCGAACACGGTGGGCAGATCGGCGGCACCGGCCTCAAGCCATTGCGGCACCGGCAGGCCCTTGCCGCGCAGGAAGGCGGGGTTCCACAGCTTGGTCTGGTAACGGTTGCCGGGGTCGCACAGCACGGTGACGATGGTTTTGCCCGGTCCCATCTGGCGGGCCATGCGCATCGCCCCGGCAATGTTGATCGCGGACGATCCGCCAAGCACCAGCCCCTCGTCCCGCGCAAGGTCGAACAGCAGCGGCAGCGCCTCGGCATCCGGGATGCGCCAGGCCATGTCGGGGGTGAACCCGTCCAGATTGGCGGTGATACGCCCCTGCCCGATGCCTTCGGTGATGGACGAGCCGGGGCTTTCGAACACCCCTTGCGTGTAATAGCTGAACAGCGCCGCGCCCTCGGGGTCGGCCAGACCGATCTGCACGCCCTTGGGTTGCAGCGCCATCGCCACCCCCGCCAGCGTCCCGCCCGAACCGACCGCGCAGGTAAAGCCGTCGACCCGGCCCTGAAGCTGGTCCCAGACCTCAGGTCCTGTGGTTTCCAGATGCGCCTGACGGTTGGCGATATTGTCGAACTGATTGGCCCAGATCGCACCATTGGGTTCGCTGGCCGCCAGCTTTTCGGCCAGCCGCCCGGAATAGCGGACGTAATTATTGGGGTTTTTGTAAGGTGCGGCGGGAACCTCGACCAGCGTGGCCCCGGCCAGCCGCAGCATGTCCTTTTTTTCCTGACTTTGGGTTTCGGGAATCACGATCACGCTGCGAAACCCCATCGAGGCCCCCACCAGCGACAGCCCGATACCGGTATTGCCGGCGGTGCCCTCGACAATGGTGCCGCCGGGTTTCAGATCGCCGCGCGCGATGGCATCGCGGATGATGAACAGCGCCGCGCGGTCCTTGACCGACTGGCCGGGATTCATGAATTCGGCCTTGCCCCAGATCTCGCAGCCGGTCTCCTCGGAGGCGCGGCGCAGCCGGATCAGCGGGGTATGACCGATGGCAGAGGCAAGGTCAGGGCAAACGCGCATATCGGGGCCTTTCGGTTAACGGTTCTGCCGGTCCGGCCGGCCTGTTTGCCCCAGACCTAACATGGCGCAAATTGCCGCCACAAGCCCGCCGGGGGCCGGGCCGCCCTGCACAACCGCGTCACAATTGCGCGCGCAGCTGCGCCAGCCCGGCCCGCAGCCAATAGGCCAGAATCAGCAGCGGCCCGTTGCGAATGTCGCCCCGGTCGACCAGCCGGTCCAGATCGCTGCGCGCGATCAGATGACCGCGAATATCCTCGGCCTCGGTTTCCAGCCCGTGAATGCCCGCCACCCCATCGGGCAGGTCGGCGCGGGCGATGAACAAAAAGATGCGTTCGCCCACGGCGGCGGGGCTGGGGTAATGCGTCGGGCCGGGGATCAGGCGGCCAAGGGTCAGGCCGGTTTCCTCGGCGGCCTCGCGCCGGGCGGCGGCCTCGGGGGTCTCGCCCGCGTCGATGCGCCCGGCGATGGTTTCCAGCAACCACGGCTGCGGATCGCCCATGGCCAGCGGCGCGGCCCGCAACTGGTCGATCAGCAGCACCCGGTCACGCAGCGGGTCATAGGGCAGCACCACCACCGCATCGCCCATCGCAAACACCGCGCGCGACACCGGCGCGCTGGTGCCGCCATCATGGCGGCGATGGCGCAGGTCCAGTTCCTGCACCGCGAAAAACCGCGCATAGGGCTGGCGGCGGGCCGTGACCCGAACCCGCGCCGGGTCGGGCGCCCCCAGCAGATCGGGCGCCGGGGCCTGCTGTGCCGCCGCCCGCAGGCAGGACCCGGCCCAGATCCCGATCATGGCCAGCCGTGCCGCAATCTGGTCCGGCGGGCGATGCGATTCGGTGGTGGTGACGATCCGGGCAATGCGGGCGGCCTGTTCGGCCGGCCAGACGCCGGGGCCGGGTTGCGGCGCCTGCGCGGCCAGACCCAGCACCTGCACCCCGTCACAATTCTGCGGATGCAGGCCGAACACCTGCGCATACAGCCGCAGCGCCGCATTCACCCCCACCCGAACCGCCGTCAGCGGCTGCGAACCGGGCTGCCACATCGGCCAGCCGTCACGCACCAGCCCCGCCCGCGGCGATGGCGTCAGCACCCCGGTCAGGGCCAGCGCCTGCCCGGTCAGCCCCAGCGCCGCCAGCATAAGCGGATGCGCCAGCGGCCCGGCCAGCACAACCTGTTCCGTGATCTGGTCCTGTTCGTGCATGGCGCGCCCCCTGATCTGTCGCCGCGACAATGCGGCGCTTGCGACAGCCCTATCATCGCCCGGACGGGCCTGACAGCAAGCCACCGGAATTTTTCACATTCCCGTCGTTTTTTGCCGCCTGCCCCCTTGCGCTTGGCGGCAACTGCCTCTAAATCCCGCCTCCACCACACCAAGCGCGGAGAGGTGCCGGAGTGGTCGAACGGGGCGGTCTCGAAAACCGTTGAGCCTTCACGGGTTCCGTGGGTTCGAATCCCACCCTCTCCGCCATTTTTCTTTTCGAAACGGCGCCTTATCCTGAAGACCAGAGGTCGCGGTTTAACGGGCTGTCGGCGCTTGCCTTAACCGGCCAGAAACAGCCCTGCGGCCATCACCGCGAACCCGGTCAGGGCGGCGTGAAAGCCCCGGCGCCAGCGTGGTGCGCTGCGCAGTTCCAGATAATCGTCCAGAATCAACACCGCCTTGGCCAGCGCGATGGACAGGATCAACAGCCCCGCCGCCTGAACCGGCCAGCCGCGCAGGCTTGGCAGCAACAGTGCCACCAGTGTCGAAGCCAGCGACAGCGCGATCAGGAACATCCAGGCGCGGGTGATGCGGTCCATGGCTTACCTCAGCAAATAGATGACGGGAAACAGCAGCACCCAGACCAGATCGACCATGTGCCAGAATTGCGCGCCCGCCTGCACGCCGTTGCGGCTGGGGCGGATCGCCACCAGCGCCAGGATCAGCATCCCCGCAAGAACATGCGCGGCGTGAAAGCCGGTCAGCAGGAAGTAAAAGGTGAAAAACCGGTTGCTGTCGATGCCGATCCCCTGACCGATGGCATCGGCATATTCGACCGCTTTCAAGGCCAGAAACACCCCGCCAAGCGCGATGGCCGCCGCCAGCCATGCCCGGCAGCGCATCGCCTGCCCGACCACATGCAGCGCCCGCGCCGCACAAAAGCCGGAACTGACCAGCACCACGGTGTTCAGCCCGGCGGCGGCGCGGTGCAGATGGTCCTGCGATTGGGCGAACAGCGCCGGGTCCAGCAGGCGCAGCACCAGAAAGACCAGCAACCCGGCGCCGAATACTGCCAGTTCGCTGATGATCAGCACCCACAGCACCAATTCGCCGGGCAGTTCCGTCAACAGCCCGCCCTTGGCGCCGCGCGCAGTCGGGCCGCTTTCCGGGCCGGCGCCATTGCCGGGGCCGGGGCCGGCATCCGGGTCCGTCGCCCCGGTCATGCGCCGACCAGCTGGCGATAGATTTCGGGCAGGGCCGCGGTCAGGCGGTCGGGATGCGGGATCAGCGCAAAGCCCCCCTGCCCGAAGATGCGTGGAAACCATGCCTTGCCATCGTGATCGACGGTAATGCCGAAAACGGCATGACCGGCGCGGCGGGCCTCGCGCACGGCGCGGGCGCTGTCCTCGATCCCGTGGCGGCCTTCGTAATGGTCAAGGTCATTGGGCTTGCCATCTGTGATGACCAGCAGCAGCCGACGCTTGCGCGACTGGCTGGCCAGACCGGCGCTGGCATGGCGGATGCCCGCCCCCAGACGGGTATAAAAACAGGGCCGCAGACCGGCGATGCGATGTTCGATATCGCGGGTCATGGCTTCGTCAAAGCGCTTGCATTCGGTCACAAATACCCGGTCGCGTTTCAGAGAGGAAAACGCGTTGATCGCGAAACTGTCGCCGCAGGCATCCAGCCCCCAGGCCAGCGCGGCAAGGGCCTCGCGTTCGATGTCGATCACCGCGCGCCCGGTCACCGCGCTTTCGGTCGAGCGCGAAATATCCAGCAGGATCGAGACCGCCAGATCGCGCGCCACGGGCCGCGACTGACGCCAGATGCGGTCGCTGCCCTGCCCGCTGGCGCGGATCTCGGTGGCCGAACGCACCGCCAGTTCCACATCCAGATCGTCGCCATCGCGATGGCCGGTGGTGATGACGCGACCGGGGCGAAGGGCCTCGAACTGGCGGCGCACGGCGCGGATGCGGCGCTGTGCGGCGGGGTCGGCCAGACCGTCATGGCCGGGTTCTGCGGGTTCGGCGGGGTTGACCAGCACCCGCACATGATCGGGCAGGTAAACCCCGCGCCGCGCGTCCCATTCGGGATAGGTCAGCCTGCCCCCCAGCTTTTCGCGGTCGGCATCCTCGGGGGCAAGGTCCAGATGCAGCTTCAGCCGCGTCGCCGGGGCCTTGCTGATCTGGCCCAGACCCAGTTCGTCCTGATCGTCGGCGGCCTTTTTCGCATCATCCTGATCGTCATCATCGACACGGCGGTTCAGGTTCAGGAATTCGGCCCATTGCAGGATCGCCTCGAATTTATGGAAGATCAGGCTGTCGCGGCGTTCGGCCAGATCGGCCTTGCGGCGGCGGGCGCGCATAGTCTTTTCGCTGTGGCTTTCCTCGGGGGTGCCGTCGGTGTCGCGGGTTTCGACGGTGTCGGCATCCGACAGCGCCGCCGCCCCCAGATCGGGCCACAGCACCACCGGGCGCATCGGGCGGTAACCGCGCGGCGCGGTCTGGCTGGCGGGGTCGTCCAGCGCCGTCAGCAGGGCACGGGCGACATCGTCCAGCGGCGCGGGGTCGCGCAGCAGGTGGCGGATGACGGCCTCGAGCGCGGCCTCGGTCGGGGGCAGCGCGGGCTGCGGACGCTGCGCCAGCACCACGGCGGACAGATCGGCATAAAGCCCCGCCAGCCCCGGCGCATCGGCCAGCGTCGCGTTCAGCATTGCCCGCGCCGCCGCCAGATGCGCCAGATCGCGCGCCAGCGGGTCGTCCAGCGGCGCCGGCAGCACCCCATGCGCCGCCGCCGCCGTCAGCCACAGATACAGCGCCGCATTGGCCTGTGGCGTCGGAAACACCGCCAGCGATTGCGGCAGACGCAGGGTGCCGCCGTCAAAGCTGGCCTGTGGCAGGGCCTCGGCCTCGGTCGCCAGACGGCGGCGCCAGCTGATGCGGTGATGGGTGATGCGGTCGGCCATGGGTCGGATATCGACCCCATGCGCCCCACCCAGACCGCGAAAGAGAACTGCCAGCCGACCGGCGACCTGGGACAGGTCGACGCGGGCTTCGTCATACGCCAGTGGCGCGTCCAGACGGCTGGCATAGCTGTGCCACAGTTTCCCGACGCTTTCTTCGGGTTCCCATGGCTCGAACTCGATCCGTGACATCGCCTGGCCTCACCCGAACACGGCGGTGACCAGATCGAGCAGCCCGCGCTTGACATCGGCGTCGTCGGTCAGCGGCTCGATCATCGCGGCCTCGATGGCGCGGTTGACGGGCATTCCCTGCGCGATCAGCGTCGCGGCATAGACGACCAGCCGGGTGGAGACGCCTTCCTCAAGATCCTGCCCTTTCAGCGCCCGCAGCTTGCCCGCCAGCCGCACCAGCGCGGCGGTGCGGTCCTGATCCAGACCGCTTTCGGTGGCGACGATGCGGGTTTCCTGCGCGGCGGCGGGAAAGTCGAAATCCAGCGCGACAAAGCGCTGCCGGGTCGAAGGTTTCAGCGTTTTCAGGATGTTCTGGTATCCGGGGTTATAGCTGGCCACCAGCATAAAGCCGGGGGCGGCCTGCAATTCCTCGCCGGTGCGGTCGATGGGCAGGATGCGGCGGTCATCGGTCAGCGGGTGCAGCACGACGGTCACGTCCTTGCGGGCCTCGACGACCTCGTCAAGGTAACAGATCGCGCCTTCACGCACGGCGCGGGTCAGCGGGCCATCGACCCAGACCGTTTCACCGCCTTTCAGCAAAAACCGCCCGATCAGGTCGGCCGCCGACAGGTCGTCATGGCAGGCCACCGTATAAAGCGACCGCCCCAGACGCGCGGCCATATGGGCGACAAAGCGGGTCTTGCCGCAGCCGGTCGGCCCTTTCAGCAGCACCGGCAGGTCATTGGCCGCCGCCGCCTGAAACACCGCAACCTCGTCCGATTGCGGCAGATAGAAGGGGGCGTCAACCGCCCCCCCGACAGATATGTGGGCATTCATCGGCGTTACTCCGCAGGGGTGTTGTAATAGTCCTCGGGCGCGTCCTTATGCGCCTGAACCGGACCGGGGGTCACGACCTCGCGCCGGGGCGCCATCACCGACCAGATGAACAGCAGCGCGCCAAGCACCACCG
Organism: Paracoccus jiaweipingae; assembly: GCF_044335505.1. NCBI lineage: Bacteria > Pseudomonadati > Pseudomonadota > Alphaproteobacteria > Rhodobacterales > Paracoccaceae > Paracoccus > Paracoccus jiaweipingae. The sequence continues at coordinate 92,999 of NZ_JBISBS010000003.1, read as the reverse complement.
CCACACCCGAGCCGAAACGCATCCAGTAAAAGATCGCCAGCTGGTCCTGAACATCCATGTAGTAGGTGCCTTCGACCCGTTGCATATGGGTCTGGATGGTGCCTGCGAATGTCAGCGTGAAGGTCATGAACAGCATCCCGCCCGACATCAGCCAGAAAGACGCCATGTTCAGAACCTGATTGTAAGGGTCGCGATTGCGCATGATCGGCATCGCATAGGTGATCATCGCCAGCACAAGACAGACATAGGCGCCATAAAACGCCAGGTGCCCATGTGCGGCGGTGATCTGGGTGCCGTGGGTGTAATAATTCACCCCGTGCAGCGTGTGCAGAAAGCCCCAGACCCCGGCGCCAAAGAAGGCCAGCACCGAACAGCCAAGCGACCACAGCAGCGCCGCCTTGTTGGGGTGATCGCGACGGCCTTTCCAGACCATGACGAAGGCAAAGGACATCATGGCAAAGAAGGGCACGATTTCGAAGCTGGAAAAGATCGACCCGATCCACTGCCAGTATCCCGGCAGACCGATCCAATAGTAATGGTGCCCGGTGCCAAGGATGCCCGAAAACAGCGCCGTGGCGACAATGACATACAGCCATTTTTCCACCACCTCGCGGTCGACGCCGGTCAGTTTCAGCATCAGGAAGGCCAGAATCGAGGCCATGACCAGTTCCCAGACGCCTTCCACCCACAGGTGAATGACCCACCACCAGTATTGCTTGTCCAGCACAAGGTTCGACGGGTTATAGAAGGCGAACAGGAACAGCAGCGCCAGCCCCCAAAGCCCCAGCAGCAACACATTGGTCACCGCGGTCTTGCGGCCTTTCAGCACCGTCATGGTGACGTTGAACAAAAAGATCAGTGCCGCGACCACGATCCCGGCCTTGACCCATTTGGGCTGTTCCAGAAATTCGCGCCCTTCCTTGCCCAACAGCCAGTTGCCCTGGAACAGGTCGAACAGATAGGTCACGACCACGCCCGCCGTTCCCAGCACCAGAATGGCCAGTTGAATCCAGGCCAGGGTGGGGGAATGGATCTCGCGCTCGGATTCCTCGGGCAGCAGGTAATAGGCGGACCCGAAAAAGCCCAGCAACAGCCAGACCACAAGGCTGTTGGAATGCAGCATCCGAACGATGTTGAAGGGCAGCAGCTCGGACAGGAAATTCGGGCTGACATAGATCCAGCCCATGATCAGCCCCATTGTCACCTGAACGGCGAACAGGGCCATCGCCACCGCGAAATAGGCATAGGCGATCTTTTGCGTGTGATATTTCATGATCGTCCCTTTCCCTTACCCGGCCTCATTGGGGGGCCAGTTCTGGGTATTGATGCGGCCCGTCCACAGCAGGAAATCGGCCAGTTCGCGATATTCCTGATCGGTCAGATTGAATTGCGGCATCTGGCGGCGGCCCTCGATGCCGGTGGGCATGGACTGCATCCAGCCTTTCAGCGTCTCGGTCGCGGCCTCGGGGTCGTCCTGAACGCCCCAGCGTTTCATGACATTGCCCAGTTCCGGCGCGAAATACGCGCCTTCGCCCAAAAGTGTGTGACAATTGATGCAGGCATGTTTTTCCCAGACATGCTTGCCGGCGGCGACACTGTCCGTCAGCCCTGCCTTGTCGGTCGAGACGTTGACCGCATACAGATGGCTGTGAACGGTCAGCGCGCCAAAAATGGCTATAAAGAACAGCGACCCGCCGTAAAAGACGTTTCGGGCCATGCTCTTTGTCATGATGTCGCTCATGACGCGGGTCCCCTTTCAAGCGATTTCAGATGGCCCCAGAATCGCGATCTGCCGCCCGGCGGCATTGACGGAAGTCAACGGCCCGGCAGACAGATGAATTTTGTCAGAAACCCGCCTAGCCCTCTTTGCCGTCAATGCGCGGGCGCATGAAAACCGGCCACAGCGTGAGGGTAAAGCCCGCAAAGACCAGCACCCAGATCACCCCTGAGGCAATGATCGCGGGCCAGTAAACCACCACCCACACCGAGGCCAGCCAGCGCAGCAGCACCGCCACCGGCAGCGCCGCATATCCCAGCGCGACCGGCCATGGCGCCACCAGATCGCGACCGCTATGCCCCAGGGCGGCGCGGCTCATGACCGCCAGCGTCATGCCACCGATGGCGCCGATGGCCAGCACATGCAGCGCGCCGGTTTCGGACCCCAGCCCCCACAGCGACGCACCCCACATCACCAGCCCCAGCGCCAGCATCGCATAGCCCAGATGCAAGGCCCAGACGATCGGCTGACCGGGCAGCGCCAGCCCGCGCCAGCCCGCCAGACGCAGCGCCGCCACCACGCCCGCCGCGACCGCCAGCCCACCCGACAGCCCATCAGGCGCCCCCGCCAGAACCGATGCGGCGGTCAGGATAGCCAGCGCGATCCCGGCCATGTCCAGACGCGGGCGGCTGACCGGCAGCCGGGCTTCCTGCCCGGCACGAACCAGCGCGTTGCGGGTAAAGGCCGGGGTGACGCGCCCCCCCAACGTCGCGATCATGGCACAGATGGCCAGCATCCCGCCGCGCAGCCCCTGCGATTCGGTCTGGGTCAGCCCGATCCAGTCCAGATGCACCAGCAGATCCCCCAGCCATGTCAGGGTCAGCATCAGCAGAAACATCATGTTCTGCGGCTTGGGCCGGGCCAGCAACTGGGTCAGGATCTTGGCCCCCAGCACCGGCAGGAAGGCCAGATCGACCAGCGCCACCAGCACCGGCGGCAGCCAGCCCGCCAGCCCGACCGCGACCCGCCCGGCCAGCCACAGCGCGCTGACCATCAGGATGAACCGGCGCGGCGCGGCGCGGGCACCGGTCCAGTTCGGCACCGCCGTCAGGAAGAACCCGCCAAGCGCCGCCCCGGCGAAGCCAAAGATCATCTCGTGCGCATGCCACATCTGCGGTGCACGATCAAAGGGCAGAAAGCTGTCGCCCGCCGTCAGCCAGTGCAGCCACAGCAGCATTGCCCCTGCCCCGAACAGCCCCGCAGACAGGAAAAACACCCGCCATCCGGCGGCCAGAAGCTGCGGTAATTTCATTGACCATCTCCTTGTGGGGCGGCGCTTTTTGGGCGCGCGCGGGGTGCAGACATGCCATAAACACGGTGCCGGTGCCGCCGGGTGCCGTCGGGCCGTCAGAATTCAGGTTTTTTCCCAATGCGGGCAAAGCCTCCTTAACCCAAGTCAAGGCCGCGTGATCGAATCGTGTGCTAGCGAGAGGTCAGCCTCACCAGCTATGGAGAAAGCCAGTTATGAAACACCGGGATTACACGTCAGGGCAGCGTCTGCTTGCCACGGCCGCCCTGGCCCTTGTTCTGGGCGCGGGCAGCATGATGTATCCGGGCGCCGTCATGGCGCAGGACGCGGCCGCCAAGGAAGCCGATGCCAATCACGCCGACCAGCCGCAGGACAAATATGAACCTGCGATGGACAATCTTGCGCAGGACATGCCTGCCGAAGCGCCCGGCGAAAAGCCCGGTGTTCCCAGCATGACCGAGGAAGAATTCGCGCAGGCCAACAAGATTTATTTCGAACGCTGCGCCGGCTGTCACGGCGTGCTGCGCAAGGGCGCGACCGGCAAGCCGCTGACCCCCGACATCACGCGCGAGCTGGGCTTTGATTACCTGCAAAGCTTTATCACCTATGGCTCGCCCGCCGGGATGCCCAACTGGGGCACCTCGGGCGAGCTGACCGAGGCGCAGGTCGACCTGATGGCGAAATATGTCATGCAGGACCCGGCCAGCCCGCCTGAATTCGGGATGCCCGAAATGAAGGAAAGCTGGAAGCTGATCGTCAAGCCCGAGGACCGGCCCACCAAGCAGGAAAACGACTGGGATCTGGACAATATCTTCAGCGTGACCCTGCGCGATGCCGGTCAGATCGCGCTGATCGACGGCGCCACCTACGAGATCAAATCGGTCATCGACACCGGCTATGCGGTGCATATCAGCCGCCTGTCGGCCTCGGGGCGTTACCTGTTCGTGATCGGTCGCGATGCCAAAATCAACATGATCGACCTGTGGATGAAGGAACCGGCCACGGTTGCCGAAATCAAGGTCGGGTCCGAGGCGCGGTCCATCGAGACCTCGAAATTCGAGGGCTGGGAAGACAAATACGCCATCGCCGGCAGCTATTGGCCGCCGCAATATGTGATCATGGATGGCGAAACGCTTGAGCCGCTGAAGATCGAATCGACCCGCGGCATGGTCTATGACGAACAGACCTATCACCCCGAACCGCGCGTTGCCGCCATTCTGGCCAGCCACTATCGCCCGGAATTCATCGTCAACGTCAAGGAAACCGGCAAGATCCTGCTGGTCGATTACACCGACATCAAGAACCTGAAAACCACCGAGATCGAGGCCGAAAGGTTCCTCCATGACGGTGGTCTGGACAGCTCGCACCGCTATTTCATCACGGCGGCGAATGCGCGCAACAAGCTGGTCGTGATCGACACCAAGGAAGGCAAGCTGGTCGCCAAGGAAGACACCGGCGGTCAGACTCCGCATCCGGGCCGTGGCGCGAACTTTGTCCACCCCGATCTGGGTCCGGTCTGGGCGACGTCCCACCTTGGCGACGATTCGGTCGCGCTGATCGGCACCGATCCCGAAGGGCACAAGGATAACGCCTGGAAGATCATCGACAGCTTCCCCGCGCTTGGCGGCGGGTCGCTGTTCATCAAGACGCATCCCAACTCGCACTATCTGTATGTCGATGCGCCGCTGAACCCCGATGCCGAGATTTCCGGCTCGGTCGCGGTGTTCGATATCGACAAGATGAAGGCGGGCGAAGAACCTGAATTTACCACCCTGCCCATCGCGCAATGGGCCGAAATCGCCGAGGGCCAGCCCCGCGTCGTACAAGGTGAATTCAACAAGGAAGGCACCGAGATCTGGTTCAGCGTCTGGAACGGCAAGGAACAGGAATCGGCCATCGTCGTGGTCGATGACAAAACGCTGGAAATGAAAAAGGTAATCAAGGACAAGCGCCTTGTGACCCCGACCGGCAAGTTCAACGTCCATAACACCAAGGGCGATATCTACTGATCCTTGCGAAATCCGGCCGGGGGCGCGATGTTGTGCCCCTGGCCACCCCTTCACCCAGCGGTCATGCGAACAGGACAAATACAATGACTGGCAAGGTCTTCCTTATCGGCGCGGGTCCGGGCGACCCCGAACTTATGACACTGAAGGCCGCGAAGGCGCTTCAGACCGCCGATGTGGTGGTCTTTGACAGGCTGGTCTCGGACGAGATCATGTCCACCATTCCCAAAGCCACGCGCAAGATCTCGGTCGGCAAGACGGCGGGGTTTCACACCGTGCCGCAGGACCAGATCAACGCGCTGCTGGTCGATCTGGCACGCGCGGGACATATCGTGGCGCGGCTGAAAGGCGGCGATCCGCTGATTTTCGGACGCGGCAGCGAAGAGGCCGAGGAACTGGCCGCTGCTGGCATTGCCTATGAATACATCCCCGGCATTACGGCGGCGCAGGGGGCGGCGGCCTCGACCGGGGTGCCGCTGACCCATCGCGGGCTGGCCACCGGGGTGCGCTATGTCACCGGCCACCGCGCGCGGGACGAGGCGCTGGATCTGGACTGGCAGTCGCTGGCCAATCCCGACACCACGCTGGTGGTCTATATGGGGGCGGCCAATATTGGCGAAATCTCGGCCCGGCTGATCGCGCATGGGATGCCTGCCGATATTCCGGTCATGGCGGTTTCGCACGCCACCACCCGGCGCGAGGACCGGCGGGTCTCGACGCTGGTGCGGATGGCCGATGTCTTTGCTGCCGACCCGATGCCGGCACCGGTTCTGTTCGTGATCGGCCATGTCGTGTCGCTGTATGCGACGGCGGCGCTGCCCCTGCCCAAGGCCATGACCACGCCGAATCTGCGCGTCGTCACCCATGGCTGACCGCAGGCTGGCCCTGATGGCCGCTGTGCTGATCATCGCCCCGGCCACGGCCCTTGCGGCCGGTCCCGTCCCGCCCGGACGGCAGGCCGAACTGGAACATATGGTCACGCAGGATTGCGGATCGTGCCACGGGCTGACCATGCGCGGCGGGCTTGGCCCCGCCATCACCCCGGCCGACCTTGAAGGCCGCGATCCGCAGGGGCTGGCGCTGATCATCCTTGACGGCGTGCCCGGCACCGCCATGCCGCCATGGCGCCCGTTGCTGACCGAAACCGACGCGATCTGGATCGCGGAATATCTGCTGCGAAAGGACGAACCATGATCCGCGCTGCCTTGCTGTCTTTTGCCCTGGCCACCAGCCCCGCACTGGCGGATGGGTTGCGCGGCACCGGCGATCTGGGTCTGGTGGTCGAACGCGCCACCGGGTCGCTGCTGGTGGTGGACCAGTCCGACCGCGCCGCCATTGGCCGGATCGAGGGGTTGGGCGATCTGTCCCATGCCAGTCTGGTGTTTTCGCCCGATGAACGCTTTGCCTTTGTCTTTGGCCGCGATGGCGGGCTGACCAAGGTCGACATCCTGACGCAAAAGATCGTGCGCCGCATCATGCAGGGCGGCAACAGCATCGGCGGGGCGATTTCCGATGACGGGCGGCTGGTCGCCGTGTCGAATTACGAACCCGGCGGGGTCAGGGTCTTTGACGCCGAAACGCTGGAAATGCTGGCCGATATTCCGATGGGGTCCAAAACGGTGGGCATCGCGGATGCCCCCGGATCGCGCTTTATCGTCGCGACATGGGACAGCGGCGAGGTCTGGCTGCTTGATCACGGCAAAGACCCCGCCAAGCCGCAGATCACCCGGCTGACCGGCATTGGCAAAAACCCCTATGACGCGCTGATGGTCGGGGGCCGGACCTATATTGTCGGGCTGTTTGGCGAAAAGGGCCTGTCCGCCATCGACCTGTGGGCGGACCCGCCCAAGGTGACGCGGTTCCTGCCCGATTACGGCAAGGATCAGCCTGATCTGCCGGTCTATAAAATGCCGCATTTGCAGGGCTGGACGCTGGCTTCGGGCGAATATGCACTGCCTGCGGTGGGCCTGCACCAGTTGCTGTGGGTCGATGCCGCGACATTATCCGAGGCCGCGCGCACCGATCTGCATGGCCAGCCGGTCTTTGCCGTCGCCCGCCCCGATATGCGCGAGGTCTGGGTCAATTTCGCCCCGCCGCATAATGACACCGTGCAGGTCATCGACACCATGACCCATCAGGTCACCGATACGCTGACCCCCGGCAAGGGCGTGCTGCATATGGAATTCACCCCCCGCGGGCGCGAGGTCTGGCTGTCGGTGCGCGACGAAGACCGGGTCGAGATCCGCGACGCGATCAGCCACGAGGTCGTGGCCGAGATCCCGGCCAAGGCGCCTTCGGGCATCTTTTTCACCGACCGCGCGCATCGGGCGGGGCTGTGATGGATATTCCCTGCCCCATCGACCGCCGCCTGCTGGACGATTATCAGCGCGATTTCCCGCTGACGCCGCGCCCCTTTGCCGTGATCGCCGCCGATCTGGGCATATCGGAGGCCGAGGTTCTGGACCGGCTGACCGCGCTGCGCGATCAGGGGCGTATCTCGCGCGTGGGGGCGACCTGCCGGCCCAATACGGCGGGGGCCTCGACACTGGCGGCCCTGGCGGTGCCGGATCAGCGCGTCGAACAGGTCGCGGCGATGATCGGCGCCGAGCCCGGCGTTAACCATTCCTATCTGCGCGAGGATGCGTTCAACCTGTGGTTTGTCGCCACCGCGCCCGACCCCGCCGCCCTGACCGCCCTGCTGGCGCGGATCGAAGCCAACAGCGGGCTGCCGGTTCTGTCGCTGCCGCTGCTGCGCGCGTTCAATATTGATCTGGGCTTTCGCCTGTCCGGCCCGCGCCGCGCGATGCGGCTGGATCAGGATGCCGACCTGTCGGTGCTGCGCGACGATGACCGCCCGGTCATGCACGCCCTGTCGCGCGGGCTGCCGCTGGTGGCGCAGCCGTTTCAGGCCCTTGCCCATGCCCTGAACCGGCCCGAAGCCGAGGTTCTGGACCGCATCGCCACCCTGTCGCAGGCGCGGCTGCTGACCCGCGTCGGCATTATCCTGAAACACCGTGCCCTTGGCTGGACCGCCAATGCCATGGTCGTCTGGCGCCTGCCCGATGACCGCATCGGCGCGGCCGGGCGGGCGCTGGCGCAGCTGCCGGGGGTGACGCTGTGCTATCAGCGGCGTATCACGCCGGGGGTCTGGGACTGGCCGCTGTTTTGCATGATCCACGCCCGGTCCCGCCCCGAGGCCGGGGCGGTGCTGCAAACCGCGCGTGACCTGCCCGAACTGTCGGGGGCCGATCACAAGGTTCTGTTCTCGACCCGCTGTTTCAAACAGCAGGGCGCCCAGATCACCGGGGTGGCGGCATGACCCGGCCCCTGCGCAGCCCCCTGCCCGCCACGGCGCTGGACGCCACCGACCGGCGCATTATCAACCAGTTGCAAGAGGGCTTCCCCCTGACCCCCAGCCCCTATGCCGATGCGGCGGCGGAACTGGGGATCGACGCGGATCAGCTGATGACCCGGCTGGCGCGGCTGCGCAAGATTGGCGCGATCACCCGCTTTGGCCCGTTTTTCGACGCCGCCGCCATGGGCGGGGCATTCTGCCTGTGCGCGATGGCGGTCCCGCCTGACGATTTCGACCGCGTCCTGACAATGGTCAATGCACATCCCGAGGTCGCCCATAATTATGAACGCACGCACCGGCTGAACATGTGGTTCGTTCTGGCAACGCCAACGCCCGACGCAATCGCCCGCACAGCCGCCGCGATCGAGGCGGAAACAGGGTTGAAGGTCATGCAATTTCCCAAGCTGGAAGAATTCTTCATCGGGTTCCGGGTCCGCGCATGAGCGATCTGGACCCCACCGACCGCCGCATCATGGCGGCTACGCAGGCCGGTCTGCCGCTGGTGACGCATCCCTATGCCGAAATCGGCGCGGCGCTGGACCTGCCCGAGGCCGAGGTGATCGACCGCATCCGCGCGATGATGGATCGCGGCGTGATCCGGCGCATTGCGGTCGCGCCCAATCATTACGCGCTTGGCATGACCGCCAATGGCATGAGCGTCTGGGACGTGGATGACGCGCAGGCATCCGCGCTGGGGGCACAGGTCGGCGCGCTGGATTTCGTCAGCCATTGCTATCTGCGCCCGCGCGCGCTGCCCGACTGGCCCTATAACCTGTTTGCGATGCTGCATGGCGACAGCCGCGATCAGGTCGAGGCCCTGCGCCAGAAGCTGCGCGATCTGTTGGGCGATGCCTGTCGCGGCAGCGATATTCTGTATTCGACCCGGATTCTGAAAAAGACCGGGATGCGTCTGCGCGACGCCTGACCCATCGAAAGGCACGGCCATGTTTCGCCTGACCCAATATATGCAGCAACTGATCACCCCCACCCCGGTGCGGCGGCGGGGCGATCCGCAAAACGTCAGACCGGTGGTGATCTGGAACCTGACGCGCAGTTGCAACCTGAAATGCCGCCATTGCTATACCGTGTCATCCGACCATGTCTTTCCGGGCGAGTTGAGCCATGAACAGGCCATGGCGGTGCTGCGCGATCTGTCCGATTTCCGCATCCCGGCGCTGATCCTGTCGGGCGGAGAGCCGATGTCGCGTTTCGACTTCTGGGATCTGGCGGCCGAGGCCCGGCGGCTGAATTTCCGGCATCTGTCGCTGTCGACCAATGGCACCAAAATCAATGCCGGCAATGTCGACCGGCTGGCCGATCTGGGCTTTGACTATGTCGGGATCTCTCTGGACGGGATCGGGGCGGTCAATGACTGGTTCCGCGGGGTGGATGGGGCGTTTGACAAGGCGCTGGCCGGCGTGCGGGCCTGCAAGGCGCGCGGGGTCAAGGTTGGGCTGCGCTTTACCATCACCCGCGACAATGCCCATCACCTGCCCGCCATGCTGGACCTGTGCGAAGCCGAGGGCGTGGACAAGTTCTATCTGTCGCATCTGGTCTATGCCGGGCGCGGCGACAAGCATCGCGGCGACGATCAGGAACATGACCACACCCGCCACGCGATGGACCTGCTGCTGGACCGGGCATGGGATGCGGTGTCGCATGACCGGGCGCTGGAAATCGTGACCGGCAATAACGATGCCGACGCGGTCTGGTTCATGCGGTGGGCGCAGGCGCGGTTCGACCCGCAGGCGGTGGCGCATGTGGCCGCGCATCTGCGCGCATGGGGGGGCAATTCCTCGGGGTTGGGGGTGGGTAATATCGACCCGCAGGGCAAGGTCCACCCCGATACCTATTGGTCCGATTACACCATCGGCAGCGTCAAGCAGGTGCCGTTTTCGGCGCTGTGGACCGGCGACGACCCGATGCTGGCCACGCTGCGCACCCGGCCCCGGCCGCTGAGAGGGCGCTGCGGTGCCTGCGCGTTCAAGGACATTTGCGGCGGCAATACCCGCATCCGGGCGCTGCAACTGACCGGCGATCCGTGGGCCGAAGACCCGGCCTGTTACCTGACCGCGCGGGAAATCGGCATCAGCGATGCCGACCCGGACCGCCTGACCGTCACGCCATTCCGGGGGAAAAGCCATGATCCGGCGCATAAATTCTTTTAAGCCCCGCGCTGCCAAGCCCGGCGCTGACAAACCCCGTGCAGCGCTGTCGCTGCTGGCGGCGGCTTTGGCGGCGGTGCCGCTGGCCGCGCAGGCCGGGACACAGGCCGATGCGGCAACCGGCGCGGCGGCCGATTACGCCGAACATTGCGCCGCCTGCCACGGTGACAACCGGCTTGGCGGCACCGGCCCGGCGCTGATCCCCGAAACGCTTGGCCGCGTCAAAGGGCTGGACGCGGTGATCGCCCAAGGCCGCCCGGCCACGCAAATGGCGGGTTTTGCCGACCAGCTGTCGCCTGACCGCATTGCCGCGCTGGTGGGGTATATCAAGGCGCCGCTGGCGCAAACCCCGGACTGGACACTGGATGACATCGCCGCCAGCCGCGCGATGGCGCCGGACTATGCCCCCTCGGTCGCGCCGCGCTTTACCGCCGATCCGATGAATATCACGCTGGTGGTGGAAACCGGCGATCACCATGTCAGCGTTCTGGACGGCGATACATTCGACGTGCTGGACCGCTTTGCCACGCCTTACGCGGTGCATGGCGGGCCGAAATTCAGCCCAGACGGGCGCTTTGTCTTTGTCATGTCGCGCGATGGCTGGGTGCAGAAATACGATATCTGGTCGCTGTCGGTGGTCGGTCAGGTCCGCGCCGGGCTGAACAGCCGCAATATCGCCATCAGCCATGACGGCAAATGGCTGGCGGTGGCCAATTACCTGCCCGCCACGCTGACCATCCTGTCGACCGACGATCTGTCGCCGGTCCGGGTGATCAGCGTCATTGCCCGCGACGGCACAGCCAGCCGGGTCAGCGCCGTCTATCAGGCGCCGCAGCGCAAAAGTTTCGTGCTGGCCCTGAAAGACGCCCCCGAGATCTGGGAGGTTGCCACCGACCCGCAGGCCGGCCCCTTCCACGAGGGGTTTGTCCACAGCTATGAAAAGGGGATGGAGGAATCGCTGGACGCGCAGCAGGGACTGTTCGCCCGCCGCCGCATTCTGGTCGACGAACCGCTGGACGATTTCTTCTTCACCCCCGATTACAGCGCCCTGATCGGGGCCAATCGCAAGGGCGACAAGGGCGTGGTGGTGAACCTGAATGTGCGGCGCGAAATCGCGGAACTGCCGCTGCCGGGGATGCCGCATCTGGGGTCGGGCATCACCTGGATGCGCGATGGTCGCCGCGTGATGGCCAGTCCGCATCTGAACGAGGGCGTATTGTCGGTGATCGACATGCAGGACTGGTCGCTGGTCAGACAGATCAAGACCGACGGGCCGGGGTTTTTCCTGCGCAGCCATGAAAATTCGCCCTATGTCTGGGCCGATGTGTTTTTCGGGCCGAACAAGGACAAGATGCATATCATCGACAAGCAAAGCCTTGAAATCGTCAGGACCCTGCGCCCCGAACCCGGCAAGACGCTGGCCCATACCGAATTCACCCGCGACGGCAAATATGCGCTTGTCTCCCTGTGGGAGGATGACGGCGCGGTGATCGTCTATGACGCCAAAACGCTGGCCGAGGTCCGGCGCTTGCCGATGCGCAAACCCTCGGGCAAATATAACGTCTGGAACAAGATTACCTTCAGCGATGGCACCAGTCACTGACATAGCAATCATCGCCCATGGCCAGCCCGGCGATCCGGCGCCGCTGCAACAGGCGGTGGCGGCACTGGCGGCGCGGGTGGACGCGCTGTTGCCCGATCTGCGCGTCAGCGGGGCGACGCTGGCCTGCACCGACAGCCTGTCGCGCATCACCGATGCGCGGCTGATCTATCCGCTGTTCATGGCCGATGGCTGGTTCACCCGGGTCGAGATGCCGCGCCGCCTGCGCGCCGCCGGTGTCCATCTGGCCGAGGTCACCGACCCGCTGGGGCTGGACCCTGACCTGCCGGAGATCGGGCTGGATCTGGCGCTGGCGGGGGCGGCGGGGGCCGGGCTTGATCCGGCGCAGACGGCGCTGATCGTGGCCGGGCATGGCTCGGGCCGGGGCGAGGCCGCGGCCAATGCCTGCCGCGGCTTTGCCGATGCCATTGCCGCGACCGGGCGTTTCGCGCAGGTCGTTACCGGGTTTATCGAACAGCCGCCATGGCTGGCCGATGCCGCGCGCCTGCCCGGCCCGGCGCTGTGCCTGCCGTTTTTCGCCACCGCAGCGGGGCATGTCATGCAGGACATCCCCGACGCCCTTGCCAGGGCCGGCATGACCGGCCCGGTGACGCCGCCGGTCGGTCTGGCCCCGGCGGTTCCGGCGCTGGTGGCGCGGCGCCTGTCCGCAGCATGGAAGGACATGACATGACCACCCCGCAACCGGGCCGCTGGCCGCTGTGGAAACTGGCGCTGTTGCTGTATCCCTTCGCGGGCGGCGTGGTGTGGATCAACCTGTTCATGCTGGCGCTGATGGGCAACGCCATCGGTCTGGGCAGCCTTGATCCGGTCCAGTCGGTCCGGGTCGCGGTGCTTTTGGGTATTCCGGCGGCATGGGCCAGCGCACGCTGGGTGCGCGGGCTGATGGATCAGGCTGACGCGGGCTAAGGCCCGTGGGCCCGTGGGTTCGTGGGCCCGTGGGGGCGGCCTCAGGCCAGCCCCAGTTGCAGCGCGGCCAGCAGCGCGATGGCCAGCCCGGCTGACAGCTCGAACAGGGCGGCGGCGATGCGCAGCGCCGGGGCCTGGGTCAGCGTCGCCAGCGCGCCGCGCCGCAGGGTGACGCTGGCGGTTGCCACCATCGCCGTCAGCGCCGCCGTGCCCATGGCCATGACCAGCGCGCCCCAGATGCCGGCGGCGAAAATACCCATCTGCCAGGTCAGCACCAACAGCAACACCGCGCCGCTGCAAGGCCGCACGGCAATGCCCGCGATCAGCGCCGCCATGTCGCGCCAGCCGGTCGCGGCGGCAATGGCCTGTGGGCTGGGGGCATGGGCGTGACCGCAATCGGGGCAGACCGCCGCATCGGCAGGCGCGCTGTGGTGATGATCGTAGTCGTGGTGATGATCGTGGTGATGATCGTGGTGATGATGGTGGTGGTGGTCATGCCCGTGATCATGGCCGCAGGCGGCAGCATGGTGCGGACCCGCCCCGCGCGCCGGGCGCATCCGCCACAACCGCCGCGCGCCCCGCCACAGCAGCCACAGCCCGATCAGCCCGATCAGCGCGAAACTCAGCGGGGCCAGACGCTGTTCGGCCAGCTCGGTCATGTGGCGGCGCGACAGGTTCAGCACCGTGACCCCGGCCCCGACCAGCGCAATCGCCATCAGCCCCTGCCCCAGCGCGGCCAGCGCCGACACCGTTGCCAGCCGCCGCGCCGGAATGTCGCGGGCCAGACCGTATGCGCCGACCAGAAACTTGCCATGCCCCGGTCCCACCGCATGAACAAAGCCATAGCCAAAGCACAGCCCCAGATACAGCAGCCACGCGCCGCCATCGCCCGCCTTCAGCGCGCGCAAGGCGCGGGCCAGCGCGTTCTGGACATCGCGCTGATGCGTGGCCGCCCATTGCGACACCGCCGCCGGGTGCAGCAGCACCCACCCAAGCCCCAGCGCCAGCAGCGCCGCCAGCGCAATGATCAGCGCGCGCCGCATGTGACCTCGAACCGGTCGGCAAAGGCCGCGCCCACATCGGGCATCTGCATGAAGGTGATGGAATCGGTCTGCATGTCCAGCCTGGACAATTCGGCCAGCAATTCCTTCTGGCCGCTGTCATCGGGCTTGCGCCGGGTGATGGTGCAATCGTCGCGGCCCTTGACCACCGGGTCGGCGGGCGTGTCATAGGCCACGAAATAGCTGGGGTCATAGGCCCGCGCCACCACCGGCGCGGCGCGCGTCACCGGCACAGGTTTATGCAGCGGGCGGGTATGGATGGTCAGGATGCGGCCATCGCGCCAGACCGCCTTGTGATCGACAGGCCGGTCCAGCGCCAGCGGCTGACCACCCTGTTCCAGCGTGAAATCGCCCGGAAAGCCCGCTGCCCAATCGACATCATGGCCCGCCCATGCCGCCAGCCGCGCCGGGTCCGGCTCGCCATCGCCGTCGCGGTCCAGCTGCGCGTCCTCGATCATCGAGAGGGAATAGAATTCGTCATACAGCCAATAGACCCGAATCGCCGCCAGCCGCCCCTGCCCGTCAAACAGCAGCGCGAAAGAAGCGTCGATAAACACATGCGGATGCGCGCTGGCGGGCAGACCGCCCGATAACAGCGCGAAAACAAGCGCCAGGGCGCGAAAGGGGCGGCGTATCGTCATGCTGGCGGTGGTAACGCGGCGCCCAGGTGATGGCAATCTGCCACAGGTCGCGATGGGCGTGGGAAATGCGTTTGATCTTTGCCCCAACCCCCTGATATGCGCGGCAATCCCAACCGGCGGTTGCCGCCCGATCAAGCCTGTGTGACAGAAAAGCAGCCGATGGCACACACACGATATTGACAGTTTTGGCCAGTTCATATCTAAATGATGTGGTCATGGTGCCCCCGGATGCCGGGGGTGAAAATGGGAAGCCGGTGGAAATCCGTCGCTGCCCCCGCAACTGTAAGTGGTTTGTCGCCCCGGTTACCACTGGTCCCTTCGGGGGCCGGGAAGGTGGGGTTGACGCCTTCGCCACAAGCCAGGAGACCTGCCATGGCGCGTGATAACCGACACCGGGCGGAGGGTCCGGCGGCGTGGCGCGGGCCTTGGGACCGGCATCATTCCGCTGTGCTTTTTCCGTCTTCAGACCAAGGACCGAACCAATGACGATCACCGTTTATTCGAAACCCGCCTGCGTCCAATGCACCGCCACCTATCGCGCGCTGGAACAGCGTGGGCTGGATTACACCGTCATCGACCTGTCCGAGGATGCCGAGGCCATGGACCGCGTGACCGCGCTGGGGTATCGTCAGGTGCCGGTGGTCGTGGCCGGTGAACAGCACTGGTCCGGGTTCCGCCCCGACATGATCGGTGCCCTGGCGAACTGAGGCACCCAAGGCCGGGCGGGCGGTCCCTGCGGGCCGCGGGCGCGGCGGTGGTTGATCCGCGATGACATGGGTGGGGATATGGGCGGTCTGGCCTATTATTCGACCGCGTCCGGCAATACCCGGCGCTTCATCGAACGTCTGGGATTGCCGGCGCTGGAAATTACCCGCGATGCGGTGATCGACCGGCCCTATGTGCTGGTGGTGCCGACCTATGCCGATGATGCGGGCCGGGGCGCCGTGCCCAAGCCCGTGATCCACTTTCTTAACAATCCCGGCAACCGCGCCCTGCTGCGCGGGGTTATTGCCGGGGGAAACCGCAACTTTGGACAGTTTTTCGCCTGTGCCGGCGATGTGATCACCAAGAAATGCGGGGTGCCTTGTCTGTACCGGTTCGAACTGGCCGGCACACCCGAGGATACCGACCGCGTCAGACAGGGATTGGAACGATTTTGGACGACCTGAGCCTTGACCGCACCGAAGTGCTGACCGACCCGCGCGCGCCCGCGGATATGGATTTCCACGCGCTGAACGCGATGCTGAACCTGTATGATGAAAACGGGCGCATCAATTTCGAGGCCGACCGCAAGGCCGCGCGTCAGTATTTCCTGCAACATGTGAACCAGAACACGGTTTTCTTTCATTCGCTGAAGGAAAAACTGGGCTATCTGGTCGATGAGGGCTATTACGAGGCCGACGTTCTGGCCCAATACAGCGAAGCCTTCATTCAGAAGATCTGGGACACGGCCTATGCCCGCAAGTTCCGGTTCCGCACCTTCCTGGGGGCATTCAAATATTACACCAGCTATACGCTGAAAACCCGCGACGGAAAGCGTTTCCTGGAACGCTATGAGGACCGGGTCTGCATGGTGGCGCTGACGCTGGCGGCGGGCGATGAAACCATGGCCATGAACCTGATGGAGGAAATCATCGCCGGGCGGTTCCAGCCCGCGACGCCGACCTTCCTGAATGCCGGCAAGGCCCAACGCGGAGAGCTGATTTCCTGTTTCCTGCTGCGGCTGGAAGACAATATGGAATCCATCGGGCGCGGCATCAACAGCGCGCTGCAACTGTCCAAACGCGGCGGCGGCGTCGCCCTGATGCTGACCAACCTGCGGGAATCGGGGGCGCCGATCAAGGGCATCGAAAACCAGTCCTCGGGCGTTATTCCGGTGATGAAGCTGCTGGAAGACAGCTTCAGCTATGCCAACCAGCTTGGCGCGCGTCAGGGCGCCGGGGCGGTTTACCTGAACGCGCATCACCCTGATATTCTGCGCTTTCTGGACACCAAGCGCGAAAACGCGGATGAAAAGATCCGCATCAAGACGCTGTCGCTTGGCGTGGTGGTGCCCGACATTACCTTCGAACTGGCCAAGCGCGACGACGATATGTATCTGTTTTCGCCGCATGACATCCAGAAGGTCTATGGGGTGCCGTTCTCGGAAATTTCGGTCACCGAAAAATACGCCGAGATGGTGGATGACAAGCGCATCCGCAAAACCAAGATCCGGGCGCGGAAATTCTTCGAGATCATCGCGGAAATCCAGTTCGAATCCGGCTATCCCTATCTGATGTTCGAGGATCACGTGAACCGCGCCAACCCGATCAAGGGGCGCATCACCATGTCGAACCTGTGTTCCGAGATCCTTCAGGTCAACGAGGCCTCGGAATATAATGACGACCTGTCTTACAAGCATCTGGGGACGGATATTTCCTGCAACCTTGGCTCGCTGAACATTGCGCGCGTCATGGACGGGCCGGATTTCGGCGCCACCGTGGAAACCGCGATCCGCGCGCTGACGGCGGTGTCGGACCAAAGCCATATCGATTCCGTGCCCTCGATCCGGCGCGGCAATGACGAAAGCCACGCCATCGGCCTGGGCCAGATGAACCTGCATGGCTTTCTGGCGCGTGAACGCATCCAGTATGGCAGCGCGGAAGGCATTGATTTCACGAATATCTATTTCGCCACCATCCTGTTCCACGCGCTGAAAGCCTCGAACCGGATTGCGCGCGAACGCGGTGTGTCCTTCAAGGGGTTCGAAGAGTCGAAATATGCCGATGGCAGTTTCTTCGACACCTATACCGAACGCGACTGGCTGCCCGAAACCGACACTGTGCGGGCGCTGTTCGAGCGTTTCGAAATCACCGTTCCCACGCGCGAGGATTGGGCCGAACTGCGCCAGCAGGTGATGGCGGGCGGGTTGTATAACCGCAACCTGCAAGCCGTGCCGCCGACCGGGTCGATCAGCTATATCAACGATTCGACCAGTTCGATCCACCCCATCGCCTCGCGGATCGAGATCCGCAAGGAAGGCAAGATCGGCCGGGTCTATTACCCCGCGCCCTATATGACCAATGACAATCTGGACTATTACAAGGACGCCTATGAAATCGGCGCCGAGGCGATCATCGACACCTATGCCGCCGCGACACAGCATGTCGATCAGGGCCTGTCGCTGACGCTGTTCTTCCGCGACACCGCGACCACGCGCGACATCAACCGCGCCCAGATCTATGCGTGGAAGAAAGGCATCAAGACCATCTATTACATCCGCCTGCGTCAGATGGCGCTGGAAGGAACCGAGGTTCAGGGCTGTGTGTCCTGCACCCTTTGACGCCGCGCACAGGAAAGATGACCCCATGAATATCCAGACGAAAATGCCCCCGATCAGCGCGGTGAACTGGAACCGGCTTCAGGACGACAAGGACCTTGAGGTCTGGAACCGGCTGACCGGCAATTTCTGGCTGCCCGAAAAGGTGCCGCTGTCCAATGACATTCCCAGCTGGGGCACGCTGACGGCGCAGGAACGCCAGCTGACGATCCGGGTCTTTACCGGCCTGACCCTGCTGGACACGGTGCAAAACACCATCGGCGCCATTTCCCTGATGCCCGACGCCGTGACCCCGCACGAGGAAGCGGTGCTGACCAATATCGCCTTCATGGAGGCGGTTCACGCGCGGTCCTATTCCTCGATCTTCTCGACCCTGTGCCTGACCGCCGAGGTCGACGAAGCCTTCCGTTGGGCCGAGGAAAACCCGCATCTGCAACGCAAGGCGCGGCTGATCGTGGATGAATATCAGGCGGCCTCGGACCCGCTGCGCAAAAAGGTTGCCAGCGTATTTCTGGAAAGCTTCCTGTTCTATTCCGGCTTTTACCTGCCGATGTACTGGTCCTCGCGGGCCAAGCTGACCAATACCGCCGACCTGATCCGGCTGATCATCCGCGACGAGGCCGTGCATGGCTATTACATCGGCTATAAATACCAGAAAGCCGTTGAACGCCTGTCCGAGGCCAAGCGGCAGGAGATGAAGGATTTCGCCTTCGCGATGATGTTCGACCTGTATGACATCGAAAGCCATTACACGGCGGAATTGTATGACAGCGTCGGCCTGACCGAGGACGTCAAGAAATTCCTGCATTACAATGCCAACAAGGCGCTGATGAACCTTGGCTACGAGGCGCTGTTCCCGGCGCAGGTCTGTGATGTGAACCCGGCCATTCTGGCCTCGCTGTCACCGAATGCCGATGAAAACCACGATTTCTTCTCTGGCTCGGGGTCGTCCTATGTGATCGGCAAGGCCGTCGCGACCGAGGACGAAGACTGGGATTTCTGATCCCCGCAGGGACCGGCCCGTCCCGGGGCCGGTTCCGCAACGGCGTGCACGGGGCCGGGCGCCACGTCACCGCCCTTCCCGCAAGCGCGGGTTTGACAAGCCGCGCCGGGCGCGCGATCACCGTGAAAACGGTTTTCGGTGCCTGCCATGTCCCCACGCCCCCCGTCCCGGCCCGGCCAGCCCATCGCCGCCCCTGCCGAGGCATCCGGCCTGTCGGTTCAGCGACAGGGCGATGGCGTGGTACTGCGCGGCGATTTCCGGCTGGCCGATCTGGGGCGGTTGCCGGCTGATCTGGCACAGGCACAGCGGCTGGATCTGTCGGGGCTGACCCGTCTGGACACGGCGGCGGCGTGGTATCTGGCCCGGCGCCGCGCACAGGGCGCACAGCTGATCGCCCTGCCCGCCGATCTGACCGGGTTTTTCGACAGCATCGCCAGCGCCATCCCCACACCTGACCCGACGCCCGAAGCCGCACCGGCATGGCAGCGCGGGCTGGCCCGGCTGGGGCAGCTGGTCACCGGCTTTGGCGCATTTTTGTCGGGCATAGCCGAATATACCGGGCGGTTTCTGGCCGGGCTGGCACATTGCCTGCGCCACCCGCGCGATTTCCGGCTGACCTCGCTGGTGTGGCATTGTCAGGAAACCGGGCTGAAGGCGGTGCCGATCGTGGCGCTGATGGCGTTTCTGATCGGGGTAGTGCTGGCCTTTCAGGGCGCCACGCAGTTGCGCCAGTTCGGGGCCGAGGTGTTTGTCGTCGACCTGATCGCCATTTCCATCCTGCGCGAACTGGGGGTGCTGCTGACCGCCATTATCGTGGCCGGGCGGACGGCATCGGCGCTGACAGCCGCCATCGGGTCGATGAAAATGCGCGAGGAAATCGACGCCATGCGCACGCTGGGGTTGAACCCCGATCTGGTGCTGGTGGTGCCGCGCGTGCTGGCGCTGATCATTACTTTGCCGATTCTGGCGCTGATCGCGGATTTGTCCGGGTTGCTGGGGGGGGCGATCATGTCTTGGGTGGAACTGGGGGTGTCGCCCTCGATGTTCCAGACCCGGCTGATTGCCGATACCAGCGTCGATCATGTCATTGTCGGGCTGTCCAAGGCGCCGGTTTTCGCGCTGATCATCGGTGTGATCGGCTGTCATGCCGGAATGCAGGTCGGGTCTGACGCGGAATCGCTGGGGTCGATGACCTCAAGCGCGGTGGTGCAGGCGATCTTTGCGGTGATCGTGGCCGATGCGCTGTTTTCGGTGTTTTTCGCGCAGGTGGGGATATGACCGAAACCGTGATCGAGATCCGGGGCCTGCGCAACCAGTTCGGCAGTCATGTCGTGCATGACGGACTGGATCTGGACCTGAAGCGCGGCGAGATTTTGGGCGTGGTCGGCGGCTCGGGGACGGGGAAATCGGTGCTGCTGCGCACGATTGTGGGGCTGCGCCGGCCAGAGGCGGGCAGCATCCGGGTGCTGGGAACCGATGTGCTGAATGCCAGCGGCCCGGCGCGCGCGGCGCTGGAACGGCGCTGGGGGGTGATGTTTCAGGACGGGGCGCTGTTTTCCGCCCTCAGCGTGCGCGAAAACGTCGAGGTGCCGCTGCGCGCCATTCCCGGCCTGCCCGCCGATATGCGCGCGGCGCTGGCGGAACTGAAGGTCGCTATGTCGGGCCTGCCATGGTCCGCCAATGACAAATACCCGTCCCAGCTGTCGGGCGGGATGCGCAAGCGCGCCGGGCTGGCGCGGGCGCTGGCGCTGGACCCGGAAATCGTGTTTCTGGACGAACCGACCGCCGGTCTGGACCCGATTGGCGCGGATGCGTTCGACCGCCTGATCCGCAGCCTGTCGCGCGACCTGAACCTGTCGGTGTTTCTGGTCACCCACGATCTGGACACGCTGCACGCCTGTTGCGACCGGGTCGCGGTGCTGGCGGAAAAACGGGTGCTGGCGACCGGGACCATGCAGCAGATGTTGTCCATCGACCATCCTTGGGTGCATGATTACTTTCACGGGCCACGCGCCCGCGCCGCGATGGATTTCGGGCGCGGCAAGGACAGGTAAGGGAATGGAAACGAAAGCCAATTACGTCCTGATCGGGGCTTTCACGCTGGCCGGCTTTCTGGGGCTGCTGCTGTTTCTGATGTGGTTTGCCAAGATCGAGCTGGACCGCCAGTTCGATTATTACGATGTCGACTTCCCCGAGGTTTCCGGGCTGGCCATTGCCTCGGATGTGCGCTTTGCCGGGCTGTCGGTCGGTCAGGTGGTCGATATGAGGCTGTCGCCGCGCCATGACGGCACCGTCCGCGTCCGGCTGGAGGTGCGCGAGGGCACGCCGGTGCGGGTCGATTCCCGCGCCTCGGTCGATACGCAGGGGGTGACGGGGGTGTCCAATGTCGGCATTACCGCCGGCAGCCCCGATGCCGGTCTGCTGAACGATGCCCAACCGGACGGGGTGCCGATCATCCCGGCCACGCGTTCGGTGCTGCAAACGCTTGGCGATCAGGGGCCGGAAATGATCGAGCGGCTGAACACCGTGGCCGAACAGCTGACCCGGTTGCTGGGGGCGGAAAACCAGACCCGCGTCGCGAATATCCTGACCAATGTCGAACGCTCCAGCGGAAATCTGGATGCGGCGATTGCCGATATCTCCTCGGCCACCGACTCGATCGCGTCGGCGGCGGGCGATATTTCCGCCTTTGGCCAGCGGCTTGACGGCCTCAGCGCGGCGGCGACCACGACCCTGTCCAAGGCCGATGCGGCGCTGGACCAGTTCACCCGATCGGCCAGCCGCGCCGATGCCACGCTGGACAGCGCCACCGCGACGCTGGATCAGGCGCGCGATTACATTTCCGGCGATCTGAAAACCCTGACCGCGCGGCTGGATGACACCGCCGCCAGTTTGCAGACAGACCTGTCGGCGCTGACCGGGCGGGCGCAGACATCGCTGGACGGGCTGGACGCCGCCATGGTCGCGGCCGGGCGCACTTTTGAAGGCGCCGACAAGGTCATTAACAAGGATATTGGCCCGATCACCGCCGATCTGCGCGAGACCATGTCGCGTCTGGGGGCGGCGGCG
Source organism: Paracoccus jiaweipingae (assembly GCF_044335505.1). NCBI lineage: Bacteria > Pseudomonadati > Pseudomonadota > Alphaproteobacteria > Rhodobacterales > Paracoccaceae > Paracoccus > Paracoccus jiaweipingae. The sequence goes on along the minus strand of NZ_JBISBS010000003.1, from coordinate 70,827 downwards.
GACCGGCTGGCCGATGAATTGCCGGGCATCACCGAGGGGCTGAAAAACGCCGCCGATTCCGCCGATGCCGCCTTTTCCGGGCTGCGCGCCATGCTGGACAAGATCCGCGGCCCGGTCCAGTCTTTTGCCACCGACGGGCTGGCCCAGATCACCCCGCTGGGACGCGAGATGCGCAGCCTTGTGGCGAATATGAACCAGCTTGTCGCCACCCTGCGCCGCAACCCGTCACAGATCCTGTCCGGGCCGAAACAGCCCGATTTCCGCCGCTGAGGACCGCCATGCCGCTTTTGCCCGCCTGCCTTTCCGCCCTTCGCCCGGCCCTGCTGCTGGGGCTGTCGCTGGCCCTGTCGGGCTGTGGCGCGCTGTCGGCGCTGCAGGGTGAACCCGACCGCGACGTGTACGAGCTGCGCGGCCCCGCCGATGCCCCGCGCCAGTGCCGGGGCAGCCGTCTGGCCGAACTGGTGGTCGAGCCGCCCAAGACCCGCGGCACGCTGGACACCCAGCGCATCATGATCCGCCCCGGCCCGCTGCAAACCCAGTATCTGCCCGATGCGCGCTGGGGCGATACCGTGCCGGTGATGCTGCAATCGCTGCTGGTCGAGGCCTTTGACGACACCGACCGCTTTACCCATGTCGGGCGGGTGCCGCTGGCGGCCTCGGGCGATTTCGCCCTGCTGACCGAGATCCGCGCCTTCAACGCCGAGGTTACCGGCAAGGGCGCGCTGGTCCGGGTTGCGGTCGATGCGCAACTGGTGCGTGAATTCGGCGCCGAGGTCGTGGCCCGTGGGCGGTTCCAAAGTCAGGCCATGGCCCCCAGCACCCGCACCGCCGACCTGATCGCCGCTTTCGACATCGCCACCCGCGATCTGGTGGCGCAGATGACCGGCTGGGGACTGCGCGCCTTTGACGTGAACCCCGCCGCCTGCCGGTAAGACCGGATGCCCGCCCTGCCCGCGCGCTGGCGCGCCGATCTGCTGGCCGGGCTGACACTGGCGGCGGTGGCGATCCCCGAACAGCTGGCGACGGCACGGCTGACCGGGCTGGCGCCCGCAACGGGGCTGCTGGCCTTTGTCGCGGCGGCGCTGGCGATGCGGCTGGTCTCGCGCCAGCCATGGCTGTCGGTGGGCGCCGATTCAACCATTGCCCCGGTGCTGGCGGCGGCGCTGATCCTGCCCGGCGATGCCCATGTCGTGGCGCTGATGGTGGGGCTGGTGCTGGTTTCGGTGCGGCTGTTGCGTCTGGGCTGGCTGGCCACGCTGATATCGGCACCGGTGACCTGTGGCGCGCTGCTGGCGATTGCGCTGCATATCCTGATCGGGCGGCTGCCGGGGCTGTTGGGGCTGACCCTGCCCGAGGCCTCCGGTCTGGCCGCCTTGCTGGCCGGGGTCTGGCAGGACCGCGCCAATGCCCTGCCCGCGCCGGCGGTGCTGGGGCTGGCGGTGACGGTGGGCTGTTTGCTGGCCGAATACCTGCGCCCGCGCGCGCCGGTTGTGTTGCTGGTGCTGCTGACCGCCATCGCGCTGGCGGCGCTGATCGACCCGCAGGGGCATCAGATCGCCCGTCTGGACCCGGCAGCGGCACAGGCGGCGCCGGGCCTGCCGGGCTGGCCCGCCCTGGCGGATCTGGTGCGGCTGTTGCCGGTGGCGCTGATCGTGGGGTTTTTGTGCATGACCCAGACGCAACTGGTGCTGGATTCACTGACCCCCGATGCCCCGCCCGATACCAGCCAGCGCCAGCAGGCCATCCTGTCGGTGGGGCTGGCCAATCTGGCGGCGGGGCTGGCCGGGGCCTTTCCGGTCAATGCCAGCCCGCCGCGCAGCCAGATCGCACGCCGTGCCGGGGCGGTCAGCCCATGGGCCGGGGTGGTGGCGGCGGCGCTGGCGCTGGGGCTGCTGCTGGTGCCGGCGCCGCTGGCGCTGATCCCGGTGCCGGCGCTGGCGGGCCTGCTGATCTTTATCGCGCTGCGGCTGATCCCGGCCCGGCGCATCCGCGACATTGCCCGGCGCAGCCCGGCCGAGCTGCCCCTGGTGGCGGCATCGGCGGGGCTGGTGCTGTTCTTGCCGATTGAAACCGGCATTGCGCTGGCCATGCTGTTATCGGTGCTGCACGCGCTGTCGGTGGCGCTGCGCATCGGCTCGGGTCCGATGGCGCGGTATCGCGGGACCTCGGTCTGGGGTCAGCCCGGTCCGCACAGCCGGGCCGAAACGGTGCCCGGCGTGCTGGTCTTTGCGCTGGGGGCGCCGGTCAGTTTCGTGACCGCGCCCCGGATGGTGGCGGCGGTCGATGCGGCGCTGGCGGCCCTGCCCGCGCCGCCCCGCCTGCTGGTGCTGGAGGCCGCGGGCGTGATCAGCGTCGACATTACCGGCGCGGGCATCCTGTCGGCGGCGATCGGGCGCTGGCGTCAGCGCGGGCTGGTGCTGCGGCTGGCGCGGCTGGAATCGCCGCGCGCCCGTCACGAAGCCCGGCGCACCGGCCTGCTGGACGCGCTGGCGCCCGAGCCGCTGTTTCTGTCGGTCGCCGCCGCGCTGGAGGCCCCCCTGCCGGGCCATGTGCACAACTGTGCAGATCAGGACCAGACGCGGCAATCGGTCACCTTGCCCTGACCAGTTCACGGCGACGCGCGCCAAGGCGCGCACATCAATTGCTGCGCGCTGGAGGTTGATATTCCGGCTTTAATTCGCGGGGAACCAGCGGTTTTTTCTGCGCGGCAGCGAAAGCGCCCCAAACAGGGATGTCCAGAATATGCCGATGTTAACGCGAACAGGGCTTGCGCCCCCGCCCGTGTTCCGCTTGGTTAGACCGCAGTGACCGGCAGGTTTTCGCCAAGCCGGTCGTCCATGGTTCCTGACAGGGAGTGACCACATGAAAATCACCCATATCCTGACCGTATCCGCACTGGCCATCGCGGCTGCGTCAGCGGCACAGGCAAAAACGCTGGTCTATTGCTCGGAAGGCTCGCCCGAGGGGTTTGACCCGGCGGCCTATACCACCGGCACCACCTTTGACGCGGCCTCGCGTCCGGTGTTCAACGGGCTGGTCCAGTTCAAGAAGGGCACGACCGAGATCGAACCCGCGCTGGCCGAAAGCTGGGACGTGTCCGGGGACGGGCTGGAATACACCTTCCACCTGCGCAAGGGCGTCAAGTTCCATGCCAATGACCGCTTTACCCCGTCGCGCGATTTCAACGCCGATGACGTGATTTTTTCCTTCGACCGTCAGGGCAACGAAGACAACCCGTGGAACCAGTATGTTCCGGGCACGACCTATGAATATTACAGCTCGATGGGCATGGCGGACCTGATCAAGTCGATTGAAAAGGTCGACGACAACACCGTCAAATTCGTGCTGAACAAACCCGAGGCCCCCTTTCTGGCCAATCTGGGCATGGATTTCGCGGTCATCCAGTCCAAGGAATATGCCGACAAGCTGGACGCCGATGGCGCCAGGGAATTGCTGAACCAGCAGCCCGTCGGCACCGGCCCGTTCAAGTTCATGGGCTATCAGAAAGACGCGGTGATCCGTTACGTCGCCAATGACGAATACTGGGGTCAGCGCCCCAAGATCGACAATCTGGTCTTTGCGATCACGCCCGATGCCTCGGTGCGGATGCAAAAGCTGCAAGCCGGCGAATGCCACATCATGCCCTATCCGGCGCCCGCCGATATTGCGTCGCTGAAGGCCGACAGCAACCTGACGGTGATGGAACAGCCGGGGCTGAACGTGGCCTATATGGCCTATAACACCACCCTGCCGCCCTTTGACAAGCCAGAGGTCCGCAAGGCGCTGAACATGGCGCTGAACAAGCAGGCCATGGTCGATGCCGTGTTCCAGGGCATGGGTCAGGTTGCCAAGAACCCGCTGCCGCCGACCATGTGGTCGTATAACGACGCGGTCACGGATGATGCCTATGACCCCGAAGCCGCGAAAAAGATGCTGGCCGATGCCGGCGTCACCGATCTGACCATGGATATCTGGGCCATGCCGGTGCAGCGGCCTTACATGCCCAATGCCCGCCGCGCGGCGGAAATGTTCCAGGAAGACCTGTCCAAGGTCGGGGTGAAATCGAATATCGTGTCCTATGAATGGGGCGAATACCTGAAGAAATCGGGCGAAAAAGACCGCACCGGCGCCGTGATTCTGGGCTGGACGGGCGATAATGGCGACCCCGACAACTTCCTTGGGGTGCTGTTGTCCTGCGACGCGGCTGACAAGGGTGCGAACCGGGCGTTCTTCTGCAACGAGGATTTCGACGCCATTCTGGCCAAGGCCCGCGAAACCACCGATCAGGCTGAACGCACCAGGCTGTATGAAGACGCTCAGGTGATGTTCAAGGAACAGGCCCCGTGGGCGACGCTGGCGCATTCCAGCGTGGTGATGCCGATGTCGGCCAAAGTCACCGGCTATATCATGAGCCCGCTTGGCACCCACCAGTTCGACGAAGTCGACATCGCCGAATAAACCCAACCCTTCAACAAGGCCGCGCCCCGCATCCGCTGTGGCGCGGCCTATGGTATTTGCGGCATGATACGCTTTCTTCTTGGCAAACTGGCCTATCTGGTTCCGACCTTTCTGGGCATCACCATCATCGCCTTCGGTTTTGTCCGGGTGCTGCCGGGCGACCCGGTGCTGCTGATGGCCGGCGAACGCGGCATGTCCGCTGAACGCTATGCGCAGATCAGCCATCAGCTTGGCTTTGACCAGCCGCTGTGGGCGCAATATCTGGACTTTCTGGGACGGCTGATGCAGGGCGATCTGGGCACCTCGCTGGTGACCAAAAAGCCGGTGCTGACGGAATTCTTTTCGCTGTTCCCGGCGACGGTGGAACTGGGGATCTGCGCGATCCTGCTGGCCACGCTGATCGGCATTCCCGCCGGCGTTCTGGCCGCGATCAAGCGCGGGTCGTGGTTTGACCAGATCACCATGGGCACAGCGCTGGTGGGCTATTCCATGCCGATTTTCTGGTGGGGCCTGCTGCTGATCATTTTCTTTTCCGGCATTCTGGGCTGGACGCCGGTTTCGGGGCGGATCAGCCTGTTGTTCTTTTTCGACCGCGTGACCGGGTTCATGCTGATCGACAGCCTGCTGTCGGGCCAGCCGGGCGCGTTCCGGTCCGCGCTCAGCCACCTGATCCTGCCATCCATTGTGCTGGCCACGATCCCGCTGGCGGTGATTGCCCGCCAGACCCGGTCCGCCATGCTGGAGGTTCTGGGCGAGGATTACGTTCGCACCGCCCGCGCCAAGGGCATGGGGCCGGGGCGCGTCATCGGCGTGCACGCGCTGCGCAATGCGATGATCCCGGTGATCACCACCATCGGCCTGCAAATCGGGGTGATGATGGCTGGCGCGATCCTGACCGAGACGATCTTTTCCTGGCCCGGCATCGGCAAATGGATGGTCGATTCCATCTCGCGCCGGGACTATCCGGTGGTGCAGGGCGGGCTTTTGATCATCGCCGCCATCGTCATGGTGGTGAACCTTGCGGTTGACCTGCTTTACGGGCTGATCAACCCGCGCATCCGGCATCAGTAAGGGGGCAGATATGACCGACGTGACACATAATGGCCCCAGGCCCGGCAGCTTGCGCCACCGGCTGGCCGAATTCTGGTTCTATTTCAGCGAAAACAAGGGCGCGGTGATCGGGCTGTGGGTATTCGTGCTGCTGGTGGTGCTGGCGCTGCTGGCACCGCTGATCGCGCCGCACAGCCCCACGCATCAATACCGCGACGCGCTGTTGCTGCCGCCCTTCTGGCAGGATGGCGGCAGCAGCGATTACCTGCTTGGCACCGATGCGGTGGGGCGCGATATCCTGTCGCGGCTGTTGTTCGGGGCGCGCTATTCGCTGTTTATCGGCGTGGTCGTGGTTACCATCGCCCTGCTTGGCGGGGTGGTGATCGGGCTGGTCGCGGGGTTTTTCGGCGGCTGGGTCGATACCGTCATCATGCGGGTGATGGATGTGATTCTGGCCTTTCCGTCGCTTTTGCTGGCGCTGGTGCTGGTGGCGGTGCTGGGGCCGGGGCTGACCAATGCGATGATCGCCATCGCGCTGGTGTTGCAGCCGCATTTCGCCCGCCTGACCCGCGCCGCGGTGATGGCGGAAAAGAACCGCGAATATGTCATGGCCGCGCGGGTGGCAGGGGCGGGCAAGCTGCGGCTGATGTTCCGCACCATCCTGCCCAACTGCCTGGCACCGCTGATCGTGCAGGCGACGATGTCGTTTTCCAACGCCATTCTGGACGCCGCGGCGCTTGGCTTTCTGGGCATGGGCGCACAGCCGCCGACGCCGGAATGGGGCACCATGCTGGCCGAGGCGCGCGAATTCATCCTGCGCGCCTGGTGGGTCGTGACCCTGCCCGGTCTGGCCATTCTGATCACGGTGCTGGCCATCAACCTGATGGGCGACGGGCTGCGCGATGCCCTTGACCCCAAACTGAAGCGGAGCTGAGCCATGCCACTGCTTGAAATCCGCAACCTGACCGTCAGTTTCGACACCGCCGCCGGCCCGTTCCGGGCCGTGGACGGGGTCAGTTTCGACGTGGACGCACACGAGGTTCTGGCCATTGTCGGGGAATCCGGCAGCGGCAAATCGGTGTCGATGCTGGCGACAATGGGCCTGCTGCCCGCCACCGCCACGGTGACCGCCGACCGGCTGACCTATGACGGGCACGACCTGCTGAACATGCCCGCGCGCGCGCGCCGTCAGATCATCGGGCGCGACATTTCGATGATCTTTCAGGAACCGATGGCCAGCCTGAACCCCTCTTTCACCGTTGGTTTCCAGATCGAGGAAGTGCTGCGCAAGCATCTGGGCCTGACCGGCCGCGCCGCGCGGGACCGCGCGATCGAACTGTTCAGCGCGGTCGGCATCCCCCACCCCGAGGAACGCATCCACAGCTATCCGCACCAGATGTCGGGCGGCCAGTGCCAGCGGGTGATGATCGCCATCGCGATTGCCTGTAATCCGCGCCTGCTGATCGCGGATGAGCCGACCACGGCGCTGGATGTGACCATCCAGAAACAGATCCTGGATCTGCTGATGGATTTGCAGGAAGAACACGGCATGGCGCTGATCCTGATCACCCATGACATGGGGGTGGTGGCCGAAACCGCCGACCGCGTGGTGGTTCAGTATAAAGGCCGCAAGATGGAAGAGGCCGACGTGCTGTCGCTGTTCGAAAACCCGCAAAGCGGCTATACCCGCGCGTTGTTGTCGGCCCTGCCCGAAAACGCCACCGGCGACCGCCTGCCCACCGTCGGCGACTATACCGAGGAGGACGCCTGATGACCGATATCGTTCTGGAAGGCCGCGCCATTACCCGCGATTACCATGTCCGTCAGGGCCTGCTTGGCGGGGTGAAAACGGTGCGGGCGCTGAAGGGCATCGACTTTGCCGTCGAACGCGGCAAGACGCTGGCCATCGTGGGCGAATCCGGCTGTGGCAAGTCGACACTGGCGCGGATCATCACCCTGATCGACCCGGCCACGACCGGCGAATTGCTGATCGAAGGTCAGCCCGTCGATATCGCGCGTCAGAAGGTGACGCGGGATCTGCGATCCAAGGTGCAGATCGTGTTTCAGAACCCCTATGGCTCGCTCAACCCGCGCCAGAAGGTGGGGGATGTGCTGACCGAACCGCTGATCCTGAACACCAGCCTGCCCGGCGCCGAACGCCGCAAACGCGCGCTGGAGATGCTGGAACGTGTCGGCCTGAAGCCTGAACATTACAACCGCTATCCGCATATGTTCTCGGGCGGGCAGCGCCAGCGGATCGCGATTGCGCGCGCCTTGATGCTGAACCCGTCGCTGCTGGTGCTGGACGAACCGGTTTCGGCGCTGGACCTGTCGGTGCAGGCGCAGGTGCTGAACCTGCTGGCCGATTTGCAGGATGAAATGAACCTGACCTATGTGTTCATCAGCCATGACCTGTCGGTCGTGCGCTATATCGCGGATGACGTGATGGTCATCTATATGGGCGAGGTGGTCGAACACGCGCCCCGCGATGCGATCTTTGCCAATCCCCGGCATGAATACACGCAAAAGCTGTTCGCCGCGACGCCGGTGGCCGATGTCGACGCCATCCGCGCCCGCGTCGCCGCCCGCAGCGCCGCCCGCGCCGCGCGGGCAGCAGCCGCCAGCTGACACAGCCCCCTTGCGACAGCGCCAAGGCCCCGCCCGCCCGGCGGGGCCTTTTCGTTTGCGTTACAGGTTGATCTGCTGCCCCAGCTCGACCACCCGGTTCGAGGGCAGGCGGTAAAAATTCGTCGGCTCGGACGCGCTGCGATACAGCCCGGCATAAAGCCGCGCCGCCCAATGCGGCATCAGGCGCCCCTTGCCGACGCGCAGGCTGCGGCGGTTCAGGAAATAAGAGGTGGACATGATGTCAAACCGCTGTCCCAGATCGCGCGCCGCAGCCAGGGCGCGCGGCACATTGGGCTGTTCCATATAGCCAAAGCGCAGCCAGACCCGCCAGAACCGGGGGGCGACCTCTTCCATGTGCAGGCGGCTGTCATCAGCGACGCGCGGGCTGTTGGCGGTGACGATGGTGACCACGAAATTGCGTTCGTGCAGGACCTGATTATGCTTGAGGTTATGCATCAGCGCCGGCGGCGCCACGCGCAGATCGGCGGTCAGAAACACCGCCGTGCCCGGCACGATGACGGGCGGTTTTTCGGCCAGTTTGCGCGCGATCAGGTCCAGCGACACCGATTCCGCCCGCAGCTTGGCCTGCACCCGCGCCGAGCCGCGCAGCCAGACCGCCATCATGGTGATTGCCACCGCCGCCAGTGCCAGCGGGATATATCCGCCATCCAGCACCTTTGCCATATTGGCGAAGAAAAAGATCAGCTCGATCCCCAGAATCGGGACCATGACCAGCGCAATCGTCCACCAGCGCCAGTTCCACGCCCACCGGAACACGATGATCGCCAGCATCGAGGTGATCACCATATCCCCCGTCACCGCGATGCCATAGGCATTGGCCAGCGCCGCCGATGACCCGAAGGCCAGCACCAGCGCCACCACCCCGGTCAGCAGCAGCATATTGATCCGGGGCATGAACACCTGCCCGCGCTGCGTGTCCGAGGTGTGGCGGATCTCAAGCCGCGGGATCAGCCCCAGTTGCACCGCCTGCTGCGCCACCGAAAACGCGCCCGAAATCACCGCCTGACTGGCAATCACCGTTGCCAGCGTCGCCAGCAGGATCAGCGGCAGGGTAAACCAGTCCGGCGCCATCAGAAAGAACGGATTGACGGCGGTTTGCGGGTCGGCCAGCACCATCGCGCCCTGCCCCAGATAGGCCAGCACCAGCGCCGGCAGCACCAGCGACCCCCAGGCGATGCGCACCGGCCCGCGCCCGAAATGGCCCATATCGGCATACAGCGCCTCGGCCCCGGTGACGGCCAGAAACACCGACCCCAGCACCGGCATGGCGGACAGCCCCTTGGTGAACAGGAATTCCGCCGCCCGCAGCGGGTTCAGCGCCAGCAGGATGCGCCCGTCATCGGCAATATGGCTGAGGCCCAGAACCGCCATGGTCCCGAACCAGATCACCATCACCGGGCCGAAAAACCGCGCCACGCGTTCGGTGCCTGACCGCTGGACCCAGAACAGCGCAAACACCACCGCCAGCGTCAGCGGCACCACCCAGCCCTGCGCGGCGGGCAGGATCAGGTCCAGCCCCTCGATCGCGGACATCACCGAAATGGCCGGCGTGATCATGGCATCGCCAAAAAACAGCGACACCCCCACCACCCCCAGCAACAGCAACCCGCGCGAGCGTCCGCCAAGGGCCTCGGTCGCCTTGGCCACCAGCGACAGGGTGCCGCCCTCGCCGTTATTGTCGGCGCGCAGGATCAGGGCGACATATTTGACCGTCACGATCAGCATCACCGTCCATAACAGCAGCGACACGATGCCGATCACGGCGGTCTGCTGCATCCCTTCCTCATGCGCATGGGCCAGCGATTCGCGCAGCGCATAAAGCGGCGAGGTGCCGATATCGCCATAGACCACGCCAATCGCCGCCAGCGTCAGCGCCGCACGCGCGCCGCCGCCATGGCCGTGATCGTGACGTTCGGGAAAGGGGTGAAACGCGCCGGCGCTTTCGGGCTGCGGCAGGTCGGGGCTGGATTGCGGGTCGCTCATCCTGATGTCCTTGGGCGTCGCGGCATTGCCACGCGTCGCCCGATTATCGCCAGTGACACTGCCGTGGCAAGGGTTGTGACCACAACCTGCCCCGGCGAATGCCCGGCGTCACCGCCCGGCCACAGCCGCAACCCGCACAAGCGGGGTATCGGCGCGCCTTTCGCCGGTCCCTGCTGCGGCAGGACCGTCAGGCCATTCAGGGCAGGTCACACAGCCGCGTCCCCCGCGCCCCGCGCATGGCGGCGCTTGACGGCGCGCAGGGCGGTGCTAGCGTCAGGCGATCAGCCCTTTCGCACAGGTTTTGCCATGACCGCCACACCGCCCACCCCCAATGACCTGCGCGCCTTCTGGATGCCCTTTACCGCCAACCGCCAGTTCAAATCGGCGCCGCGGATGCTGGTTGCGGCGCAGGACATGCATTACACCACCAGCGATGGCCGTCAGGTGCTGGATGGCACGGCGGGGCTGTGGTGCTGCAATGCCGGGCACGGGCGCGCGCCGATCACGCAGGCCATCAGCCGGCAGGCCGCGCAGATGGATTACGCCCCCGCCTTCCAGATGGGCCATCCGCTGGCCTTCGATCTGGCCAACCGGCTGGCCGATCTGGCCCCCGAGGGGCTGGAACATGTGTTTTTCACCAATTCCGGCTCGGAATCCGTGGATACCGCGCTGAAGATCGCGCTGGGGTATCACCGCGCCCGTGGCGAGGGTCAGCGCACCCGCCTGATCGGGCGCGAGCGGGGCTATCACGGGGTGGGCTTTGGCGGCATCACCGTCGGCGGCATCGTGTCGAACCGCCGCAGCTTCCTGACCCTGCCCGGCGCCGACCACCTGCCGCATACGCATCTGCCGCAAAACCGCATGACGCGCGGCCAGCCCCTGCACGGCGCCGAACTGGCCGACGAGCTGGAGCGGATTCTGGCCCTGCACGGCCCCGAAACCGTCGCAGCCGTCATTGTCGAGCCCATGGCCGGATCGACCGGCGTTCTGTTGCCGCCCAAAGGATACCTGCAACGCCTGCGCGAAATCACCCGCCAGCACGGAATCCTGCTGATCTTTGACGAGGTGATCACCGGCTTTGGCCGCCTTGGCAGCGCCTTCGCGGCACAGCATTTCGGCGTCGTGCCCGACATGATCACCACCGCCAAGGGCCTGTCGAACGGCGTCATCCCGATGGGCGCGGTCCTGACCAGCGCCGCGATCCACGACGCCTTCATGACCGGTCCCGAACATATGATCGAGCTGTTCCACGGCTATACCTATTCCGGCAACCCGATCGCCTGTGCCGCCGCGCTGGCGACGCTGGACATCTATCGTGACGAGGATCTGTTCGCGCGCTGCGCCGGTCTGGCGGACTACTGGCAGGACCGCCTGCACGCGCTGGCCAACCTGCCGCATGTGGTCGATATCCGCAATATGGGCCTGATCGGCGCGGTGGAACTGGCCCCCGGCGACCAGCCCGGCAAGCGCGGTTTCGATGTCTTTGTCCGCGCCTTCGAAAGGGGCGCCATGGTGCGCGTCACCGGCGACACCATCGCCCTGTCGCCGCCGCTGATCATCAGCAAGGACCAGATCGACACCCTGATCGGCATTCTGGCCGACGCCATCCGCGAGGTTGCCTGACATGACCCCCGACCCCACGAACACCCCCGACGCTGACGACGATACCCCCGAAGTTGTCGCCACGCCGCTGATGGAAAACGACCGGGTGCGCGTCACCCGCTTTGACTTTGCCCCCGGCGCGCAGACCGGCTGGCACCGGCATCCGCTGGACTATGTCATCACCACGCTGACCGATTGCCACCTGCGCCTGATGCTGCCGGGGGGCGAGGTTCGCGACAGCCTGATCCCCGCCGGTCAGGCCTATACCCGCCCGGAAGGGACCGAACATAACGTCGTCAATGCCGGCACCGCCCCCATGGCCTTTATCGAGGTCGAGCTGAAATAGACCCCCACCCTGCGGATCAGGCCCGCGCGGCACGGCCGCAAGCCGGCTGGCCGGGCGTGATGCGGCGCCCCGCCGGGGCACCGCGTGCGCCGTGCCCTCAGCGCGCGGTTTCGCGCAGGATGCGGCCATTGGGCGCGATCTCGACCGTGACGGCCTCGCCCTGCGGGTTGGTGGCGGCGATCAGGCCGCGCGGCCCGGCGCGGTCAATCGCCCCCAGATCGGTATATCCGGCATCGCGGGCCGCCTGACGAATGGCGTCATCCGGCATCGGTGCGGGCGGCTGGCCCATCGCGCCCCCGGCGCCCTGACCGGCACCCTGTCCCATCCGGGGACCATTGCCCATGCCCTGACCGGCGCCATTGCCGTCACCATTCCGGGGGCCGTCATCATTCCGGGGGCCGCCCATGGCGGGGCCATCGCCCTGCCCCATGTGCGAACCGCGCCGGTCGTGCGGGCGGTCGTCGTCATCATCGCCCCAGCTGCGGCCACCCCATTTGCCGCCCTTTCTGTCATCGCCGGACCGGTCATCATCGTCCCAGCCCCGATGCTCTTTGTGGTCTTTACGTCCCTTGTGGTCCTTGTGACCTTTGCGGTCATAGCCCTTCTTGCCGCCAAACCCGTCATCGCCACGGCTGAAATGCGCCAGCTTGCCGCTGGGGTCAAAGCCGATGCGGATATGCTGGCCATCGGCATCCTTGCCCATCACCATGGTGCCGCGCGCATCGGCCTGCATGACCGCGTGGATCGTGGCGATCTGCGCCAGCATCGCATCGTCGCGCAGCGCCTGGGGCAACACCGCTTCCAGCATCGCCCGCGGCAAGGCCCCGTCATCGCTGCCGATCATTGCCAACTGGCCGTCAGGCGTCAGCATGGCGCGGAAATCGCTGCCATCGGCCAGCTTGCCGGTCACACGGGTGCCACCGCGTCGTGCGGGGGCGGTATGAATGTCGCGCAGCCCTTCGACCATCAGCGCCGGCGGCAACTGGCCCTGCACCTGTGCCGGGGTCCGGGGCTGGGTTTGCGCCTGCGCCACCCCCGCCAGCGGCGCCGCCGCCAGCGCCATCAGCGTCACAATCGCAGTGCTGCGTTTAAGGGAAAACAAGATCATGGTCACATCCTTTATTAACCGTCTTGCGGGGCAGCGCGCCCCGTCACGAATCATCCCTAGCCGATGACGGACCAATCAAACGCCAATGACCTGTTGGGGTTTCGTTTACCTTCCGGCGCTATAGACTGGCCACATGAATGCGAAACGACTTTTTGCCTTGGGGGGAATGGTGCTGGTGGCGCTGGTGGCGGCGCTGGCGCTGTGGTCGGCGCATTCCGACCCGCATCATTCCCGCCACAGCCGCGACGATACCCGCAGCACATATGACGCCCACCGCGATGACCACGACGACAGCCATCACCGCGACGATGATGACGATCTGGACCATCCCCGCCGGATGGACCTGCACAAGCTGGCGCGCAAGGTCGGCAAGCGCTGGCAGGGGCGGCTGATCGGCGCGCAGCCGGTTGCCGCGCGGCCCGGCGAACGCGCGCTGGGGGCGGATCGGGTCCTTGAACTGCGCTGGCTGACGCCCGACCGCGACCTGCTGGTGATCCGCGTCGACCCGGCCAGTGGCCGCATTCTGGAGGTCGCGGGAAACGGTCTGGAAAGGGCCCGAAGATGAGATGTCTGATCGTCGAGGACGACCCCACCCTGTCGGCGCAACTGGCCTGTGCCCTGCGCGATGCGGGCTTTGCCCCGGACTGTGCCAGCGACGGGGCCGAGGGCGAATTCATGGGCGCCACCGAAACCTATGACGTGGCGGTGCTGGACCTTGGCCTGCCCGGCCTTGGCGGGCTGGAGGTGCTGACCCGCTGGCGCGCGCAAGGGGTGACGATGCCGGTGCTGATCCTGACCGCGCGCGGCGACTGGGCCGACAAGGTCGCGGGATTTCGCGCCGGGGCCGACGATTATGCCGTCAAGCCCTTCCGCCTGGACGAGGTCGTGCTGCGCTGTCAGACGCTGGTGCGCCGCGCGGCGGGCCATGCCAGCGCCATGATCAGCGCCGGGCCGCTGCGGCTGGACAGCCAGATGGGCGTGATCAGCCGTGACGGGATGCCGCTGAAACTGACCGCCTTTGAAACCCGCATCCTGTCCTATCTGATGCATCATCAGGGCCGGGTGGTGTCGCGCAGCGAATTGTCAGACCATCTGTATGACTCCGGTCAGGACCGCGATTTCAAGTCAATCGAGGTGGTGATTGGCCGTCTGCGCCGCAAGATCGGTGACGGGCTGATCAGCACCCGCCGCGGCGAGGGCTATGTGCTGGCCGCCCCGGCCCCGGCAGCCGCGCCAGCCCCCGCAGGTCCGCGCGGATGATCGCGCCGCGCTCGATCCGGGGGCGGCTGCTGGGGCTGGCGGCGGTCTGGCTGGGGGTGGCGCTGCTGGGGGCGTGGCTGGCGATTGGCGCGGTGCTGAACCAGTTCGTGACCGACCGCTTCGATGCCGAACTGTCCGCCGCCGCCGATATGCTGACCGCCGGGCTGGACAGCGAAAGCGGCACCCTGCGCGTCACCCGCCAGCCCCCCGATCCCAGCTATGACCTGCCGCTGTCGGGCTGGTATTGGCAGGTCACGCGCGGCGGCGTGGTGGCAGGGCGGTCGGGTTCGCTGTTTGATGCTTATCTGGACGGGCCGCCGGGGGAACAGACCGGCGGCAGCGGACGTGACCTTGACGGTGCGGGCCTGCGGGTGCTGGTCCGGCAGGTCCGGCTGGCCGACAGCGCCGCGCCGGTCATCCTGCGCCTGACCGCGCCACAGGCCGGGATCGACGCCGCACTGACGCGCGTGCGCCGGCCACTGGCACTGTCGCTGCTGGTGCTGGGGCTGGGGCTGGCGCTGGCCAGCGTCATTCAGGTCAGCGCCGGGCTGGCCAGCCTGCGGCGGCTGCAACACGATCTGGCCGCCATCCGCGCCGGCCGGGCCGAGGCCCTGCCCCGCCCGGAGGTCCGCGAATTACAGCCCGTCTCGGACGAGATCAACGCCCTGCTGGCGGCCAATCGCACGGTGATCGGGCGGGCGCGGGCGTATCTGGGCAATCTGGCGCATTCGCTGAAAACGCCGCTGGCGGCGCTGGCCGGTCATCTGCCGCCCGATCACCCCGGACAGGCGCTGATCGCGCGGATGGATCGCCAGATCGGCTGGCATCTGCGCCGCGCCCGCAGCGCCGCCAGCCCGCGCCTGTTGGGCCATCGCGTCGCCCTGCGCGATGTTGCCGATGACATCCTGTTGGTTCTGAACCGCCCCATTCAGGATCGCGGCCTGCACATCAGCCTGAACCTGCCGCCCGATCTGGCCTTCGCGGGCGAGCGTCAGGATCTTGAGGAAATGCTGGGGAACCTGACCGAAAACGCGGTGAAATGGGCGGCCAGCCGGGTGGTGATCAGCGCCTGGCATCAGGGTGACCAGTTGCTGCTTGAGGTCAGCGATGACGGGCCGGGCATGGCCGAAACCGATTACGCGCAGGCGCTGACGCGGGGGGCGCGGCTGGATGAAAGCGGTGCCTCGGGCTGGGGGCTGGGGCTGGCCATCGTGGCCGATCTGGCGGCGCTGCATGGCGGTCATCTGGACCTTGCGCGCGGGCCGCAGGGCGGTCTGGCCGCAACCCTGCGCCTGCCCGCCGCCTGAGGCCACGCCCCCCGGCAGACAGGCCACGCCCACCCCGCGTCACAGGACGCCACGCCCGCCCCCGGTCAGCAACCCGCCCCGCGCGTTCAGGTTGCCTGTGCCGGTCCTGCGGCGCGTTTTGTGATCTGCACCACCCCGCAGGCATCGCCCCCCACGGACGGCCCCGAATCAGGCTGTCTGCGCGTCGGGTGCGAACCCCTCGACCCAGTCGATCTGGCGGGGCAGGCAGACCCGGCGCAGGTCGTAATCCTGCACAATGGTCTGGCGCGCGGCGGCGCGGCGGGCGTCCTCGGCCCCGTCACCGCGCAGCGCCGCCAGCATCGCCTGTGACCAGCCCTCGACATCGAAAAACGGCAGCAGGCGGCCATTCTGGCCATCGCGGATCAGCTCGCGCACCGGGGGCGTGTCCGAGGCAAGGATGTTACAGCCCGCCGCCATCGCCTCGGTCAGGGACCAGGACAGCACGAAAGGATAGGTCAGGTAACAATGCGCCCGCCCCACCCGCAGCAGGTCGGCATAGGCGTCATAGGCCACCCGCCCCAGAAAATGCACCCGCGACAGGTCGATCCCCGGTCCCAGTTCGGCCAGCATCGCGTCGCGCCAGTTGTCATGCCCCTTCGGCCCGCTGCCATAACTGGTGCGGTCAGTATTGCCGACCAGAACGATCTGCGCATCCGGGCGTTCGGCCAGCACCCGCGGCAGCGCGCGCATGAAGATGTGAAAGCCGCGATACGGCTCGAGCGAGCGTGACACATAGGTGATCACCGGATCGCCGGGCCGCAGCACCCGGCCATTGGGCAGGGTAAAGCGCACCGCCGGGTCGGGCCGCAACCGGTCGGTGTCGATGCCGTCATGGATCACGGTGATCTTGTCGCGCATCTCGGGCGGGAAGGTGCCGGCCTGATACCGGGTCGGTGAAATCGCGGCATCGGCCTGCATGATCGCCTGAACCAGATGCGCGCCGCGCGCCACGGTGGCGATGCGGCTGTCATCGCTGGCGGGGCCAAATTCCGGGTCAAAGCCGACATCCAGCCCACGGGTCTGATACATCAGTTCGGCATAGATCAGCAGCCGCGCTTTGGGCCAGATCTCGCGCAGGAACAGGGTTTCGCCCCAGCCACTGTGGCCCAGAATGACATCGGGGGTAAAGCCGTGGCGGTCGCGCAGCGCCCGGCAGCCCCGCGCCGCCAGCCAGCCCCGCCCGGAATGTTCGGCATAGCTGCGCGCCAGCACCGGCAGATCAGCCGGCAACGGGTCGGGATGTTTATAGCGCACCACCGGCACCGGGCTGGGGCGCTGGTTGCGTTCGTCGGTCAGCGCCAGCACCTGATGCCCGCGCGCCGCCAGCGCCGGGGCCAGATGCGGAAACTGGCCGGGGAAATTCTGGTGCACAAACAGGATCTTCACAGCGGCACAGCCTGACTGGCGGCCGCCACCGGCGCCGCCTGATCGGCGCCGGTGCCAAAAGCTGCATCCATCAGGCGGCGGGTGTAATCGGTGGCCGGGGCGGCAAAGACATCGGCGGCGCGGCCCTGTTCGACCACCTCGCCCGCGCGCATCACCATGATCTGATGCGACATCGCGCGCACCACCCGCAGATCGTGGCTGATGAACAAAAACGCCAGCCCGTGCCGGCGCTGAAGCCCGCGCAACAGATCGACGATCTGGACCTGCACGGTCATGTCCAGCGCGCTGGTCGGTTCGTCCAGCACCACCACTTTGGGCCGCAGGATCATGGCGCGGGCAATGGCGATGCGCTGGCGCTGGCCGCCGGAAAATTCATGCGGGTAACGGTCCATGCTGGCCGGGTCCAGACCGACCTCGGCCATGATATCCGCCACCATCTGGCGGCGGTCCATGCCCTTTTCGACGCCATGCACACCCAGCCCTTCGGCAATGATCTGGCCCACGGTCATGCGGGGCGACAGGCTGCCGAACGGGTCCTGAAACACGATCTGCATATCGCGCCGCAAGCGCCGCAGACGCCGGGCAGGCCAGCCGGAAATATCCTGCCCCAGATAGATGATCGGCCCGTCCGAGGCGATCAGCCGCATGATCGCCAGCGCCAGCGTGGTCTTGCCGCTGCCCGATTCCCCGACAATCCCCAGCGTTTCACCCGCGCGCACCGACAGGCTGGCGCCATTGACCGCCTTGATATGGCCGGTCACGCGGCGCAACAGCCCGCGACGGATGGGAAACCACACTTTCAGATCGCGCGTGGCGACGATTTCGGCGGCCTCATCGGGGACCGGGTCGGCGGTTCCCGAAGGCTCGGCCGCCAGCAGCATCCGGGTATAGGGGTGCCGGGGGTTGGCAAAGATCGCCTCGACCGGGCCTTGTTCGACGATCTCGCCGTCTTTCATGACGCAGACACGGTCGGCAATGCGGCGCACCAGACCCAGATCGTGGCTGATAAACAGCATCGACAAGCCGGTTTCGGCCTTCAGTTCGGCCAGCAGATCCATGATCTGGGCCTGAATGGTTACGTCCAGCGCGGTGGTCGGTTCATCCGCGATCAGCAATTCCGGATTATTGGCCAGCGCCATCGCGATCATCACCCGCTGGCGCTGCCCCCCCGATAATTGGTGCGGGTAATCGGCCAGCCGGGTTTCGGGGTCGCGGATGCCGACGCGGGTCAGCAGGCCGATAATGCGGGCGCGCGCCGCCGCCCCGCGCAGGCCCTGATGCAGCGCCAGGCTTTCCCCGATCTGGCGTTCCAGCGTGTGCAGCGGGTTCAGCGATGTCATCGGTTCCTGAAAGATGAAGCTGATGTCATTGCCGCGAATCTCGCGCAGGGTGTGGGCCGGGGCACCGACCATTTCGCGACCCTGATAGCGGACCGAACCCTCGACCCGCGCGGCATCGCCCAACAACTGAACCGTGGACAGCGCCGAAACCGACTTGCCCGACCCCGATTCCCCCACCAGCGCCACGGTTTCGCCCTTGCCGATGGCAAAGCTGATGCCCTTGACGGCGGGGATCACCCGGCCTTCGGACATGAAACCGACCCGCAGGTTTTCAACCGTCAGCACGCTCATTTAAAAGTCTTTCTGGGGTCGAAGGCATCGCGCACGCCCTCGAAGACGAAGACCAGCAGCGACAGCATGGTGGCAAAGGTGAAAAAGGCGGTAAAGGCCAGCCAGGGCGCTTGCAGGTTCTGCTTGGCCTTCAGCGCCAGTTCCCCCAGCGACGGCGCCGAGGCTGGCAGGCCGTAACCCAGATAATCCAGCGCCGCGAGGCCCGAGATCGTGCCCGTCACCACGAAAGGCAGCATGGTCAGCGTCGCCACCATCGCATTGGGCAGGATGTGGCGGAACATGATCACCCGGTCGCTGACCCCCAGCGCCCGCGCGGCGCGGACATATTCGAAATTGCGCGCGCGCAGAAATTCCGCCCGCACCACGCCGACCAGCGCCGGCCAGCCAAACAGGATGGTCACAAAAACCAGCAGCCAGAAGCTGCGCCCCAGAATCGCGAACAGGATGATGATGACGTAAAGCGAGGGCGTCGACCCCCAGATTTCCATGATCCGCTGCACCGTCAGATCGACCCAGCCGCCGAAATAGCCCTGAACAGCCCCCGCCGCGATGCCGATAATGCTGGCCACGGTGGTGACCACCAGCGTGAACAGGATCGACAGCCGGAAGCCATAGATCACCCGTGCCAGCACATCGCGCGCGGTGTCATCGGTCCCCAACCAGTGCTGCGCATCCGGCGCGCTGGGGGCGGCGCCGACATTGTTGATGGTGGTAAAGTGATAGGGGATCAGCGGCCACAGCGTCCAGCCGCGTTCATCCTTGGGAATGGCGATCTGGCCGCTGTCTGCGGCTGTCATCACCCCCTCGGGGTCGTCCCAGCAATCCTCGCGCCCGCCGGTTTCGATCAGGCATTGCACCGCCGGGTCGCGGTAGATCGCCTCGGTCCCCAGATCGCCGCCAAAGGTGGTTTCGGGATAAAACTGATAGGTCGGGAAGAACCATTCCCCGCGATAGCTGACGATGATCGGCTTGTCATTTGCGATCAGCTCGGCAAACAGCGACAGCACGAACAGCACCGAAAACACGATCAGCGACCAGAAGGCGCGGCGGTTGGCGCGGAAATTGCGCCAGCGGCGCTGGTTTAACGGGGAAAGCGCCATCAGCCGGCCCTCGATTCAAAGTCGATGCGCGGATCGACCAGCACATAGGTCAGGTCAGACAACAGCCCCACCAGCAGGCCCATCAGGCCAAAGACGTAAAGCGTGCCGAAAATCACCGGATAGTCGCGCTGCACCGCGGCCTCGAACCCCAGGCGGCCAAGGCCATCCAGCGAAAAGATCGTCTCGATCAGGATGCTGGCGCCGAAGAACACGCCAAGAAACATCGCCGGAAACCCCGCGATCACAATCAGCATGGCGTTGCGGAACACATGGCCATACAGCACCCGGCGTTCAGTCAGGCCCTTGGCACGGGCGGTCATGACATATTGCTTGTTGATCTCGTCCAGAAAGCTGTTCTTGGTCAGCAGGGTCAGGGTGGCAAAGCTGGAAATGGTGCTGGCCAGAACCGGCAGGGTGATGTGCCAGGCATAATCCGTGATCTTGCCCCACAGCGACAGATCCGCGAAATTATCGCTGGTCAGGCCGCGCAGCGGGAAAATCTTCCAATAGGACCCGCCCGCGAACAGCACCATCAGCAGCACCGCGAACAAAAAGGCCGGAATGGCATAGCCGACGATGATCGCGCCGCTGGTCCAGGTGTCAAACGCGGTGCCGTTGCGCACCGCTTTGCGAATGCCAAGCGGGATCGAGATCAGATAGGCCAGCAGTGTCGACCACAGCCCCAGCGTGACCGAGACGGGCATCTTCTCGATCACCAGATCCACGACCGAGATCGAGCGGAACCAGCTTTGCCCGAAATCAAAGCGCAGGTAATTCCACAGCATGGTCAGAAAGCGTTCGACCGGGGGCTTGTCAAAGCCGAATTCCTTTTCCAGTTCCGCAATGAATTCGGGCGGCAGCCCCTGCGCCCCGGCATAGCCGCGATCGCCCCCCGCCCCGGCACCGGCATCGCCGCCACCGGCAATGTTGCGAAACACGTCGCCCTCGCCCTGCACCCGCGCCACGATCTGTTCGATCGGGCCGCCGGGCACGAATTGGGTCAGGGTAAAATTGACCAGCATGATCCCGATCAGGGTCGGGATGATCAGCGCCAGCCGCCGCAGAATATAGGCCCCCATGCCTGCCCCTTCTTGCCCATCCGGCCAGTGGCGCGCCTATCGCAGCGCCCCGGCTTTTTTCAGTTTCCCGGCCTTTTCGGCGTTATACCACCAGAAATCAAGCTCGCCCACGGCATAGGGCGGCAGGGTCGCGGGGTGGTCATACATATCCCAATAGGCCAGAATGTGGTCAGGCCGGTACCATTGCGGCACCCAGAAGCGCAGGCTGCGCAGCGCCCGGTCCAGCGCGTGAACCGCCGTGGTCATCTGATCGGGCTGGTCAGCGGCCTCGACCGCGGCGATCAGCTTGTCGATACCGGGATTGGCCAGCCCCATGGCGTTAAACGCATCCCCCGTCGCGGCAGAACCGAAATATTGCTGCAACCCGGCGCCCGGTATCAGCCCCTGACCCAGATGGGTGCTGATCAGGTCGAAATCATGGCTGCTGCGGCGCGCCTCATATTCGCTGTCATCGACACGGACATTGCGCGCGCTGACCCCCAAGGCCCGCAGGTTTTGAACGAACGGGTTAATAACCCGGTCGAACGTATCGGAATCATTCAGGAAATCGACCTTCAGCATCTGGCCTTTGGCATTGCGGCGCATTCCGTCCTTGCCAACCTTCCAGCCTGCCTGATCCAGCAGGGCGGCGGCGGCGCGCAGATTGGCGCGGTCCAGCTGGCGGGCGCCGGATTTGGGCGCATCCACAACCGGATCGGTCAGCAGCCCTTGCGGGAAGTGCCTGGCCACCGGGGCCAGCAGGGCCTTTTCGGCCTGCGATGGCAGGCCCGTCGCGGCCAGCGCGCTGTTGTCCCAGAACCCGTTGACACGCTTGTAAAGCCCGTAAAACAGCGCCTCATTCGCCCATTCGAAATTGAACATCATGGCGATGGCCTGCCGCACCCGGATGTCCTGAAACGCCGGGCGGCGCAGGTTGAACACCCAGCCCTGCCCGCTGGCCACATCACCATTGGCCAGTTCGGCCTTGATCACGTCGCCCCGGTTAAAGGCCGGAAAGTTATAGCGCGTGGCCCAGATCAGCGAAGATGCCTCGGTCCGGAAGGTGTATTCCCCGGCCTTGAAGGCCTCGAACGCGGTTTCGTAATCACCGAAATATTCAATGCGGATGGTGTCGAAATTATGCCGCCCGCGATTGATCGGCAGATCGCGCCCCCAGTAATCGGGGTTGCGCCGCCAGGTGATGGACCGACCGATATCGGCGCGGTCGAACATATACGGTCCCGACCCCAGCAGCGGCACGCCTGAGCTTTGCGACAAATCGCGTTTATGGGCGGCGAAATCCTTGCGTGAAAACACCGGCAGCCCCCCCACACCCTGAATGACATCGCGGCGCGGATAATCGGGGGTGAAATAGAATTTGATGCGCTGTGCATCCAGCACCTCGGCCTTGGCGACCTGCTGTTTGATCACGGTGCGAAAGCTGACCAAGCCCTTGTCGCGCAGCGTCTCATAGGAAAACAGCACGTCATGGGCGGTCACCGGCGTGCCGTCGGAAAACCGTGCCTCGGGGCGCAGGTGAAACACCACCCAGTCCCGGCTTTCGGGGTATTCCAGCCGGTCGCACAGCAGGCAATAGGCTGCCCCGGCCTCGTCTGCGGTGCCGGTCAGCAGGCTTTCCAGCGGCAGGCTGGACAGCGCTGCCGCCCGGCCCTTGATGGTATAGGGGTTATAGCTGTCAAACCCGCCCGGCGCCCATTCCGAGATTTCGCCCCCCTTGGGCGCATCCGGGTTGACATAGGGCAGATGGGTGAAATCGGCAGGCAGGGCGGGGCTTTCGAAAATCCCGATCCCATGCGCGCTGATGATCTGCTGACGGTCCCTGGCCGGGGCCTGCCCCTGTGCCTGTTGCGCCAGACTGGCCGGGGCGACCAGCAGGGCGGTCAGGGCAAGGGACAGGACAGCGCGTCGGGATGGGGGCATCGGCAACCTCGGGCGGGAAAGGGTTTCGCTGTCGGGCAGGCTAGGCCGCAAGGCGCGGCGGGATCAAGCACTGATGCCTGACATTCCCGCGATGCCGGTCAGAAAACCGTGTGATTGCGGTGATTTGGCGGGTCATGAAAAAGGGCGCGGCGGCCGATGGCCCCGCGCCCCCGCGATCACAACAGCCGCCCCGCAGGGCAGACCGGTCAGTTCACCGTTTGCAGATAGGCCACCAGATTGGCGCGATCTTCGATCTTTTTCAGACCGGCAAAGGACATCTTGGTGCCCGGCACCACGCCCTTGGGATCGGCCAGGAAGGTTTCCAGCGCCTCGGGCGTCCAGTCCGGGGCTTCGCCGGCATGGGCCTTCATGCTGTCGGAATAGGCAAAGCCATCGGCTGATGCCACGGCACGGCCGACAACGCCGTTCAGATGCGGGCCGGTGGCGTCCTTGCCGTCCAGCTTGTGGCAGGCCTTGCATTTGCCAAACACTTTTTCGCCCTTGCCGGCATCGGCAGCGGCCAGCAATTCAGCGAAATCGGGGGCCTCTTCCTCGGCAGCGGCCTCGCCGGCATCATCGCCGCCCTCGACCGGGATGGTATAGGCCTGCGCGCGTTCCTCGCCCTCAGCGCCGTGGCTTGCGGGGGCAATGTTGAACAGCGCCGAACCGCCCCACAGCACCAGCAGCAAAAACAGCGCCGAACCGATCACTGCGCCCGCTGCCTTGGTAATGGTCATCGTCTTGAACATATCAGAAGTTCCCGATCTTCCAGCCTTGGTTTCGCCCGTATCTATCCGCTTTCGCTTTGACGTTTCAAGGTATAGTTCTGCCATTGCACGGCCTTTTCGCGCAAATCGCGCCACATGGACGGGCGCCGCAGACATAAGGACCGCAGATGAGCACCAACCGCATTGCCTTTCAGGGCGAACCCGGCGCCTACAGCCACGAAGCCTGCCGCAGCGCCCGCCCGTCGATGGAGGCCCTGCCCTGCCGCACCTTCGAGGACGTGATCGAGGCGGTGCGCAACGGCGATGCCGATCTGGCCATGCTGCCGGTCGAGAATTCGACCTATGGCCGGGTGGCCGATATTCACCACCTGCTGCCCGACAGCGGCCTGCATATCATCGACGAGGCTTTCGTGCGCGTCCATATCAGCCTGCTGGCGGTGCCCGGCGCCAGCATCACCGATATTCGCGACGCCATGAGCCATACCGTCCTGCTGGGGCAATGCCGCAATTTTCTGCGCCGCCACAATATCGGAATGGTCACCGGCGGCGATACCGCAGGCTCTGCCAAAGAGGTCTCGGCCCGCAACCAGCCGGCGCTGGCGGCACTGGCCAGCCCCCTTGCCGGCGAGATCTATGGCCTGACCGAACTGGCCAGCCAGATCGAGGATCATCAGAACAACACCACCCGCTTTCTGATCATGCGCCCGACGCCGAACCGCATCCGCCGCACCCGGCCCGATGCCCCCGACGGGCCGATGATGACCACGCTGGTGTTCCGCGTCCGCAATATTCCCGCCGCGCTGTATAAGGCGATGGGCGGCTTTGCGACCAATGGCGTCAACATGACCAAGCTGGAAAGCTATATGGTTGGCGGGGTGTTTCACGCCACCCAGTTCTATGCCGATGTCGAGGGCCATCCCGACGACCCCGCGCTGGCCCGCGCGCTGGAAGAACTGGCCTATTTCACCTCGCGGCTGGATATTCTGGGGGTCTATCCGGCCGATCCGCTGCGCCGCGCGGTTCAGGCGCCGCAACCGGGCTGAGGCAGGCTGCACAGATTGGCGGACAGGGGCCTGGCCGCCCCTGCTGACGGCGCGGGGTGGTCAGATCATTCGGCGTGGGACCACCGGGCAGGGATGGCAGAAAACGGATGAACCGGCGGCGCGGTCAGGGGCTGTGGTGTCAGCGGCCGCAGGGTCAGGCGGCGGCCAGATCCTCGATCAGGCGCACGACCTGTTTGTGAAACCGCTGGTCCAGCTGCGTTTTCCCCAGCTTGGCGGTTTGCAGGATCAGCCGCGCGCGCATATTCTGGGGGCGCAGCTCCAGCTCGGCCATCAGGCGCGATTTCTGCCGGGTCAGCGCGATCACTGTCATGGTGAATCGCAGCGAAAAGCTTTCGCCCTGACCGCTGAGGGCGACGGTTTCGGGGCGGTCGAACCGGGTCAGGTCCAGCCGCAGGTCGCGGCGACGGCCACGCCAGTCAAAGCCGACATCCCACGCCCTGCCCACGCCCAGCTCGGCCGAGGGGTCGATGCGCCGCACGCTGGCCCCGCGCCGCATCAACAGCTTTTCCAGACGCGGAAAGTCGCTGACCATATCGAACAGCCGGTCCGGAGGCAGGTCGGTGTCATGGCGTGTCGAAAATTTCATCGCGTCCCCCCGGCATGTTTCGCGCGGTCCTGTTGGCGGTCGCTTACGAAACTGACGTGCGCATATCAAGTTGTGCAGATATGACAGTTACAAAAAACAATCCAAGGTTGCATTTCCGTCCCGTAACTGCAATTTTCCGGGACATAAGGCAGACATAAAAGCAGCCGGGGCAGCATGAACAGCAGGGGCACAGGCGGGCAGGCAGATATGGCGTCACAGCCGCTGCGGGCGGATCTGCGGCTGCTGGCGACCAGCGACCTGCATATGCACCTTCTGGGGTATGATTATTATGCGAATCGCGCCGATCCGGCAATCGGTCTGGCCGGGCTGGTGCCGCTGATCGCGCAGGCCCGCGCGGGGGCACCCAACTGTCTGTTATTCGACAATGGCGATGTCTTTCAGGGCAACCCGCTGGCCGATTACGAGGCCACGGGTCCGCGCCGCACCTGCCCGCAGCCGCATCCGGCGGTGGTGATGATGAACCGCCTTGGCTATGACGCGGCGACGCTGGGAAACCATGATTTCAGCTTTGGTCCGGCCTTCCTGCGGCGGCTGCTGGCGCAGGCCGAGTGGCCGGTGGTGGTCAGCAATGCCCGGCTGGACGGGGGCAGCCCGTGGCAGCCGCATCTGCTGTTACAGCGCCGGGTGCTGGCCGATGATGGCCGCCATCACGCGCTGAAAATCGGCATCATCGGCACCCTGCCGCCGCAAACCCCGTTGTGGGAATCCGGGCTTCAGGGCGTATTGCACACCACCGGTGTGATGACCGCCGCCAGCGCCGCGGTGGCCGGTTTGCAGGCACAGGGCGCGGATGTGATCGTGGCGCTGGTTCATGGCGGCATCGGTGAAGGCGCTGCGGCATCGGGGCCGGAAAACGTGGCGCATCTGGTCGCGGCGATCAAGGGCGTGGACGCGGTGGTCGCCGGTCACACCCATCTGGCCTTTCCCGGTCCCGACACACCTGCCGGTCCCGGCATTGACCCGGTGCGGGGCCTTCTGGCCGGGAAACCGGCGGTGATGCCGGGCTTTTGGGGGTCGCATCTGGGGGTGATCGACCTTGGACTGCTGCGCGGCGCAAGCGGCTGGCAGGTCGAACGCGCCGCCGCCCGGCTGTTGCGCCCCGACCCGGCGGGGACCAGCCAGCCCGTGGCGCCCGCCGACCGCGACCGCGCACCCCAGGACCCGGCACCCGCATCGCCAAACCGCATACCCCAGGACCCGGCGCCCGCCGCCCCGCCACTGGCCACCCCGGTGATCGCCAGCGCCTGCGCACCGGCATGGCGTGGCCACCGGCAGGCGCTGCGCCACCTGTCACGGCGCGTCGGGCGATCAGATACCGGGCTGAACAGCCATTTCGCCCTGCTGGGGCAGGATGCCGGGTTGCGGCTGACGGCGCAGGCGCTGCGCTGGTATCTGCGCCGGGGCGATCATGGCCGCGCCCTGCCCGCGCTGCCGGTGCTGTGCGCGGTCTCGCCGTTCCGCGCGGGCGGGCGCGGCGGGCCGGGGCATTTCACCCATGTTCCGGCGGGCCGCCTGACCCGGCGTCATGTGTCGGACCTGTATCAGTTCCCCAACACCATCGCGGCGCTGCTGGCGCGCGGGTCCGACCTGCGGCTGTGGCTGGAACGGGCGGCGCAGGTTTTTGCCACCTGCCGCCCCGGCACCCCCGAATCCGCGCTGCTGCGCCCCGAGGTGCCGGGCTATAATGTCGACCTGATCGACGGGCTGAGCTGGCGTATCGACCTGTCCGCACCGCCCCTGGACATCAGCCAGCCCGGACCCGAGGCCCCCGGACCGGGCCGCATCCGCGACCTGACCCATGCCGGACACAGGCTGCGCGATACGGATTGCTTCATTCTGGTGACCAACAGCTATCGGGTGTCGGCGGCGGGGCCTTATGGCGATCTGGCGCTGGCCCTGCCTGACCTTGGCCTGCCGGGGCGGCGGGTGCGCGACATCCTGCATCTGTATCTGCGCCGGCAGCGCCGGGTGGCACCGTCATTGCAGCCCTTCTTTACCCTGTCAGCCGGAACCGGCGGGGCCAGCGCCCTGTTCGACACCGCCCCCGCGGCCCGCACCGGCCCGGGTTTGGCCGCGCTGAAACCACAGCCGCTTGGCCTGACCGCCGAGGGCTTTCAGCGTTTCCGCCTGCATCTGCCACCGGGCTGACGCCGCCCGCCTGCCCGCCATGGCGGGGGTTGCAATTCCCCCCCCGACCCCCTATCTGAACGGTCGAGAGGTTGGCGCGGGCAGACGCCTCGCCAACCCGGTCAGGTCCGGAAGGAAGCAGCCGCAACGAGTCCCGTTTGGGTCGCAGTCCAGCCTCTCACCCGTTTTCCATTTCCGCTGATTCCGCTGAACGACGCTGCCTGCATCGCGGGGCCAGTCTGCGGGGCCGATGCCCGGCTTGCGTGGCGGGCGCTGGCTGTGGCAAATGCTGCCCTGACGACCGCTGGCCGCGCCCTTAACCCGCATCCGGCCTGTCCTGCGGCGACAGCGGCGGCAGGTTTTCCAGAATGATCCGGCGCGAGTTCGAGGCAAATTCCCGCCGCCATGTGATTGCCGTGACCAGCCCCGCCGCCGCCATCAGCGCCCATCCCCCCGCCAGCCAGGCCAGCGATCCGATAGCGAAATAAACCGACCGCAGCCCGGCATTGAAGCTGCGCGCGGCGGTGATGTTGATCTCGGCCGCCTGCATGGCCCGCGACAGCGCGTCCGGCGCGTCATGGCGGTTTGGCACCGCCGCCATCATGATCGCGCAATAGCCGAAAAGCCGGTGCGACCAGACGAATTTCAAAAACGCGTTGACCACGAAAAACATCACCACCAGCAGCTTCAGTTCCCAGATAAAGGCCGGGGCGTGGCCGATGTCGAATTCGCGCGCCAGCCCGCGCAACTGGTCGGTATTGCCGATCAGCGCCAGCCCGCCGCCAATGGCGATCATGCAGGCGCTGGCGAAAAAGGCCGTGCCCTCGCGCAGGGTGGTCAGGATATTGGCGTCAAAGATCCGTGGCTCGCGCGTCAGGAACTGGGCCATCCATGCCCGCCGATAGCGCATCATCAGCACCGAGACCGAGGGCCGCCGCGCCGGCGGATGTTCGGTCAGCCAGCCCAGACCCAGCCAGCCCGCCAGCAGCACCGCAAGTCCGGTGTAATCGGCCACGCCAAGCGGGCTGTCGAAAGGGGCCAGAAAGCTGGTCATGGCAGGCAGGCTCCGCTTGCTGTGGCAGGGATGTCGCGTCCCGTGGTGTTAGCGCAATCCGCCCCGGCATTCCAGCCTTTCGGCGGCACAGCCCATTGCCTGTTGCGGGCCGGGACGCTAGATCATCCCCGAACATATGCAAATAACGAGGTGCCACAATGGCGACACCCCACGCGATCCACGAAGAGTTCCCCGCCGATGGCGAGGTGATCCACGCCCTGAAGGTTGACAACGCCCATTTCGCCAAGCTGCTGGTCGAATATGACGAGATCAACGATCAGGTCGAAAACGCCGCCGCCAACGTGACCCCGATGGACGGTCTGGCCGAAACCGATCTGCGCAAGAAACGCAGCCATCTGAAAGACCAGATCGCGCGCATGATCACCGAAGCCAAGGCCTGATCCGCCACCATCGCGACACATGACACGGCCGTCCCACCGGGGCGGCCTTTTTTCATGCGCCTGACGCGGGGCGGGTGTCACAACTTTGCGGCGGGGCTTTTGTGGCGGGATAGCGGTCGTTTTCTAAACGCCGCAGGAAGGTCGTGTTTTACACGCCGCAGGAAGATCGTGTTTTACATGTCTGACGAATGTCGGGCGCATGGCGGCACGCGGCTTGGGTTTCACAGCGGCACGCGGGTCAGGTTTTGCGCGCTGTGGATCGCGCGGGCGTTCATGCGCTGCGCAGGTCGGGCGTGCGCGCGCCACGCGGGGCCGGGCGGGGCTTGACAGCTTTGGCGGCGCTTCCCACCTTTTGACATGCCGGGGCGCCAGACGGGTTCCGGCGACGCCCGCCCGGCCTTCGGGGGGCATTGACCTGATCATCGCTTGCAAAGGATGTGACATGCGTAACCTTGACCTGACCCCGCTTTACCGTGCCTCTGTCGGCTTCGACCGCATGGCTGACATGATGGACCGCGCGCTTTCCGCCGATCTGGGGGCCTCGACCTATCCGCCCTATAATATCGAAAAAACCGGCGATGATGCCTATCGCATCTCGGTTGCTGTGGCCGGGTTCGGTGCCGATGATCTGTCGGTCGAACTGCGCGAGGGGGCGGTGATCGTCGCCGGACGCAAACCCGACGAGGACAAGCAGCACAGCTATCTGCACCGTGGCATCGCCACCCGCGCCTTCGAGCGCCGCTTTACGCTGGCCGAACATATCCGCGTCACCGGTGCCAGCCATATCGACGGGATGCTGCATATCGACCTTGTCCGCGAGGTGCCCGAGGCGCTGAAACCCCGCCGGATCGAGATTTCGGCCACCCCCCGCCGGGTCGAAAAGCTGGACAGCTGACCCCGGACAAGGCGCGACCGCAAGGCCGCGCCTTTTTTCCGCCGCCGCACCCCTTGTGCAGGCGCATTTGACGCCTTGCGAATTGGTGGCGGCGCACCGATACTGACGTCACCGCAGAAGGAATAAACCAATGGACCAGCATCACCGCTGAAACGGCTCTGCCCTGGGGCAGAACATGCTGACTGGCACCGCGTGCCGGTCGTCCATTGGCCATTTCCATCGGGTTCTTCATGACCAGATTGCAAAACAAGACCGCACTGATCACAGGCGGCGCACGCGGCATTGGCGCGGCCATCGCCCGCGCCTTCCGGGCCGAGGGCGCCCGCATCATCCTGACCGATATCGACGCGGATACGGGACGCGTCACCGCAGACCGGATCGGTGCCGAATTTGCCCCGCTTGATGTTTCGTCAGAACAGGACTGGGACCGGATCGCCGGTCAATACCCCGCGCTGGATATCGTGGTGAACAATGCCGGCATCACCGGGCTTGAGGGCACGACACCCCCGGCCCATGACCCGGAAAACATGCGCCTTGCCGATTGGCGGGCCGTTCATGCCGTCAACAGCGATGGCACGTTCATGGGCTGTCGCTATGCGATCCGGGCGATGAGGGCACAGGCCCATAACCAGCAGGCCGGTCACGTCAGCGGGTCGATCATCAATATCTCGTCACGGTCCGGACTGGTCGGCATCCCGATGGCTGCGGCTTATGCCGCGTCAAAATCCGCGATCCGCAACCATACCAAATCGGTTGCGCTGTATTGCGCGGCACAGGGGCTGAAAATCCGCTGCAATTCGATCCACCCTGCCGCGATCATGACGCCGATGTGGGACCCGATGCTGGGGAATGGCCCGGACCGCGACAAACGGGCCGCCGCGATGGTGGCGGACACGCCGCTGCGCCGTTTCGGGCAACCCGCAGAGGTCGCGGCACTGGCCGTGCTGCTGGCATCGGACGAGGCCACCTATATCACCGGCGCCGAGATGTCGGTTGATGGCGGCATTCTGGCCGGGTCCGCCGCGACGCCCGGCGGTTAAAGCCCCTCCTACAGCCGCCGCCTTGCCCGCAGGGCGGCGCTGATGGTGCCGTCGTCAAGGTAATCCAGTTCCCCGCCGATGGGCACGCCCTGCGCAAGGCCCGACACCTCGACCCCGCTGCCCGCCAGCGCATCGGCAATGTAATGCGCGGTGGTCTGGCCATCGACCGTGGCATTCAGCGCCAGAATCACCTCGGACACGCGTTCCTCGGCCACGCGGGTCAGCAGGCGCGGAATGCCCAGATCGTCGGGCGTCACCGCATCCAGCGCCGACAGCGTGCCACCCAGAACGTGATAGCGGCCCTTGAAGGCGTGACCGCGTTCCATCGCCCACAGATCCGCGACATCCTCGACCACGCACAGCTCGCCATTGGCGCGGGCCGGATCAGCACAGATCGGGCAGATCTCATCGCCCGAGATATTGCCGCAGCGGCTGCATTCGCGGCTGTTTTCCGCAACTTCGGCCATCAGATCGGCCAGCGGCGTCATCAGCGCCGCCCGTCGCCGCACCAGTTGCAGCACGATGCGCCGGGCCGAGCGCGGCCCAAGCCCCGGCAGCCGCGCCATCAGCGCGACCAGCGCCTCGATGCGGTCATTGGCCAGCGCCATTGCTTAAAACGGCATCTTCATGTCGGCGGGCAGCCCCAGATCGGCGGTGACCTTGCGCATCTGTTCCTGCGCCGCATCCTGCGCCCGCTTTTGGGCCTCCTTGATCGCGGCCAGAATCAGGTCCTCGACCACCTCTTTATCCTCGGCGGAAAAGATCGAGGGGTCGATCTCCAGCCCCGTCAGCTCGCCCTTGGCGGTGGCGGTAGCCCTGACCAGACCGGCCCCGGATTCGCCGGTCACGGTCAGATTGTCCAGATCGGCCTGCATTGCCTCCATCCTGGACTGCATGTCCTTCGCGGCTTTCATCATCCTGGCCATATCGCCAAGACCGCCCAAACCTTTGATCATCGTGAACTGTCCTTATTCGTCTTCGAAAGGGTCCCATTCCTCGACCGCGTCAACCGGGCCAAGGGTCTCGGATGCCGCCTCGGGTTCGTCGGGTGGCGGCGGCGGGTGCAAAATGGCGGTGATGCGGCCCTGCGGGAACTGCGCCAGCACCGCCTGCACCAGCGGGTGACGCAGGGCGTCCTGACGCTCGGCCTCTTGCTGCGCGCGGTTTACCTCGGCCAGCGTCTGCCCCCCGCCCGAGGACACCACGCTGACCCCCCAGCGGGTCTGGGTCCAGCCGCGCAGCCGTTCGGCCAGACGCGGGGCAAGGTCGCGGGGGGCGTCATCGGTGGGCTGAAATTCAATCCGGCCGGGGCGATAGGCGGCCAGCCGGACGTGACGCTCGACCTCGACCAGCAGCTTCATGTCGCGCATCCGCCGGATCAGCGCCACCACCGCGTCAAAATCGGGATAGGCCAGCGCCAGCGCCTGCGCGCCCTGCCCGTCACCGACCGCGGCACCGCCCGCCACCCGCTGCATCGCTTGCGCCGGGGCCGGTGCCGGGGCAACCGCCACCACCTGCCCGCCGCGCGCGGCACTGACACCGCCACTGCCGGCAGGCGCATTGCCGCGCGTCATCTCGCCCGCCTGAACCGAGGCCTGAACCTTGCGGATCAGCGCCTCGGGGTCGGGCAGATCCGCGACATGGGTCAGCCGGATGATCGCCATCTCGGCGGCCATCATCGCATTAGGCGCGGCCGAGACCTCCTCAAGCGTTTTCAGCAGCATCTGCCACAGCCGCGTCAGCGCCCGCATCGGCAGACGGGCGGCAATGTCGCTGCCGCGCGTGCGCTCGTCAGGGCTGACGGTGGGGTCGTCGCTGGCCTCGGGGGTGATCTTGACGATGGAAATCCAATGCGTGATCTCGGCCAGATCGCGCAGCACCGCCAGCGGGTCGGCACCATCGGCATATTGGGCCTGCAATTCCGCCAGCGCCGCCGCCGCATCGCCGCGCAGGATCATCTCGAACAGGTCCAGAACCCGGCCCCGGTCGGCCAGCCCCAGCATGGCGCGCACCTGATCGGCCCCGGTTTCGCCCGCGCCATGGCTGATCGCCTGATCCAGCAGGCTGGTGGCATCGCGCGCCGACCCTTCCGCCGCGCGGGTGATCAGCGCCAGCGCGTCATCGGTGATGTCGGCGCCTTCCGCCCCGGCAATGCGGCGCAGCAGGGCAATCATTACCTCTGGTTCGATCCGGCGCAGGTCAAAGCGCTGACAGCGCGACAGAACCGTGACCGGCACCTTGCGGATTTCCGTGGTGGCGAAAATGAACTTCACATGGGGGGGTGGTTCCTCAAGCGTTTTCAGCAGCGCGTTGAAGGCGCTGGTCGACAGCATGTGAACCTCGTCGATGATGTAGATCTTGTATCGGGCCGAGGCCGCCCGGTAATGCACCGATTCGATGATCTCGCGGATGTCGCCCACACCGGTGCGGCTGGCGGCATCCATTTCCAGCACATCGACATGCCGGCCTTCGCTGATCGCGCGGCAATGCTCGCACATGCCGCAGGGTTCGGTGGTGGGACCGCCCTGCCCGTCCGGCCCGATACAGTTCATCCCCTTGGCAATGATCCGCGCGGTGGTGGTTTTGCCGGTGCCGCGAATGCCGGTCATGATAAAGGCCTGCGCGATGCGGTCGGCGGCAAAGGCATTCTTCAGCGTCCGCACCATCGCATCCTGCCCGACCAGATCGGCGAATGTCTCGGGGCGGTATTTGCGCGCCAGAACCTGATAGTCGGGCTGGGTCTCGGTCATGGGCTTTCCTGCGATGGCACCGCGCCAATCTAATCACGCCCCCACGCAGGGGCAACCGCAACCGCCTCGCTTCTGTCCCAAATACCTCGGGGTGAGGGCCGCAGGCCCGAGGGGCAGCGCCCCTTCCCGCCGCCGCGCCCCCCGCGCCCTGCCCGCGAGTCACCCCTGCCAGCGCGGTTTGCGCTTGTCGAAAAACGCCGCGATGCCTTCGGGGGCTTCATCGCCCTCCCACATGTCGACCAGCCGGTCGATGGTCATCCCGATCACCTGATCGTCGATGCGCGGCCCCAGATCGCGCGCCAGACGCTTGGCCGCCGCCACCGCGCCGGGGGCGCATTGCAGATAGGGCGCGACCTCGGCCGCGATGGCCGCGTCCAGATCGGCGGGCGCGACAACGCGGGCCAGCAGGTTCAGCGCGTGCGCCTCTTCGGCGTCGAACAGGCGGGCCGACATGAACACCCGCCGCGCCTTGTCCTCGCCCATGCGGGCCAGAACATAGGGACCGATGGTGGCCGGGATCAGCCCCAGCCGGGTTTCGGTCAGCCCGAACCGGGCGCTGTCAGCCCCGATGGCCACATCGCAGACCGACATCATGCCGATGCCGCCACCAAAAGCATTGCCCTGCACCCGCCCGATCAGCGGCTTGGGCAGCAGGTTCAGCGCGTTCAGCATCTGCGCCAGTTGCCGCGCGCCCGCGCGCCGGGTTGCGGCATCGGCATCCATTTGCTGGCGCATCCAACCCAGATCGCCCCCCGCGCAAAAGCTGGACCCTTCGGCGGCCAGCACCACCACCCGCACCGCCGGGTCGCGGCCAAGCTGGCCTGCGGCCTTTGTCAGTTCGGCCAGCATCTGCGCCGACAGCGCGTTATGCTTGTCAGCGCGCGCCAGCCACAGCGTGGCGACACCACGGTCATCTGCCTTGATGCGGATGGTTTCAAACATCTGCCTTCCCCCCTCGCATGGCGCGGGCCATGTCCGCCGCGCGCGCAATTACCTCCATATCCAGCCCGGTCTGGAAACCGCGCGCGGCCAGATGCGCCGCGACCTTTTCCGTCGCGACATTCCCCGCCGCCCCCGGCGCATAGGGGCAGCCGCCCAAGCCCCCCACCGCGGCATCAAAGACCCGCAATCCCCGCGCCAGACTGGCGTCGATATTGTCCAGCGCCCGCCCCGCCGTGTCATGGTAATGCCCGGCCAGTTGCGCGGCGGGAACATCGTCCAGAACGGCGGCCAGCATGGCGTCGATCTTGTCCGGGGTGGCCTGCCCGATGGTGTCGCCAAGGCTGATTTCATAACATCCCATCGCGAAGAGGCGCGCCGCGACACGGGCCACCTGCCGGGGCGCGGTCGGCCCGTCAAAGGGGCAGTCGGTCACCACGCTGACATAACCGCGCACCGGGATACCATCGGCGCCCGCCGCCTCCATGATCGGGATGAAGCGGTCGATGCTGTCGTCGATACTGGCATTCAGATTGGCGCGGCTGAACCCTTCCGAGGCACTGGCAAAGATCGCCACCTCGTCAACGCGGGCGGCACGGGCCCCTTCATAGCCCTTCAGATTGGGCGTCAGCGCCGCATAGCTGACCCCCGGCACCCGCGCGATGCCCCCCAGCACCTGCGCGGCATCGGCCATTTGCGGCACCCATTTCGGGCTGACAAAGCTGGTCACCTCGATCCGGCGAAACCCGGCACCTGACAACAGATCGACCAGCGCGATCTTGTCCGCCGCCGGGATCAGCCGCGCTTCGTTTTGCAGCCCGTCGCGCGGGCCCATTTCGAAAATCTCGACATGGCTCATGGCCGGTCCTCCGTGTTCGGGGTATTTGGGCAACGAAGAAACGTCATTCGTCGTCATCCTCAAGGCGGATCAGGGCGGCGCCGGCCTCGACCTGATCGCCGTCGCGGGCCAGCACCTCGGCCACGGTGCCATCGCGGGCGGCGGTCAGGGTGTGTTCCATTTTCATCGCCTCAAGCACCGCCAGACGGTCGCCCGCCGCCACGGTATCGCCGGCGCTGACAAAGACCGCCTTGACCAGCCCCGGCATTGGCGACAGCGTCAGGGCCGTGCCGGCATCGTCGCTTTCCCGGTCCAGCGGATCGACCGGGGTCAGGGTCAGCGAGCGCCCGCCAAAGACGCTGACCCCGGCGGCATGACGCACCACGCGGGAACGGCGCGGGCCGCCATCGACCCACCAGCGATCGCCTTCGCGCGCGATGTCGTGGGTCTGGCCGTCAATGGTAACACGGGCGGTGCGGGGGCCGGTGACCTCGATCACCGCGTCGCCGCCATCCCACGCCACGGTGCGGCGCAGGGGCTCCCACAGGGTCATGCCGCCGGGCCGGGCCGGGTCGTCCAGCCCGGCAAGCCCCACCACGGCCAGCGCACGCGCGCGCGGGTCGGGTTCGGCAGCCGCCACCAGCGCGTCCAGATCGCGCCCGATCAGCCCGGTATCGACCTGACCCTGACGAAACCCCGGATGCCGGGTCAGCGCGATCAGGAAATCGACATTGGTGGTGGTGCCTGCGACTTCGGTGTCGATCAGCGCCGTTTCCAGCGCCCGCAGCGCAATGGCGCGGGTGGGACCATGGGTCACGACCTTGGCGATCATCGGGTCATACCACGGGCTGATCGTGTCGCCCTTGCGCACCCCGGTCTCGGTCCGGGCGGTGTCGGGAAAGGCCAGATGCGCCAGCGTGCCGGTGGCGGGCAGAAAGCCCGCGGGCACGTCCTCGGCGTAAAGGCGGGCCTCGAAGGCGTGGCCTTTCAGGGTCAGGTCCTGCTGGCGGGCGGGCAGCGGCTCGCCCGAGGCAACACGCAGCTGCCATTCGACCAGATCCACCCCGGTGACCAGTTCGGTGACCGGGTGTTCAACCTGAAGCCGGGTGTTCATTTCCATGAACCAGAACCCGTCCGGGCGCAGCCCGTCGCGCCCATCGACGATGAATTCGATGGTGCCGGCGCCGCTGTATCCGATGGCCTCGGCGGCGCGCACGGCGGCCTCGCCCATGGCGCTGCGCATCTGCGCGGTCATGCCGGGTGCCGGGGCTTCCTCGATCACCTTCTGGTGGCGGCGCTGCAAGGAACAGTCGCGTTCGAACAGATGCACCGCGCTTTGGCCGTCACCGAAAACCTGCACCTCGATATGGCGGGGCTGCTGGATATATTTTTCGATCAGCACGGCGGGGTTGCCAAAGGCGGTCGCGGCCTCGCCCTGTGCCGATGCCAGCGCGGCGTCGAAATCGGCGGCGCGTTCGACCAGCCGCATCCCCTTGCCGCCGCCGCCCGCCACCGCCTTGATCAGCACCGGATAGCCGATCTGACCGGCCTGCACGGCCAGATACGCCGGGTCCTGATTGTCACCGTGATAGCCCGGCACAACCGGCACCCCGGCCTGCTCCATCAGCGCCTTGGCGGCATCCTTCAGCCCCATCTTGCGGATCGCATCGGCCGACGGGCCAATGAATACCAGCCCGGCGCGGTCCACCGCATCCACGAAGTCGGGGTTTTCCGACAAAAAGCCATAGCCGGGGTGAATGGCCTGCGCGCCGCTGTCCAGCGCCGCCTGAATAATGGCGTCGCCGCGCAGATAGCTGTCACGCGGGGCCGGGCCGCCGATATGGACCGCCTCGTCGGCCATGGCGACATGGCGGGAATTGCGGTCGGCATCGGAATAGACCGCGACCGTCACCACCCCCAGCTTGCGGGCCGTATCCATCACCCGGCAGGCGATCTCGCCGCGATTGGCGATCAGGATTTTTGAAAACATGGCTCCCCCCTGTTGATCGGTTCCGGCCTGGCGGCGCGGATGCTGTCTTCTTCGTTGTCCAAATACCCATGCGGCCCGGCCACCCAGATCAGGCGGAAACGTTCGCACACCAGCGCCATGTCGTCCGAGAACCCGCCATTGCGCTGGAAATAGTCGATATGCCCCTGCCGCCAGTCCGCGAAACCGCCCTCTCCCTCGGCCAGCGCGAAATCCTTTGGCACATCGCGAAAGGCGCAAATGCTGACATCGGTCAGCCGATAGGCCAGCGCGGGCTGATCGCGGTGATCCAGCGCGATCAGCACATCGCCGGTTTGCGGCACCGGCTCGCCCTCCTGACGATAATGCGCCAGCGCGCCGCAGGTCGCGGTCTTGCGGCCCGACCGGATCAGCCCCAGCAAACGGTCCGACAGCGCCGGACTGTCGCCAAAGCGCGTGGTCCGCGCGCCGGGCCAGCGCGCCATCAGCACGGCCAGCCCATCACTGCCGGATGGCAAGGGCGGGCGGTCCGGCGCGGGGGGCAAGGTTACGGGCATCCTGCGGTCCCACCTTTACATGCGGAACACGCCAAAGCGGGTCGGCGCGATTGGCGCGTTCAGGCTGGCGCGCAGCGACAGGGCCAGCACGTCGCGCGTCTTGCGCGGGTCGACGATGCCATCGTCCCACAGCCGCGCGCTGGCGTAAAGCGGGTGGGACTGGCGTTCGAACATCTCGATCGTGGGGCGCTTGAACTCGGCCTCTTCCTCGGGGGACCAGCTGCCGCCCTGACGCTCGATCCCGTCGCGGCGGACGGTGGCCAGAACCCCGGCGGCCTGTTCGCCGCCCATGACGCTGATGCGCGAATTGGGCCATGTCCACAAAAAGCGCGGTGAATAGGCCCGCCCGGCCATGCCGTAATTGCCCGCGCCGAAGGAGCCGCCGACCAGCATGGTGATCTTGGGCACATTGGTCGTGGCCACCGCGGTCACCATCTTGGCGCCGTGGCGGGCGATGCCCTCGTTTTCATATTTGCGGCCGACCATGAAGCCGGTGATGTTTTGCAGGAAAACCAGCGGGATGTTGCGCTGGCTGCACAATTCGATGAAATGCGCCCCCTTGATGGCCGCTTCCGAAAACAGCACGCCGTTATTGGCGACAATGCCCACCGGGCAGCCCTCGATATGGGCAAAGCCGGTGACCAGCGTTTCGCCAAAGCGCGGCTTGAATTCGTCAAAGCGACTGCCATCGACGACCCGCGCGATGACCTCGCGGATGTCATAGGGGGTGCGCAGATCGGCGGGCACCACGCCCAGAATTTCGTCGGGGTCACAGGCCGGGGCCTCGGGCGATTGCCAGACCACGGTTTGCGGCACCCGCCGGTTCAGGTGGCTGACCGCGCGACGCGCCAGCGCCAGCGCGTGGGCGTCATCCTCGGCCAGGTAATCGGCCACGCCCGACAACCGGGTATGGACATCGCCGCCGCCAAGATCCTCGGCGCTGACGACCTCTCCCGTTGCCGCCCTGACCAGCGGCGGACCGGCCAGAAAGATCGTCCCCTGCTCGCGCACGATGATCGTCACATCCGACATGGCGGGCACATAGGCGCCGCCTGCCGTGCAGGACCCCATCACCACGGCGATCTGGGGAATGCCCTTCGCGCTCATCTGCGCCTGATTGAAAAAGATGCGCCCGAAATGGTCGCGGTCGGGAAAGACCTCGTCCTGATTGGGCAGGTTGGCGCCGCCGGAATCGACCAGATAGATGCAGGGCAGATGGCACTGTTCCGCGATTTCCTGTGCGCGCAGATGCTTTTTCACCGTCATCGGGTAATAGGTGCCGCCCTTGACGGTGGCATCATTGGCCACGACCATCACGTCCTGCCCATGCACCCGGCCAATCCCGGTGATCACGCCTGCGCCGGGGGCGGCACCGTCATACATGTCATGCGCGGCGGTGGCGCCGATTTCCAGAAACGGACTGCCGGGGTCCAGCAGGTTGGCCACCCGTTCGCGCGGCGGCATCTTGCCGCGTGCGACATGCCGGTCCAGCGCCCGCGCCCCCCCGCCAGCGGTGGCGGCCTGTGCGGCGGCGCGCACGGTTTCCAGCATCTCCAGATGCGCACGGCGATTGGCCGCGAAAGCATCCGCGCCGGTGATGACCGAGGATTTCAGCTTCATCTGTTCACCTTTCCCCACAGGCTGCCGCCCGGTGGCTGCGGCAAAAATGCCGCAGGTGGCGGATGCAGGCTGCAATTTGATCTGGATCATGTTTGCGGGGGGCGATTCCCGTCACGAAAGTTTCATCATTCGTGAA
This sequence comes from Paracoccus jiaweipingae, assembly GCF_044335505.1. Taxonomy (NCBI): domain Bacteria; kingdom Pseudomonadati; phylum Pseudomonadota; class Alphaproteobacteria; order Rhodobacterales; family Paracoccaceae; genus Paracoccus; species Paracoccus jiaweipingae. Next base: position 31,205 of record NZ_JBISBS010000003.1, on the reverse strand, counting down.
AGGAGTCCTCCCATGAAAACGCTTTGCATCGCCGCGGCCACCGCCCTTGCCCTGACCTCGCCGGTCATGGCGCAATCGGCGGGTGACTGGACCGTCGGCCTTGGTTTTGGCAGCGTTCAGCCCAAAAGCGACAATGGCACGCTGTCCGCCAATGGCCTGAAGGTCGATGTCGGTGACAATATTCGCCCGACCATCACGGTGGAATATTTCATCCGCGACAATCTGGGCGTCGAATTGCTGGCCGCCACGCCGTTCAAGCATGACGTCAAGCTGGCCGGTCTGGGCAAGGTCGGCACCGTCAAGCACCTGCCGCCGGTGCTGTCGCTGCAATACCACTTTGATGCCGGCAACGGTTTCGCGCCCTTTGTCGGCGTCGGTGTGAACTTTACCGGCTTCTTCAGCGAAAAGACCACCGGCGCGCTGGCTGGCAGCCGGCTTGAGCTGGATGACAGCTGGGGTCTGGCCGCCCATATCGGTGCCGATTACTGGATCAACGAGCGCTCGGCCATCCGCGCTGATCTGCGCTGGATCGACATCGACAGCGACGTCAAGCTGAACGGCCAGAAAATCGGCGAGGTCAATATCGACCCGTTGGTCGTCGGCGCATCCTATGTGATGAAATTCTGACGGCACAAGCCGCAGGACAGGGACAGTCACAGCCGGGCGCATCCCCTTGGGGGTGCGCCCTTTTTCAGGGCGGGCCGGACGGATGGCAGGCATCAGCACCCCCGCGCGCATGGCCTTAAGCCTTGGCCATCAGTTCGCGGCCAATCAGCATCCGCCGGATTTCCGAGGTTCCCGCCCCGATTTCCATCAGCTTGGCGTCCCGGAACAGGCGGCTGACCACGCTGTCATTCAGGAACCCGGCCCCGCCAAGCGCCTGAACCGCCTGATGCGCCTGCACCATGGCCTGTTCGCTGGCATACAGCACCGCGCCCGCCGCATCCTGTCGCGTCACCTTGCCCGCGTCACAGGTCCGCGCGACCTCATAGACATAGGCCCGCGCGGTGTTCAGCGCGACATACATATCGGCCAGCTTGGCCTGCATCAGCTGGAAATTCCCGATCGGCTGACCGAACTGCCTGCGGTCGCGCAGATAGGGCACCACCTCGTCCAGACAGGCGGCCATGATGCCGGTGCCGATGCCCGACAGCACCAGACGTTCGTAATCCAGCCCCGACATCAGCACCCGCACGCCCTTGCCCTCGGCGCCAAGGACGTTTTCGGCGGGCACTTCGCAGTTTTCAAAGATCAGTTCGCCGGTATTTGACCCGCGCATCCCGACCTTGTCGAAATGCGGCCCCTGGCTGAAACCCTTGAAGCCCTTTTCGATGATAAAGGCGGTGATGCCCTTTGACCCGGCCTCGGGGTCGGTCTTGGCATAGACCACCAGCGTGTCGGCATCCGGCCCGTTGGTGATCCAGTATTTATTGCCATTCAGAAGGTAATAGCCATCCTTCTTTTCCGCCCGCAGCTTCATGCCCACCACGTCGGACCCGGCGCCTTCCTCGGACATGGCCAGCGCGCCGATATGTTCGCCGCTGCACAGCTTGGGCAGGTATTTGCGCTTCTGTTCCTCAGTCGCGTTCAGCTTGATCTGGTTGACGCACAGGTTGGAATGCGCGCCGTAAGACAGGCTGATGCTGGCGCTGGCGCGGGCGATTTCCTCGACCGCGATGGTATGCGCCAGATAGCCCATGCCGGACCCGCCATATTCCTCGGCCACGGTGATCCCCAGCAGGCCAAGTTCGCCCAATTCGGGCCACAGCTCGTTGGGAAACGCATTGTCGCTGTCGGTCCTGGCGGCAAGCGGCTTCAGCCGGTCCTGCGCCCAACGATGCACCATATCGCGCAGCGCATTAACGTCTTCGCCAAGGTCAAATTCCATCCCCTGCGTGAACATCGCGGGCCTCCCTCCCGTTTAATCGAACGCTTGTTCATTTGTATGGAACCCGCCGCGCCACAGGTCAAGGGTTTTATGCGTTGACATCGCCCCCGCCGCGCCCAAGATCGCGGCGATGACACCAGACGCCGCCCGCACGCCCGCCACACCGCCCCCCGACCCCCTGCCCGCCGATGCCCGGCTGTGGCTGATCCGCCATGCGCCGCAAATTCACGGCGGGCGGCTGGCCGGGCGGCGCGACGTGGCGGCCGATCTGTCGGATGGCGCGGCGCTGACCCGGCTGCGCGCGGCACTGCCGCTGGCGGCGCCCTGCTGGACCAGCCCGGCACGGCGCTGCCTGACCACGGCGCGCGCATTGGGGCTGGCCCCGCGATTGCAGCCGCTTTTGTGGGAACAGGATTTCGGCGCATGGGAAGGCATCCCGTTTCAGGATCTGCCCGATATCGGTCGCCTGCCCCTGCCCGAACTGGCCGCCCATCGCCCCCCCGGCGGCGAAAGTTTTCACGACATGGCGGCGCGGGTTCAGCCGCAACTGGCCCGCGCCAGCGGCGAGGTCATCGTCACCGCCCATGCCGGCACCGTTCGCGCGGCGCTGGCATGGGTCGCGGGCGATGCGGCGCTGGGTTTTGCGGTGGCGCCGCTGTCGCTGACCATCCTGCGCCGCGATCACGGCATCTGGTCGGTCGAGGCGGTCAACCGGCTGCCATGACCGACTTGTCGCATCTTGCCCTGACCGCGCTTGTGGCGCTGGCGCTGGACGCGCTGATCGGCTGGCCACCGGTGCTGTATGCGCGGCTGTCGCATCCGGTGGTCTGGGTCGGGGCGCTGATCGCGGCGCTGGACCGGCGCCTGAACCGGGGCCGCGCGCGCATTCTGCGCGGGGTGGTGCTGGTGGTGCTGGTTCTGGCGGCGGTGCTGGTGCCGGTGCTGGCGCTGGGGGCGCTGTTGCCGCCGGGCTGGCCGGGGGCGGTGCTGGCCGGGCTGTTGGGCTGGCCGCTGGTGGCGGCGCGGTCGATGCATGACCATGTCGCCGCCGTGGCCCGCCCGCTGGCCGGCGCAGACCTGCCCGCCGCGCGCCATGCTGTGTCGATGATCGTGGGCCGCGACACACGCAACGCCGACGCCCCGGCGATTGCCCGCGCGGCGCTGGAAAGTCTGGCCGAAAACGCCAGCGACGGCATTTTCGCGCCGCTGTTCTGGTGCGCGGTGGCGGGGCTGCCGGGGCTGGCGGCCTATAAGGCGATCAACACGATGGATTCGATGATCGGCCACCGCACTGCGCGTTACGAACGCTTTGGAAAAGCCGCGGCGCGGCTGGACGATCTGGTCAATCTGGTGCCGGCGCGGCTGTCGGCGGGGCTGTTTGCGCTGGCCTCGGGGTGGCGGGCGGCGGCGGCGCTGGCGCTGGCATGGCGGCAGGCCGGACAGCACCGTTCCCCCAATGCCGGCTGGCCCGAGGCCGCGATGGCCGCCGCGCTGGATGTGCGCCTGTCCGGCCCGCGCAGCTATGGCGACGCGGTCAGCGCCGAACCCTGGGTCAACGGCAACGCGCCCGACCCCGGCGCCGCCGATCTGTCGCGCGGGCTGGCACTGTTCCGCCGCGCCTGCTGGCTGGCGGCGGCGGCGCTGGCACTGATGGCAACCTTGTGAGCGCCCGGCATCCGGCACCCCCGTTCCCTTGCCGCGCAAAGCCGCCTAAACTGCCGCGTCTGACCCCAACAGGAGCTGCCGATGCATCTGCCCGCCCTTGCCCGTCTTGTCCTGCCGGTCCTTGCCCTGCCGGTCCTTGTCCTGACCGCCTGCACCCCCGATGACCCGGCCAGTGCCAGCGACCCGCGCCGCGAAACGCATCTGGTCTATCGCTGTGATCAGAACCAGCGGCTGGAGGTCAGCTTCGCGGGCGATGGCGAGACGGCGACGGTTCTGAAACCGGACGAGGTGGTGCCGATGCTGCGCGTGGCCTCGGCCTCGGGGGCGCGGTTCAGGGCCTCTGACCCGCGCGACAGCCGGTTGCTGGATACGAAGGGCCGGACGGCGACCCTGTATGCCGGGGCTGACCGGGTGCTGCTGGCCAATTGCGTCACCGCAAACTGAGAGCGCGCACAAAAGAGATCGCGATACCCCGCAGGCTGGGGGCTGAAACGCCAGACCCCGCCTTGCGGCGGGGTCCAAAGCCATCAGCGCGATGCTGTGGTGGTGGGCGGTGAGGGACTCGAACCCCCGACATTCTCGGTGTAAACGAGACGCTCTACCAGCTGAGCTAACCGCCCGCGCCACGCGGCGGGACATAGCCATCCGCCGCGCCGGGTTCAAGCCCTTTTCAGCGCACCACCAGCACGCTGATCGGGGAATGATGCACCACCCGGTCCGCCTGAGAGCCGACGCGGAAAGTGCGCAGCTGGTCAGGCCGCTGCGAGGCCATGACGATCATCTGCGCGCCGGTTTTCCTGGCCATTTTCAGGATGGTTTCCGCGACATGGCCGTGGCCGACATGGGTCTTGACTGTGACATCGCCGCCGACCTCGCGCGCGACGAAACTGCCCAGATCGGCCTTCATCGCCTCGAGCGCCTTTTTCTCGTATCCCTTGGGCAGATAGCTGGCCACCCAGGCATTGCCGACATCGTGGACGATGCCCAGAAGGTGCAGCCGCCCCCCCGGCGCCAGCAATTTCAGCGCCATGGGCAGGGCATCTTTCCAGCTGACCTCGTGTTGCAGGTCAATGGGCAGCAGAATGTCGTTCAGCATGTCTTGTCCTTTCATGCCGTCAGGGCGTCAGGGTCGCGCCGGCCGGTGGCGGCGATCCGGCTGCGCTGCAACCAGATCACCAGCGCCAGCAACAGCGCGGCAGGGATATACATCAGGTATTTCGACGGGCCGGGCGCGGGCATCTTGACGGCCAGGATCTTTTGATCCCAGTCCAGCCCCGCCTTTTGCGCCGGGCTGTCAAAGGCCGCGTCATCGACGATGGTGTCATCGCCATCCTGCGCCACCGACAGGCCAAGCGCGGCCATCCGTTCGGCACCGCTGGCGCCTTCGGGAACCTCGATCTGGACCGATTTTTCCACCGGATCACCCACCGCGTTCAGCCCGGAAATGCGCAGGCGCATCATCTCGCCGGGTTCGGCATCGCCAAGCGCCTGTTCGATCTGTGCCGGGGGCACCTGATCATAGGGCGCATAGATCATGTCCATCCAGAAGCCCGGACGGAACACGGTAAAGGCCACCAGCAGCAGCAGCGCCGTTTCCCAGATCTTGTTGCGGGTCAGGAACCAGCCCTGCGTTGCCGCCGCAAACAGCAGCATCGCCATGGTCGCGGTGACAAAGATGAACACGCCGTGAATCACATCGACATCAATCAGCAACAGATCGGTGTTGAAGATGAACAGAAACGGCAGCGCCGCCGTGCGCAGGCTGTAGAAAAAGGCCACAACCCCGGTCTTGATCGGGTCGCCCCCCGACACCGCCGCCGCCGCGAACGAGGCCAGCCCCACCGGCGGCGTCACATCGGCCATGATGCCGAAATAGAACACGAACAGATGCACCGCGATCAACGGCACGATCAGCCCGTTCTGTTCCCCCAGGGTCACGATGACCGGTGCCAGCAGCGCCGAGACGACGATATAATTCGCCGTGGTCGGCAGCCCCATCCCAAGGATCAGCGACAGGATCGCGGTCAGCAGCAGCATCACCATCAGGTTGCCGCCCGACAAGACCTCGACCACATCGGCCAGCGCGGAGCCGACGCCGGTCTGGCTGACGGCGCCCACGATGATACCGGCGGTGGCGGTGGCAATGCCGATGCCGATCATATTGCGCGCCCCGGTGATCAGCCCGTCGATCAGGTCGCCAAAGCCGCCGCGGAATTCATGCGCGTAATCGCCGGTGCCGCGCATTGCCGCCATCAGCGGGCGCTGCGTCAGCAGGATAAAGATCATGTAAGCCGTGGCCCAGAAGGCCGACAGGCCCGGCGACAGGCGGTCGACCATCAAGGCCCAGACCAGCACGATCACCGGCAGCAGGTAATACAGCCCCGCCCGGATGGTCGGCCCCGGCAGCGGCAGCCGGGTCACCGGTTCGTTCGGGTCATCCATTTTCAGCGGTGCCTCGCGCGAGGCGACCCACAGCAGCGCGACATAAGCCGCCGTCAGCAGGCCAAACACCACATAACCGGCATTGGCGCCAAAGGCCGGGCGGATCCAGCCCATCGTCGCCTGCATCAGATAGCCCAACAGGCCGATGCCGACCACGCCGAACAAAAAGCCCATGATCCGGCGCGTCCACGGCCCCGGTTGATAGGCGCGCGGCAGACCCTGCATCCCGGCCTTCATCGCCTCAAGATGGACGATATAGACCAGCGCGATATAGCTGATGGTGGCCGGCACAAAGGCGTGTTTGACCACGTCGAAATAGGGAATGCCGACATATTCCACCATCAGGAAGGCAGCAGCCCCCATCACCGGCGGCATGATCTGGCCATTGACCGAACTGGCGACCTCGACCGCGCCGGCTTTCTCGGAGCTGAAGCCCACCTTTTTCATCAGCGGAATGGTAAAGGTGCCGGTGGTCACCACATTGGCGATGGACGAGCCAGAGATCAGCCCGGTCATCGCGCTGGACACCACCGCCGCCTTGGCCGGCCCGCCGCGCATATGGCCCATCAGGCTGAACGCCACCTGAATAAAGTAATTGCCCGCACCCGCCTTATCCAGCAGCGCGCCGAACAGCACGAACAGGAACACAAAGCTGGTCGACACCCCAAGCGCGATGCCGAACACGCCCTCGGTGGTGATCCACTGGTGGTTTACCACCTCGGACAGGTTGTTGCCTTTGTGGGCGATGATCTCGGGCATGTAAGGCCCAAGGAAGGTATAGACCAGAAACACCGAGGCCACGACCATCAGCGCCGGGCCAAGGCTGCGGCGCGCGGCCTCCAGCAACAGCAGCAGGCCGATGACCGAAACGACGTAATCCTGCATGATCGGGGCGCCAACGCGCTGACCGATTTCGCGATAATAAGCAAAGATATACAGCGACGACAGCGCCGCCACCACGGCCAGCGCCCATTCCCATGGCGGCACCCAGTCCTTGGGGCTGCCAAGCAGAATGGCCACGATCACCGCCAGACCTGCCAGGGGAATCCACCAGGTGTCGATGCCCTCTTTGGCGCCGCCCATGAACAGCACCACCATCAGCGCCGGAACCCCGATGGCCAGCGCCAGCTGCACCGGGCTGCGTTCGGCGGGATAGGCCATATAGGCCAGAAAAAGCGCAAACCCCAGATGGATGGCGCGGGTTTCGGTGTCGTTCAGCACCCCCCAGCCGACCATGAACGGGATGGGCGAGGCGATCCACAGCTGAAACAGCGACCAGCACAGCGCCACGATCAGGATGCTGCGCCCGACCCAGCCCGAAGGCGTGCGCGCGCCGGTATCGGACGAGGCGACCAGCTCGTCCAGCTCATCCGCGGACAGGCCGCCATGGCCTGCGGCGGCTTCCTCGACGGCGGCGGCCTGAAACTGGTGGGGATGATGCGCGCGGGGGTCGTCGTGATGCGGCCCGCCCTTGCGATCATCCGTGTTTGGATCACTCATCTGTGGCCCTTTCCCTGAGATGGCCATTTGGCTGGCCAGTGTTCTTTGTGCCGATTTTGACGAAAAAGGCCGCAGCCCGCAAGGCCGCGACCCCATTGGTCACGCGTGGCGGGCAGCGGCACCATGGCGCCCCTGCCCCGGCCAGATCACTTGATCCAGCCTTTTTCGCGGTAATATTTCTCGGCGCCGGGATGCAAGGGCGCGGACAGGCCCTGCGTCACCATGTCCTCGGGGGTCAGGTTGGCAAAGGCCGGGTGCAGGGTCTTGAAGCGGTCGAAATTGTCGAACACCGCCTTGACCACGGCATAGATCTGATCGTCAGGCACATCAGCCGAGGTCACCAGCGTGGCCTTGACGCCGAAGGTTTCGATATCCTCGTCCGTGCCCTTATACATGCCGCCCGGAATGGTGGCCTTGGCGTAATAGGGGTTGTCCGCGATCAGCTTGTCGATCTCGGGACCGGTGACGGTGACCAGATTGGCATCCACGGTCGAGGTCGCCTCCTGGATCGAGCCATTGGGATGGCCGGCGGTATAGGTGATCGCGTCGACCTTGTTATCGCCAAGTGCCGCGGCCTGTTCGGCGGGCTTAAGTTCCGACGCCAGCGAGAAATCGCCCATGGACATGCCAAGCGCCTTCAGCACAACCTCCATCGTGCCACGGGTGCCCGAACCGGGGTTGCCGACATTGACGCGCTTGCCTTTCAGGTCAGCGAAATTCGCGACCTTGGAATCCTTGCGCGCGACGATGGTGAACGGCTCGCCATGGATCGAGAAGATGGCGCGCTGCTTGTCGAATTTCTTGTCGCCTTCAAATTCCGGCACATCGCCGTGGAAAGCGTGATACTGCCAGTCGGACTGGGCCACGCCCATGGTCATGTCACCGGCCTTGATGGCGTTGATATTGGCAATCGACCCGCCGGTGGACGGCGCGGTGCATTTGATCCCGGTTTCGGCGGTTTCGCGGTTGACCAGACGGCAGACCGACTGACCCACGACGTAATACACGCCGGTCTGACCGCCGGTGCCGATGGTGATGAATTTCTCTTCGGCGGCGCTGGCCTGACCGGCCGCCAGCGCCAGAACGGCGCCCATGACCAGGGGGGAAAACTTGGACATGCGTCTCTCTCCTTGTTGGGTCCGGCCTTTGGGGGCCGGGTTCTGGCACTTACGGTAACGCCTTGCGCGGAATTGGCAACGCGCAATGACCTATCTTTTTTTGGTCTTTTAAAACAGACTATTGCAGAAAAATCCCAGAAATCATATCAGGTCAGTGGCGAATCGGACCCGGCAAACACATCGTCGAAAGCCAGTTCCAGCTTGTCCAGCAATTCCCCGATCTGCGCATCGCTGATGATAAAGGGGGGCGCCAGCAACAGGTGATCGCCCTGCCGGCCATCAATCGTGCCAGACATGGGGTAACAGATCAGCCCATGCGCAAAGGCCGCCGCTTTCAGCCGCGCGGCAACCTTTTGCGCCGGGTCAAACGGGGTTTTGCTGTCGCGGTCAGCCACGAATTCGATGCCGCGAAACAGCCCGCGCCCGCGCAGATCACCCACATAAGGCCGGTCGCCGAAACGCTCGGCCAGCCCCTGCGCCAGCACCGCGCCCTGCTGCCGCACCCGCGCCAGCAATCCGCGGTCCAGAATGGCCGAAACCACCGCCAGGCCCGCCGCAGCCGCCACCGGATGCCCCAGATAGGTATGGCCATGCTGGAAAAACCCCGACCCGCCCGCTATGGCGTCATAAATGCGCGCGCTGGCCAGCATCGCACCAATCGGTTGATATCCCGCCCCCAAGCCCTTGGCGATACAAACGATATCCGGGGCAATGCCATCCTGTTCACAGGCAAACAACGTGCCGGTGCGGCCCATGCCGCACATGACCTCATCCAGAATCAACAGAATATCATATTCATCGCATATCTTTTTGATTTCGTGAAAATACCCCGGCGCTGGCGGCACAGCACCGGCGGTCGCCCCCACCACCGGTTCCGCGATAAAGCCCATCACACTGTCGGGACCAAGCCGTTCGATTTCGTCGCGCAGGGCGCTGGCGGCGCGGCGGCCATAGGCCTCGGGCGTTTCGCCGGGCTGGCTGTCGCGATAGGCGTAACAGGGCGCGATATGGCTGACATCGGCCAGCAGCGGCGCGAATTGCGCCCGGCGCCATTCATTGCCCCCCGCCGCCAGCGCCCCCAGTGTATTCCCGTGATAGCTTTGCCGCCGCGCGATCAGGTGCCGCCGCTGTGGCTGGCCGCGTTCCAGCCAGTATTGCCGCGCCAGCTTGATGGCCGATTCCGTGGCCTCGGACCCGCCGCTGACGAACCAGACCCGGTCCAGCCCCGCAGGCGCATGGGCGATCAGCAGATCGGCCAGCGCTTCGGCCGGTTCGCTGGTGAAAAAGCCGGTATGGGCAAAGGCGATCTGGTCCAGCTGCGCCTTGATTGCCGCCGTGACCTGCGCATCGCCATGGCCAAGGCAACTGACCGCCGCCCCGCCCGAGCCATCCAGCCAGCGCCGCCCGGTCTTGTCGATGATGTAACAGCCCTCGCCCGCCACGGCGGTGGGCAGATCGGCGTGACAATTGCGGCCAAAAACATGCGAGGAAGAACGGGACATGGGGCGACTCGGCTGTTAGGTTTGCACAACAGATCCAAGGGTGCGCCGATGACAGATGATTTCCAACCCCTGACCGACGCCGACTGGCCGCCCGCCATTGACGACCTGCGGCAGGGTTTTGCCGGCGGGCTGAATGTCTATCGCGTCATGGCCCATCACCCCCGACTGTTGCGCGCCTGGACACCGCTGCGCCAGCATGTGGTCATCGACAGCGCCCTTGGCCCACAGCGGTCCGAGGTGGTGATTCTGCGCACCGGCTGGCATATGGGGTCAGACTATGAATGGGGTCAGCATGTGGTGCGCGGGCGCAAAACCGGCCTGTCGGATGACCGCATCGCCGCGCTGCGCGGCCCGCTGGACCAGATCAGCGGCGACGACGCCGTGCTGGCCCGCGCCGTGGATGACCTGATCGGCCAGCGCCGCCTTTCGGCCCGCAGCATGGCCGATCTGCGCGCCCTGACCGGCGATGACGGGATGTTCGACCTGATCGCGACGGTGGGGTTTTATGCGACGCTGGGATATATGCTGAACAGCTGTCACACCCCGCTGGATGACGACATCGCCGCCGATCTGCGCGACCACCCCGCACCCTGAGCGCGCCCACTGCCCCTTGCCGCTTGACCCGGCAGGCCGATTTGCCTAACCCAATGCGGCAACGGGCCTGTAGCTCAATGGTCAGAGCAGGGCGCTCATAACGCCTTGGTTGGGGGTTCGAGTCCCTCCGGGCCTACCATCCCCGCGCCAGTCGCATTTGTTTTCAGGTGCTTACGCGGCATTTTGTCAAACCTGTCCAGCGGGTTTGACAATTTTTGTTCTCTCTTCGTCCGCTGCAAGCTGCCTTTTCAGGGCTTCACGGGCGAGTCCGAGACGGTCGGCAGCCTGAATGTAGGTCTGCACTTCCTTGAGATTCTTGTGGCCAGAGATAGCCATGATCTGTGGCCCGGTGCATCCGGCCTCGGCCAAGCGACGGCAAGCCGCCTTCCGCAAGCCATGTGCCGAAAGCCCATCGGGCAGCCCGGCTTCCGTCACCCGGTCCCGAAACCAGTTCCCAAACCCAGCCACGGCAAAGGGCTTCCCGTATTCGGTCAGAAGGAACGTCATGTTCTTCTTGGGCAGCGCGTCCAGTGAAGCCCGAAGAACGGGGTGCAGCGGGATTTCAACCTCGGTTCCGGTCTTGGACTGGCGAAGGGTAAGCACCCCATCCCGAAGATGCTGCCAGCCCATGCGCACAACGTCAGCCCGGCGCTGCCCGGTGTAAAGCATGAGGTCCAGCGCCAGCCGGGCGCGGCTTCCGGTCGGGTGTTTATCGTAATACTTCTGGATTTCAGCCTCGGTCCAGGTGCGGTAGCCCGATGATCCGGTGCGCAACTTGCGAATGCCCACGGTCGGGTCATCCGGGCGCATCCCGGTTTCAACGGCATGGCGCATCAGAATCTTGATTGACTTGAGCCAATTGTTTGCAACGGCGGGCCGATCTGCCAGCTTGGCTATGATCGCCTTGACGTGTTCCCGTTTCAGCTTCGCAACTGTCTTGTCGCCGTGCTGTTCACGAAAGGGTTCAATAGTGCTGCGATAGGTCCGCTGCGTGATCGGCTTGAGGTTGAGGAATTCCGCTGAGCGATAGTAGCTGACGACAAGCGCAGCAACGGTGCCGGGTGAGGTCTTCGCGGCCCCTGCCCCTTCCGTCTGCACCCCGCCCTTGGTGGCAGCCTCATATGCCGCCATGAATTCTGGACTCCACGGCAGGCCGGGTAGCGCAACACGGTCAAAGCCGGGACGGCGGAAATACCAGCGCGACCGCCCGTGACGATCGAGGAAGCCTTGGCAATACTTCGGGGGCTTGCGCATCATCGCAGCACCTCATTCCATTCGTTACCTGTGTCGACACTCTCCGTCGACACGCCGTCCCCCGGCAAGCAGTCAATTGCAGCGTCCAGCGCCCGCACGTCCCACAAGACGCGCCCAAAGACCTTTTTCGGGCCGGGCATCATCCGTTCAAGCCGCAACTTGTCGAAGGTAGTCGGGGACACCCCGGCATAGGCTGCCGCTTCCTCGCGCGACAGCAGCCGCGCGGTGGGAAGAGGCAAGACCTTATGAGGTGCCGGGGTGACCATGGTCGCCTCAGAACGCGCCGCTCAGGCGCACCTTGACGGTGCCGGTGCTGGCAGCAACAGACTCGATTGCCACGCCCAGCTTGGTGTTGCCGCTGGCAGTCGAGGTGACGAGTCCGTTGCCCGAGTTGTAATAGACCGGGACGCCCGGCCTCGCGTAGGCTTCGCTGGCAACCTTGGGCAGTTCCCAGACGCCGCCACAGGCCACGTCGACCTTGCCGCCGATTTCCGCGCTGCCTTGCGCCACGCCGATGATGGAACCGGCTTGGACAATACCGCCCGAGACAACCGCCACAGGGGCGGCAATGGTGATCGTGTCACCCTTTTGAACGTAATTCTTGGCCATGTTTCAGAGACCTTTCGAGGTTTGGAATTGAACGGTGGACGGGCGATGACCGCCCGTCAGATTGCGGATTTCAGCGTCCAGGCTGGCGAGTGCAGCGGAAAGTTCCGTGTGGGAGCGGTATTTCACCAATTCCCCGCTACTGTCCTGCACCATGAGAATGCCGTTCCATTTGGCCTCTGCCAGCCGGTCACGCCATTCTTGGAATTGGGCGAGGGTCACGGCCATCACGATTCCTCGGAACGGAACGCGCCGCGCCAGTCGAGCCAACCGCAGCCGAAATCGAGGAAGGCCCGGTATTTCAGTCCGAGAGTATCCCACGCCTCTTGCCGCTGAATCTGGACGCCCTGCGCCGCGCTCAGATAGGCATACTGGATCGAGGGAACGGAAGCCGGGTCTGCCAGCAGATACCACGCATCGCCGGTCAGGCGGGGTTCCACGACAAGGGTCAGCTTGATCGGCTGCACGTCATCCGTGGTCGCGGCGTAGATCGTCGCCAGCAGCTTTTCCGCGTCCGTTTCCAGATCGGGCGAAACCACCAGATACTTCGGCACGGCATTGATGATCGTCTTACCGTCCAGCCCCTTCACGGTGCGCATATGCTTGCGGGCAGCGGTCAGGGCAGCTTCCGACAGGACAGGCAGCGCCCCCGCCGCCGTGTTGCCGCGCGAGGCATGGAACACCGGCTGCCCGTCGCTGAGGTTCGGGTTGCCGGTCAGCAGCGCCACCAGTTCCTCAGCCTCAGTCTGTGCAGCGGCTTGGCCCATCGCGGCAGTCATGTCGCCAAGGAGTCCAAGGTCATCGTCGATCAGCAGCTTGCGGCTGATGTTGATCGCGCGACCGAAGGTCTTGAGCGCCATCGTCTCGCCCGCTTCGGCGCGGTTCGTGTGGGTGAATTCGCCGTCTTCGGTCATTTCCTCAAGACGCCCCATTTCCCCGATGCGGATCGAGGTCGACGTTTTGAAGTTCGGCAGGGTGCGTTGGCGGGCCAGAGCCTTGAGCGGGCTTTCGGCAGCCTGATAGGCTTGCGCCGCGACCTTGCCCATGGCGTTCGACACAACCAACGGGAAGTCACTGGTGCCAAGGCTGCGATGGAAGATTTCATCGCTGGACATGCCACGGGTCGACACGCCGGAACGGGTCAGGGAGTCGGATGCGAGGTCACGCAGCGACATGCTGACATATTCGCGGCTGGCGTCGGGCAATTCACCACCAGCCATGCGGAAGGCCAGCGCATCGGCGGCACGGGTCTGCACCTGCGCCGGATCGTCATTGCTGCCCGTGACGCGGATGCGAGGAACAGCGGTGCCGCGCTTCTGCATTTCATCGAAGGCAGCGGCGCGAACGGCAGTCAGATCAGCATCAGCGTCAATTTGAGCATCAGCCCAATCAGCAGACAGATTTGCCGCGCGCGCAATCGTCCGCACTTCGGCGCGATACTGCACCGGGTCTTTTTCGTTTTCATCAAGGGGCATAGTGGCCTCATTTCGGAAGGTTGAACCTGGGTCAGCAGGCAGGGGAACGGCGCTTACTTCAAAGATTGACCACGCCGCCGCCGAACGGACGCGGGTTTTCGTTTGCTGGTCCGTCCCCTCAGACCAGCGGGTAACTTTGTAGCCAACGGAAACACCTTTCAGCGTTCCTTCCCGGATGCGTTCGACCACGGGCTGAGCATCAGCCGCGCCACTGAGTCGAATAGATGCGACAAGCTGGCCCCCTTCCATCCGGTGCCCGGTCACGGTGCCGATAACGTCGCGGGCAGAGCCGTTGCGGTGCCCATCAAGGACGGGTGCCCCGATCAGTCGCGACAGGTCCAACCCGGCAGGGTCCAGCCGTTCAACATAGGCCCCGCGCGCATCACGGCGGGTCACGTCTGCAAAGGTGGAAATGACGGCATCAACCGTCAGCCCATCAGCATTGAAGGACTCGGGCTGAAAATCGGCGGCACGGTGCAGAATGGCGTTCATTGGGTTTCCTCTTCGATTTCCCAAGGTGCTGGCGGCAGGGTCACAGGCTTTTCGGATTCATTGGACAGGGCGCGGGACCAGCCCTTGCGCCATTTGATCGGCTTAGGCTTTTTCATCGCTGCCCCCGGCTTGCTTTTCAGCGGCAATTTCCGCGTCCAGGTCATCGAGGTTCCAACCGCGTTCTGCGACCGCCTTGCGGCGCGATGTCAGCCCGGCATCAAGTTCGGCAATCGTCGCGTTGATGTCTTTCAGCGGGTCAACTTGCAGATGTTTCGGCGGCAACCAGTCGGCAGTCAGATAGGCAGCCGGGTTGCGCTCGAAATCCGGTGCATCCAGATCGCCAGACAACACGCCATGCGCGATCACCTTGCGCCAGACGGGGGCAAGAAACTGCGGCACCAGCACACCATACTGAATCTGTTCAACGCGGGTGCGGAAGGGCAGCAGCCCCGCCCGCAAACTGGAATAGTTCGCCCCGGTCAGATCGCCCGAAAGCAGATGATCGGGCAGCCCAAGGCCAGCCGCCAACTGCCGCAGATTCAGTTTCAGGAAGGCTTCCACCTGCTGCAACTGGCCCGGCGTGTTGAATTTCACGTCTTGGCCCATGCCAAGCCTGCGCAGCGCGCCCGGTTCAAGGCTCACGTCGCCTTGATCGTCATAGGCATCAGCCGTGCCGTTCAAATCGGTAATGAAGCCGGTATGCATCGCGGCAACCTTGGCCCCGACAAGCAGCGCATCGCACAACTGATCGAAATCACCCGCTGGCAGGATCACAGGTGCCAGCCAAGACACACCCCGCACCTGTCCCGGTGCCAGCGGCTTGAAGACATGCAGCACCGATCCGGCATCAACCCGGACGCTTTGCGATTGGGCGAACAGGTTGCCGGGCTTCTCGGGCACGATCCAATAGGCCAGCCGCTTGCCGTTCGCGTCCAGTTCCACGCCCGAGAAGATGGAACGATCATCCGACAGTTCGCCGGTCTTGGATTCGTCCAGAAGATCGCTGGGGATGATGCGCAGGCGCGGCCCGTCTTCGGTATCGAGGATCAGAGCAACTGATTCACCAGCCTTGACCATCGCGTCAGCAAGAACCGCTTGTTGGCCCCAAAAATCGCTGCGGCCTTCTGCATCTGAATCAGAAGCCCAATTTTCAAAATAAGCATTGATCGCCTTACGCTGTGCCGGGTCGGTGTGTTTTGAGGTCGGCACGATCCCGGCCCCGACAAGCGCGCCGGTCCAGTTGGCGCAAGCCTGATTCAGCCACGGATTGTTATGTGCCAGATAGGCAGCGCGCGACCGCAGCGACGGTGCAGCCGCCGCAACCTCTGGATTGATCCGCCCGAATTGGCCCCTGCCAGAGGCGCGACGGCCCCCGGCTGCCCCGTCGAAAGAGCGAACGCGGGCGGGTTCGGCCTTCCGGGTGCGAAAACGGTCCAGAATACCCATGCTGTTACTGCCGTTCTTTCGACAACCGGCGAATGACCGGCACAAGCAAAGCATCCAGATTCACCTGCACGGTAACTTGGTGCTGCATTGTTGGGGTGATTTCGTGACGCCCGATTACCGGGTCGCCGTTCTGGATCAGATCGCAAATCGCAACCCGGTCGCCGGTCTGCTTGTCGCGCCAGATTTCCATCATGAAAGCCCAGCTTTCGCCCCGAGAGACGCCGTAAATCGCGCGGTCAATCGGGTGACGGGGTTTGTGCGCTTGACCGGGGGCGATGTATTTCAAATCGCGTTCTTCGGCCCGCTGCGACCAAGCATAGAGCGCCCAATGGGCTTCCCGCATGATATGATGATCGCTGATTCCGGCATCCTGCAACGCGCTCAGCACAATCGCCGCGCCTGCGTCGGAAAACTCATAGATATTCGGCTGTGTTGCGCGGCCCGCTTCCCGCACATGGATCAGCGTCAACCCGTCACCCTTCGCAGGCTTAGCGTAGATTTTCACCCGCGCATGGGCAGTCGGATAAGGGATTCCGCCCTCTGCGATGCAGTTAGAAATGTCCTTGATCTCGAAACGCGGCCCAACGGGCGCATACGCGAAAAGGGGCTTGGCGGTGTCTTTGTCGCTCATGGAGTGATTCCTTGGACTGCTGTAACTGTCCAGGCTCTTATGACACGATTCGATTACTAGAGTCAATAACTCTTGTTGTCCGCCCCGCGACGTGCTATCAAGACGGCGGTAAGAAGTGTTGATGCCGAATCGGGCGGGTGATCGCCCCGTTCAAACAGACTGAGATTTGCGCGACTGGATTCGTTCTCCACAGCGCGCAAATGCCGGGTTTTGTCCTTTCCCGGCTCTAGGGCAACTGGGCTTGATTCCACCCAGTTGCCCTTTTTTGTAGAAGCTACAGAAAGGAAACTTCCTATGAGTAAAAAACTGACCAAAAAAGAACTTCGCGCCACCCAATTCCTTGTGGAAGCGATGCGGGGTAATGGTATTCCGTATGAAACCGCCGTCGATATTGTCGGGATGCGACTGACCCATCTGCGCAAGTTCTCTATTCAGAATGTGGAAAAGGTATTCAGCTATCTTTACGCCTAGGTGTGAAATCACTTCTGACGTGATTATCACGCCAGAAGTGACAATTTATTCAATAAAAACAAAAGATTGACTCGTTTTCATGCCGATGTATGGTCGGTGCATCTGAAACCAAAAGGAGTGCCAAATGACTTATACACAGCAATGCGAATATGGCCGCGAAATCGCAGCAAGCGCCGTTGCCGAATGTCTCGAAACCGGCAATCAGCCCAAATTAGTGCGCATGATCCGCGACATGGCGGCACAGGATACCGGTGTTTCCATCGGCTTCCTGCACTCGATTGCGGAACGGGCTGCGAAATGAACTACTGCTTGGGATTAAAGGCGGCGCAGCAACGTGCCGCTTTTCTCCTTCTGATGATCTTGAACGGAGCACTAGCGCACATTATCTTGTGCCAAGCAGGGGGCAGCATACCAAAGAGGGTAAAATGAGCGATCTATACACTTGGGGCGGAAAATATGTTGGGTTCGTCGTGAACGGAAATCTATTCGACCGCAATGGCAGCTATCGCGGATGGATCGAGGGCGATGGCAAAGCATGGGACGATCAAGGGCGATACTTGGGAAGTTTGGTAGAAGGCAATTACATCATGCGCAGTCAAATGGCAGTGCCACCAATCCCGCGCATTCCTCGTATTCCTCCGATTCCTCCCATACCCCAGATGCCAAGAATGAACCGCATAGGGCGTATACCGAAACTCGGATACGACGACGCGCTCGAACATTTTGCCTGACTTCAACCGCCCAGCCAACGACTCTTGATAACCGCCGACTTCCTTTCTGGGGCTGCCTGACTCGCGAGTTCGGCAGCCCTTCTTTCGATGTTCAAGGGCACCAGCACCTTCGCAGCGACGGCATAGACGCAGCAATCCCAGACTTCCGCGCGTCGCCCGTTGAGCCGGTGCCATTCCTTCACCGGAACGCCCTTGCTATAGCGGGTTTGCAACCGTTCGGACGTGAATTGTTCAAACCAGTTGGCATCCAGTTTGTCGCTAAATCGGAACGTGCCGCCTGCGACCATCTGCATGATGCGCTGTTTCACGCCGTCGACGCCGATCAGTTGCAGCCGCACGGTTTTCTTTCGCGCCTGCCCAGCGGTGACAATCGGTTGCTGGAAGCCGGGGACACCCTTTGACGGGAAGATGCGCTGCGCCGCGCGACCGTGGCAGGCGTCATAGACCGAGTCGACCGTGACCCCATCGCCCGAGTCGATCAGCGCGGAGTCATATCGCAGGGTGCCACCCTTCGGATGTGGGAAGCTGCGCCGCAGAGCGTCGAACAGATCAATCCACACATCGCCTTGCAGCGGATCGCCCCAAAACAGTTCATGTTTCAGCACCAGCGCCGCACCCTCTGCCGTCCAGCCCAGCGTTGCCAGTTCGATCCGGTCGCGCTGCACATCGGCCCCGCCAGTGATCGCCAGCACCTCGGGCGGTATCCTATCGAGGCAGAACGCTTCCCGCTTCGCCATGAGGTCGGACTCGTCCAGCCCTTCCGACTCGTCACGCCATGCTTGCCCCAAAACCGTGTTCACCCAGGTCTTGAGCAAAGACGGGTCACGCTTCGCCGCAACAAATTCCTGAGCCAACCGCCCCCACGCGGCATTCGGCAGGGTCGAAATCAGCGAGTTCAGCCGGTAGCTGTGATGCCCGACGATCTCGGGCCGGGTCGCAACCCATTTGCCAGCCGCAACCATCTTCGCCTTCTCGGACTCGGGCGTGATGCAGCCGCATTCCGGGCAGACATAATATGCAGCCTCGGGCTGCCCCTCAGGCCATTGTATGTCCTTCCAGGTCACTTCGCTGAATTCGTGGCAATGCGGACAAGGCACCTGATACACCCGCTGGTCGCCCTCATTATAGGCGCGCAGGATGCGACTGGTTTCCTCATCAACCGGGGTCGAGGCCATGACAACCAGCCGGTTGCTGTAGGTCATCGTCCTGCGGATCGCCAAGGCCACGGGGTCACCCTCGTCACCGGCAGACAGCGAGAGTCCGTCCACCTCGTCGACCCACAGCACCCTTGCCGTGCGGGCGCGCAGGTTCTTCGGTGAAGCCCCCGAAACCAGCGCCAGCGAACCGCCCGGATAGTGCCGCGAAAGCATCGTGTCGCGCCCGCTGGCGTCGACCGTCAGAGCATTGCGCAGGGCCGGGCTTGCGGAGAAGGTGGGTTCGATGATCGAGGTCATCAGCATTCGCGCATCGGACTCGGACGGCATGACAACCATTTGGGCAGCCGGATCGTTCAGCGCATAGTGCCCAATGGCTGCGACCATGAGTTGCGTTGCCCCGACGCGGGCGGATTTCAGAATGCTGACACGTTCCACGGCGGGATTGCCCATGCTGCGAGCGATTTCCACCTGATACGGGAAGAGGCGGAACCGGCCCGATTGCGCCGCGACCGTGGCAGGCAGCCGCACATTTTGCTGGACCCATTCCGATAGATCGAGCCTTGCGGGCGGTTTCAGGGCTGCGAAGGTTTCGCGCCGCAACATTGCCGCATGATTACTTGCCATCTGCGATTTCCTCTAGCGCCAGCCGCATTTCAGATTCCAGTGCCGCTTGGGCTTCCCGGTCCAAGCCCAGTTGCGTTGTCAGCCGCGCGGGAATCGCCATGATCGCGGTGCGCAGGTCGATTGCGAGAGTCGTCCAGGCGCGCTTTACATCGGCAACCGGAATCAATTCGGCTTTCTTGGCCTTGTTTTCGAGTTCCAGCTTGATCGCCTTTTGCTTGGCGATTTTCAGGGTTTCGACTTTCAGGGCTGCGTTGTCCGGGTTCGAGGTCGGACGCCCAGCGCGTGAAGCGTGTTCACGCAGATTTTCGCAATAGGACCGGACAGCGGTTCGGCGGTGATAGGTCACAGGCGCAATACGCTTGAATATGCCCTCTTGCGTCAGGACTCTGACCCGGTTCGCGGTGATGCCCAGCAGATCGGCCAAGGCTGCCTCTGAAATGGTCTCTGAATCCGGTGCCGGTAAATCGAGGTCGATCAGCAGTTCGGACAGATCAGTATTATTTTTCATTTTTCACCAGATTCAGTTTGACATTGGAAATTTTCGATTTTGCGACCGACGAATCGGGGTTCCGTGCCCCCGCCCCATGGCCCTTTTGAGGGGGAACCGTGGAAATGGGCTGTGGTCGATGATCGGCTGTGACCGATGATGCGCTGCAACCCATCTGCCAGCAGATCGCGTCCGATTGATTGTGTTTCATCTTGGAGTTCCATTGTTGGGCATTGGCACCGGGACACGGGACACCCTTAAGGGGTGTGTCCCTGTCCGTCCCGCCGATGTGCCTATTTGCCGGGTGAGACGTATGAGACATGTCCCGGTCATGTGCCGGTCCGTCCCGTTTCATCGTCGTGTGAAGGGGCATCATCAAAGCCATCGCGGATGGAATAGAAACCATCATGGCCCATAACCAATCCATCCCGTGCCAGCGTTTCGAGTGACCGATTGAACGCTTTCCTTCGGGTCGCCGGATCGTCGTGCGCGCATACCGTGTCAGACGCCATGCAGGCCCGTTTCCAGTCATCCCGGCTGACTGGCTGCGCCATGTCTTCAAGAATTTTCAGCGCAGCCGCCGCCTGTGGCGGAAGCCGCTTCACCTTCGCCGGAATGCCAACCAGCGGGTTGCAGCGGGGATAGGTCAGCGGGTCGCCGTCATCGTCAAAGCCGAAGTCATCGGTGGCGATGTTGAATGCAATATCCCGATCACAGGTGCCGTTCCGGTTCTTGGTCAGCTTGCCGCGGATAATCCGCTGTTCATCGTCGCGCTTTACATGCAAGGCCACGTCGAGCGCCCCGTTCAGGATCGAGTGTCCGCGCGGGGTGCCGGTTTCGGCTTTCGTGTCGTGGTGGATCAGGACAACCGCTGCGCCCCAGCGGGTCAGCGCCCGCGCCACCGTGACCACACGGCCCATTGCCTCGGCGCTATTTTCTTCCAGGCCGGGGAACGCCATTGCCAGCGTATCAATGAAGATTAGTGCGGGGCGTTCTGCCTTCACCGCCTCTTTCAGCGCCAGAAAATCGGGCGACTCTTTGATCAGAAGATTCGAGACGCCTTCCACCAGCTTGAACGCATCCGCACCGCCGTGTGCCTTCCGCAGCGCCTTCACGCGCCCGCGCATCCCGTGCGAGTCTTCGGACGCGACATAGAACACGCCGCCCGCTTTCGTGCGCATCTTAAAGGCTTCCTGCCCCTGCGCCACCATATAGCCCAGAAACGGGGCAATGAGGGATTTACCGGCACCGGGCGCGCCGAAGATGCAGGCAACGTCCCTTTCCGCAAGCAAGCCTTTAATCAGGTATTTCCGCGCGGATGACGCCTCGCATTCATCCGGCGTAAGGAACGTTAGCGTCGATGGTTTCGGCTTAGGCCCGTCGAAAGGCGAGCGCGAATCGTCGTTCAGATCGTCAAAGTCATCATCGGAAACAAATACGCCCCAATCGTAACCGTCGATTCCGGCTTCGCGGAAAAGGCTGCGCAGCCCTTTGGCGTTGGGCTTGTCAGACTTGAAGCTGCGCCAGACGATGCGCGAGTCCTTCGCGTTGAACTTGGCGGAAGCCTTGGCCCAGTCGCACCATTTGCCGAAACCCTCTTTCGATCCGCCAAACTGGTGATGCAGCGCCATGCCAGCCTTTAGCCAGTCGTCGCGATCATCGACATTGAGACTGGCCAACGCCTGCGCCAGATGTTCCGGGTTCACCTCGTCCAACGGTTCAAAGGGTTCGCCGCCGCCTTGGTGCTGCCGGATACCGAACCGATCCAGCGACTCCCGGTCGATGTGCATCAGGAACGGCAATGCCAGTTCAAGCGGGCGTTCCCAGCGATAGGGCTGCTTGGTATCGGGATGGATCGAGGGCGGCAGGGCGGCTTGCGAGCCAGTGCCCATGAGGTCAATTTCCCAATCGTATTTCTTCACTTCACGGTTCAACCGCTGGTCGAAGACCATTGTGAAACCTTGCGACTTGGCGATTTTGCGCTTTGGCATCGCATCAGGCGACAGGAAATAGATGTGCCGGGACTCGCCGCCGCTTCCGCTGATAACGGAAGGAAAGGTCCGGGCATCGGGCCAGAGGTCCAGAAGCTTTGACCAGGCTTCACCGGCCTTGTCTGGGTCGCGAATATCGAGGTCGATCAGATGCAGATAGAGGCCATCCATGCGCGACGGCTGGCCTAGCCGGATGCCGATATTCTGCCCTTGGCTGTAGCTGCGCCGCAGATCGGATTCGGTTTGATTTGGCAGGGTCGACCAGTTCGCAGCCACTGGTCGCTTCTGACCTTTGACCAGCCAGTGCAGCGATGCACCAGCGCCGATCAGGGCGCAATTCGTGGCATCAAGCGGTTGATTTTCAAGGCTGGATTCAGTATATTCATTGCAGGCGATTTCGAGAGCCGCCGAACTAGAATCAGCGCCGTTGCGGGGACCAGCCGCAGCGGCGTTTTCCGTTTCCGGTGGCGTCTGCCCCAGCAATGCGCTGAGGTCGGTCGAAAAGTCTTTCATATAGTGCCTCGGGGTTTGACAGACTGGAAAAAAAGCCTGAAAAAACAGCGAGGCGTTTCGGGGCGGTTTGACAGAGCAAGCGGTGAAAATCGCTAGATTTCCTCACTCCCTCCGGGCCTACCAAATTCCCGTTTGAACATAGGGATATGCGGTTTTGATGGCCTTTGCGACAGGCTGGCTGTTGCCGCATCATCGCGCCATGTCCGGGGCGATGGCGGGTATCTGACCTGACGGGTGCGGCTGGCGCTTTCTGCTTTTGCCAAAACCGCAGGGCACCCCGCGCCACGCTGGCATGGGCCGTTCCGCCTGCCTCAGCCCTTGCGATCCGTCGCGCCCACCACGCCCCCGCCATCCGCCACGGCCAGTTCCGCCGCCAGCCGCAGGTCGCGGATCAGCGCCGCCCGTGCCTCGGCGGCCTTTGCCGCATCCGGCAGCCGCAGGATATAGCTGGGGTGCCAGCTGATCACCACCGCGCCGCCATCCCATGCGGTTTCGACCTTGCCGCGCCGCGCCGTCAGTGGCGCGTCATCGCCGGTCAGCGCATAGGCCGCGCTGGCCCCCAGCGCCAGCGTCACCTGCGGCTGAATGAACCGCCGTTCCAGCCCCAGCCACCAGCGGCAATGCCGGATTTCGCCGCGATCGGGGTTTTGGTGCAGGCGCTGCTTGCCGCGCGGGCGGAATTTGAAATGTTTGACCGCATTGGTCAGCCAGACCGGACCGGGCGAAACCTCGGCCAGGGCGGCGTGCAGCAGTTGACCTGCCGGGCCGACAAAAGGGCGCCCGGCCAGATCCTCGGCATCGCCGGGCTGTTCGCCCACGATCATCAGCGGCGCCGAGGCATCGCCGCTGCCCCAGACGGTCTGGGTCGCGGCCTGACACAGATCGCAGCGGGTGCAGTGGCGGGCCTGCGCGGCGGCCTGGGCCAGATCCGCCGGCAGGGCATTGTCCCCGCCGACCAGATCGGGCGCAGCGCGTTCCAGAATACGGGCCGCGCGTTTGGGCGGGACCGAGGGTGCCGCGGCGCGCATCGCCGCCACCCGCGCCCCGGCATCGGCCAGCATCTGCGGGATCAGCTGGGTCTCGGGCAGGTTTTTCCAATATTTCACCGGCATTTCCGACCGCATCGCCCCCAGCTTGATCCGCGCCGGGTTGAAGATATGGGCGAAATAGGTGCCCCACAGGACCTCGGTCGCGTCATCGGGCAGATCGGGGCGCGCAACCGGCGGGCCAAAGCGCAACTGGCCGTCAAACCGCGCCACCCCCTGCGGCGTCGCGATCAGCCAGTCCATATCGGCAAAGCGGCGGGCAAAGAACGGGGTCGCGGCCTCAAGTATATGGTGGTCGGGCTGAAACCACGCCCCAAAGCGGCGGCGCCCGCCATGGCCGTCAACCTCGCGAAAGCGGACAAATGCGTGCATTTTGTGAATGTCGCGCCCGACCGATTTCGCCAGCGCCTGCAAGCGGCGGGTCAGCGGATCGGCGGGGTTCGACCAGATGCGGCGGTCGTGCTGGTGGCGCAGCAATGCCTGATAGGCCAGCGCCGGGGCCTGCGGATCGCTGTGGCACAGCACCGACAGGCACAGCCGGGTCAGGTCGCGCGGCGCGGACACCGCCTGCCCGCCATCGGCATCGGGCAACGGGTCTGCGGCAAACAGCGTCGCATCGCCGCGCCGCGACCAGTCCACATCGGCGGGCGCAATGCGGTGGCTGGCCAGCCGCCGCGCCGCCGCCCGCCAGACCGCGTCAAACCCCAGCGCCGGCAGATCGACGCGATACATCAGAACAGCGTCAGTTGTTCGGGCGCCGGGGCAAAGCGCGCCCGCAAACCGGCGCTGTCGGTCAGCGCGCCGGGCGACCAGTCGGGCAGCACGACAAAGGGCCGCGCCTTGCCCATCTGCGCCCCGATCCGCAACAGATCGGCATAGCGCAACCGCCCCGAGCGCCGCGCCGCCAGAATGCGCTGAACGCTGCGGGTGCCAAAGCCCGGCACACGCAACAGCATCTCGCGCCCGGCGCGGTTCACATCGACCGGGAACTGATCGCGATGGGCCAGCGCCCATGACAGCTTGGGATCAATCGCCAGATCCAGGTTGCCCGCAGGCGCGGCAGCGGTGATCTCGTCCGCCTCGAAACCATAAAACCGCATCAGCCAGTCGGCCTGATACAGCCGGTGTTCGCGCATCAAGGGCGGCTTGATCAACGGCAGCGCGGCCGAGCTGTCGGGGATCGGGCTGAAGGCCGAATAATAGACCCGCCGCAGGTCATAGCCGGCATAAAGCCGCGATGCGGTGGTCAGCACGTCGCGGTCGCTGGCGGCATCGGCGCCCACGATCATCTGCGTCGACTGCCCCGCCGGGGCAAAGCGCGGCGGGCGTTTGCCGGTATGGCTGCGGTCGCGCGCGGCGGCGCGGGCCAGCTTTACATCGGCCATGGCGGCGCGAATGGTTTCGGGGTGTTTTTGCGGTGCCAGCCGCCGGGTGCTGGCATCTTGCGGCAATTCGATATTCACCGACAACCGGTCCGCGAACAGCCCCGCCTGTTCGACCAGTTCGGGCGCGGCCTCGGGGATGGTTTTCAGGTGGATATAGCCGCGAAACCCGTGATCCAGCCGCAGCATCCGCGCAATGCGCACCATATCCGACATGGTGTCATCGGGGCTGCGGATGATGCCCGAGGACAAAAACAGCCCCTCGATATAATTGCGCCGGTAAAATTCCAGCGTCAGGGTCACGACCTCTTCCGGGGTAAAGCGCGCCCGCTCGACCCGGCTTGAGACGCGGTTGACGCAATAGGCGCAATCGAAAATGCAGAAATTGGTCATCAGGATCTTCAGCAGGCTGATGCAGCGCCCGTCGGGGGTATAGGCGTGGCAGATGCCGCTGCCGCCGGCGCTGCCCAGACCGCCCGCGCGGGCATCGCGCCGGGTGGTCCCGGACGAGGCGCAGGACGCGTCGTATTTCGCCGCATCCGCCAGAATCGCCAGTTTCTGTTGCAGGGTCTTTGCCATGCGAACAAAAATAGAACAAATACAGTGAACCGGCAAGGGCGCACGGGTTAATCTTGATCAGTCGAAGGTCGGGGCACGGGCTTGCGCCCCAGTCCTTTCCGGCCCCAATCTTTCTGGCCCCAATCCTCCGGCCCTGTGCGCGCTGGCCGTTACAGCCCCATATCGTCGCGATGCACCATCGGCCCGCGCCCGGCATAGCCAAGGATGGCGGGAATATCCTCGCTGCGGTGACCGGCGATGCGCGCGGCTTCATCCGCCGCATAGCGCACCAGACCATAGGCCACCGCGTGGCCCGCCCCGTCCAGCACCGCCACGGCATCGCCGCGGTGGAAATCGCCCTCGACCCGGCGCACGCCCACCGGCAACAGCGACCCACCCGCCGCCAAAGCCCGCGCCGCGCCGTCATCGACATGCAGCCAGCCCTGCGGCTTCATCGCGGTGATCCAGTTCTTGCGCGCGGTCTGCGGGTCGGCCTTGGGGGTGAACCACGTCACCCGCGCGCCGTCGCGAATGGCCGACAGCGGCCGCAGCACCGAACCTTCGGCAATCACCATCGCACAGCCCCCGGCCATGGCGGTGCGCGCCGCCAGCAGCTTGGTTTTCATCCCGCCCCTGGACAGGCCGGAAACGGGATCGCCGCCCATACCCTCGATCTCGGGGGTGATATCGCTGACGATGGGCAGGTGCCGCGCGGCGGGGTCGGTTTTGGGGTTGGCGGTATACAACCCGTCGACATCCGACAGCAGCACCAGCTGATCGGCCTCGACCGTCACGGCGATCTGTGCGGCCAGCCGGTCATTGTCGCCAAAGCGGATCTCGTCCGTGGCGACGGTGTCGTTTTCGTTGACAATCGGCACTACGCCCATGGCCAGCAGGCTGCGCAGCGTCGCCCGCGCGTTCAGATAGCGGCGGCGGTTCTGGCTGTCCTCAAGCGTCAGCAGCACCTGCCCCGCGCGGATGCCATGCGGGGCCAGCGCCTCTTCATAACTGCGGGCAAGACGGATCTGACCCACCGCCGCCGCCGCCTGACTTTGTTCCAGCGTCAGCGGCCCGTGGGGCAGTTCAAGGATCTGCCGCCCCAGCGCGATGGACCCGGACGAGACCAGCACCACATCGGCACCGCCCTGACGCCATGTCGCCACATCGTCGATCAGCGCCCGCAGCCAGTCCTGTCGCAGGCCGTCAGGCCCGACCAGCAGCGCCGATCCGACCTTGACCACGATGCGGCGCGCCTTTGCAAGACGCGGCGCGGTCATGGCTGCCAGCCCTCGTCCCCGGCTTCGGGGGGCGGGGCGTCGGCGGCGCGGGCCGACAGGATGGTCGCCATCAGGGCGCGCATCACCGCCTCGACCCCCTCGCCCGAGACGCCGGACATCAGCATCACATCGGTGCCAAGCGCGGCGTCGATCTGGTCTTTCAGCCCGGCGCGCATTTCCGCGTCCAGCGCGTCGATCTTGTTCAGCGCCGTCACCCGTGGCTTGGCGGCCAGAATGGGGGAATATTGTTCCAGCTCGTGCAGGATGACCTGCGCATCCGCGACCGGGTCCAGCGCGGTGCCGTCGATCAGGTGCAGCAGAACGTGGCAGCGCTCGACATGGCCCAGAAACTGGTCGCCAAGGCCCCGGCCCTCGGACGCGCCCTCGATCAGGCCGGGAATATCGGCCATGACGAATTCGCGCCCATCGACGCCGACCACCCCCAGATTGGGGTGCAGCGTGGTAAAGGGGTAATCCGCGATCTTGGGCCGCGCATTCGACACCGTCGACAACAGCGTCGATTTACCCGCATTGGGCAGCCCCACCAGACCCGCATCGGCAATCAGCTTAAGCCGCAGCCAGATCGTGCGTTCCACCCCCGGCTGACCGGGATTGGCATTGCGCGGTGCCCGGTTGGTCGAGGATTTGAAATGCAAATTCCCAAAGCCGCCATTGCCACCGCGCGCCAGCACCACGCGCTGTCCGGGCGTGGTCATATCCGCGATCAGGGTTTCCTGATCTTCGTCCAGAATCTCGGTCCCGACGGGCACGCGCAGCACAATATCGTCACCGCTGGCACCGGTGCGCTGGCTGCCCATGCCATGCTGGCCGGTTTTGGCAAAGAAATGCTGCTGATAGCGAAAATCAATCAGCGTGTTCAGACCGTCCACGGCCTCGGCCACGACATCGCCGCCGCGCCCGCCATCGCCGCCATCGGGACCGCCATATTCGATGAATTTTTCGCGCCGGAAGCTGACCGCACCGGCACCGCCCGCGCCCGAGCGGATATAGACCTTGGCCAGATCGAGAAACTTCATCGTAAACCTCTTTTCCTTTGGTCCTGCGATACAGCCCGGCCCGCGCGGGCGCAAGCCGACGCCGGCCCCCGCCCCTTTGCGCGGGGCGCCGGGATACCTAGATCAAGGGCATCAGCACGAGGTTTCGCATGATCCGCTTTGACAATTCCTATGCCCGCCTGCCGCAAAACGCCTTTGCGCGGCTGACGCCCCAGCCGGTGCCGCAGCCGCGGCTGCTGGCGCTGAACGGGCCACTGGCGGCGCGGCTGGGGCTGGATGCGGACTGGCTGACCAGCAAGGACGGGCTGGCGATGCTGGCGGGCAATGTCCTGCCCGCAGGGGCCGAGCCACTGGCGCAGGCCTATGCCGGGCACCAGTTCGGCGGCTTTGTGCCCCAGCTTGGCGATGGCCGCGCGATGCTGATCGGGGAAATCATCGCCCCCGATGGCGCGCGTTTCGATATTCAGCTGAAAGGGTCCGGCCCGACGGTGTTTTCACGCGGCGGCGATGGCCGGGCGTGGCTGGGACCGGTCCTGCGCGAATATCTGGTATCGGAATTCATGGCCGCGATGGGGGTGCCGACCACGCGCGCGCTGGCCGCTGTGGCAACCGGCCAGCCGGTGATGCGTGACACCGCCCGCCCCGGCGCTGTGCTGACCCGCATTGCCGCCAGCCATATCCGCGTCGGCACCTTCCAGTATTTTGCCGTGCGCGACGACTGCGCCACCCTGCGCGCGCTGACCGATCACGCCATCGCCCGCCATTATCCGCAGGCCGAAACCCCGCTGGACCTGCTGGCCGGGGTGGTCGCGGCGCAGGCCGACACCGTCGCGCGCTGGATGGCGCTGGGGTTCATTCACGGGGTGATGAATACCGACAACATGACGATTTCGGGGGAAACCATCGACTATGGTCCCTGTGCGTTCATGGACCGCTATCACCCCGATACGGTGTTTTCCTCGATCGACCGGCACGGGCGCTATGCCTGGGCCGAACAGCCGCAGGTCGCGGTCTGGAATCTGGCGCAACTGGCCAGTTGTCTGGTCCCGCTGATGCCCGATCTGGACCCCGCGATCGAGGGTGCCACCGCCATCGTTCATGGCTTTCCCGACCTGTATCAGGCCGCGTGGCTGCGCCATTTCGCCGCCAAGCTGGGGATCGCCGCGCCGCGCGACGATGACCGCGCCCTGATCGAGCGGCTGCTGACGCTGATGGCGCAGAACCGCGCCGATTTCACCGCCACATTTGCTGACCTGGGGGACAATGCCCGCAGCCATTTCACCGACACGGCCGCCTTTGATCACTGGCGGGCCGACTGGCAGGCGCGCATCCGTGACCTGCCCGACGCAGCGGCGGTCATGGCACGCGCCAATCCGCGCCGCATCCCGCGCAACCACCGGGTTGAACAGGCCATCACCGCGGCGCTGGCCGGCGATATGGCCCCGTTCCAGCGCCTGCTGGCCGCCTGCACCGAACCGCATCGCGACCGCGATGACTGGGCTGATCTGGCCCGTCCGCCCCGCCCCGAAGAAGAGGTCCGGCGCACCTTTTGCGGCACCTGACCGGGCGTTTGCGCCATCAGGGTTTCCCCCCGTCGCGTGGCAGGGTATGCAGGCCGCGAAACTGGCCCCCATCGCAAAAAGGATGCCGACATGACCGCCATTATCGACATTTTCGCCCGCGAGATCCTCGACAGCCGCGGCAACCCGACCGTCGAGGTCGATGTGACGCTGGAAGACGGCACCATGGGCCGCGCGGCGGTGCCCTCGGGTGCCTCGACCGGGGCGCATGAGGCCGTGGAAAAGCGCGATGGCGACAAGGCGCGCTATCTGGGCAAGGGCGTGCTGGAGGCCGTCGCGGCGGTGAATGGCGAACTGGCCGAGAACCTGATCGGTGAGGACGCGACCGAACAACTGGCCATCGACCAGATGATGTGCGAACTGGACGGGACCGAAAACAAGGGGCGCCTTGGGGCGAACGCGATTCTGGGCGTGTCGCTGGCCGTTGCCAAAGCCGCGGCCGAGGCCACGGGCCAGCCGCTGTATCGCTATGTCGGGGGCACCGGGGCGCGGCTGTTGCCGGTGCCGATGATGAATATCATCAATGGCGGCGAACATGCCGATAACCCCATCGACATTCAGGAATTCATGATCATGCCGGTCAGCGCGGACAATATCCGCGATGCCGTGCGCATGGGCGCCGAAGTGTTTCACACCCTGAAGAAGGAATTGTCGGCGGCGGGTCTGGCGACCGGCGTGGGTGACGAGGGCGGCTTTGCCCCCAACCTGTCCAGCACCCGTGACGCGCTGGATTTCGTGCTGCGTTCGATCGAAAAGGCCGGCTACAAGCCCGGCGACGACATCATGCTGGCGTTGGACTGTGCCTCGACCGAATATTTCAAGGGCGGCAAATATGAACTGGCCGGCGAGGGCAAATCGCTGACCCCGGCCGAGAATGTGGACTATCTGGCCGCGCTGTGCGCCGATTACCCCATCCTGTCGATCGAGGATGGCTGCGCCGAGGATGACTGGGACGGCTGGAAGTTGTTGACCGAAAAGCTGGGGGGCAAGGTCCAGCTGGTGGGCGACGATCTGTTCGTGACCAACCCGGCCCGTCTGGCCGACGGCATCGCGCGCGGCTGTGGCAACAGCCTGCTGGTCAAGGTCAACCAGATCGGCACCCTGTCGGAAACGCTGGACGCGGTGCGCATGGCCGACCGCGCGGGTTACACTAGCGTGATGTCGCATCGCTCGGGCGAGACCGAGGACGCCACCATCGCTGATCTGGCGGTGGCCACGAATTGCGGCCAGATCAAGACCGGCTCGCTGGCGCGGTCTGACCGGCTGGCCAAATATAACCAGCTGATCCGTATCGAGGAAATGCTGGGGGCCACCGCCGAATATGCCGGTCGCAGCATTCTGCGCTGATCTGCCTTTCCATCACTGACAATCGCGCCGCGCGGTCCATGGCCGCGCGGTTTTCTGTTGCCGCCCGCATTCCAAAGCGCGCCCGCCGAGACCACAAACCGGGCAAGCCACCGCCACAGCGCCCCGATTCCACCGCCCGGTTCCGCCATCCGGCACAGCCCGCTGTGTCGGGCAGCCCCTTTCAGGCCAGCCGGTTCCTTTTTGGAATGGTCTGAAGCCAGAGCCGCTAAAACAGCCGGTTGCTGTTCTGCCCTGCCGGTATGTGCCCCGTCCGATCACCAGCACATGGCGCAGTTTTTTCCGTCCGCTGACAGGTGGGCGTTGCATCGGCAAGGCGGCAAGGCGGCAAGGCGGCAAGGCGGCAAGGCGGCAAGGCGGCAAGGCGGCAAGGCGGCAAGGCGGCAAGGCGGCA